>JBOGDE010000344.1:0-6123 GCA_050701695.1 Micromonosporaceae bacterium
GGCGGGTGCCGCTCCTGGCACGCCGGCGGGTGCCGCTCCTGGCACGCCGGCGGGGGTCGTCTCGGGTGCGGTCTGCGATGGGGTGCGCTCCCGTGCCGGGGCGAGGCCGAGCGCGTGGTCCTCGGCCAGGCCGTCCGGGGGCGCCGATGCCCAACGCTGCGAGAGCGCGGCCAGCTCCCGCGGGTCGAAAGTCGGGTCCAGCACCTTGATCCGCTCCGGTAGCGGCGGGTGGGTGGCGAACATCGAGGCCAGCTTCAGCCCGTCGCCGAACAGCATGTGGCTGACGTCCTCCACCTTGCCGTTGCGCAGCGTGGAGCCGGTGGGGATGCCGCCGATCTTCTTCAGCGCCCCGACCAGGCCCCGGGTCTGGCGGGTGAATTGCACTGCCGACGCGTCGGCCAGGTACTCCCGCTGCCGCGACACCGCCGACTTGATCAGCCGACCGAAGAACACCCCGACGTACCCGGCGGCGAACAGCGCGAGTGCGAGCAGCATGATGGCGCCGGCGCTCTTGCCACGGCCGCGGCTCCCGTACAACAGGAAACGGCCGACGACGGCGAGTGCCAGGATGCCGAACAGCACCCCGATCAGCCGGATGTTCAGCCGCATGTCGCCGTTGACCACGTGGCTGAACTCGTGGGCGATCACGCCCTGCAGCTCGTCCCGGTTGAGGGTCTGGAGTGCGCCGCGGGTCACCGCGACCGCGGCGTCGGCGGGGGACCAGCCGGCGGCGAAGGCGTTGATGCCGGGCTCGTGCTCCAGCACGTACACCTCGGGTACGGAGACTCCGGACGCGATCGCCATCTCCTCGACGACGTTGCGCAGCCGGCGCAGCGCGGGATCGGTGGTGTCCTCCGGCACCCGCACCCCGCCCAGCTGCTGGGCGACCTTGCCGCCGCCTCCGCCGCGCAGTAGCAGCATCCGTACCAGGGAACAGGCGCCGATCACCGCGAGGGTGACCGCGCTGACCACCGCGACCAGGCTCCACAGTTGCGGTCCCGGCAGGCTGTAGAGCTGGAACCCGACGACCACCGCCAGGTTGACCGCCACCACGATGCCGAGCACCGCGAGCGCGAACAGCAGCACCAGGCGCTGGGAGAGCCTGCGTACCTGGCGCTGCCGTTCGAAGTAGTCCATTTAGAACTGGACCCGTGGGACCTGCCGCACCTCGGGGGACTCGACCTCCAGCAGCGCGGCCGGGGTGAACCCGAACATTCCGGCGATCAGGTTGCCGGGGAAGGTCTCGCGCTTGTTGTTGTAGCCCATCACCTGGTCGTTGAACGACTGCCGGGCGAACGCCACCCGGTTCTCCGTCGAGGTCAGCTCCTCGGAGAGCTGCATCATGTTCTGGTTGGCCTTCAGATCCGGGTACGCCTCGCTCAGCGCGAACAGCCGCCCCAGCGTCTCGGTGAGCATGTTCTCCGACTGGGAGAGCTTCCGCATCGCGTCTGGCTCGCCCGGGTTGGCGCTGGCCTGGCCCTGCGCCGCGATCGCGGTGTTACGGGCCTGGATCACCGCCTCCAGGGTCTCCCGCTCGTGCTTGATGTAGCCCTTCGCGGTCTCCACCAGGTTGGGGATCAGATCGTGCCGGCGGGTGAGCTGTACGTCGATCTGCGCGAACCCGTTCTTGTAGCCGTTGCGGGCGCGCACCAGCCCGTTGTAGATCCCGATCACCGCGACCGCGAACACCAGCACGATCACGATGCCGACGATCGCCAGAATCCAGCCCATGGCTTCCCCTCGTAGCTGTCGGTAGCCTTCCGGGCCAGCATACGCAGCACGTACCAGCGGAAATGCCGGCTTGGCTACGGCCGGGTCAGGGCAGCTCCAGCAGTACCTTGCCGGTGACGTGGGCCTCCACCGCCTGGTGCGCGGCCACCGCGTCGGCCAGGCCGAACCGGTGCTCCGGGAGCGGGGTCAACGCGCCGTCGCGCAGCGCCCGGGTGATCTCGCTCGCGGCGGCGTCCAGGGTGTCGGCGCCGGCGTTGTAGAGCAGCAGGAATCGCAGCTGGGCGTTCAGGATCATCCAGGGGCGTACCGGGATCACGGCGTCCGGGCCGTCGGCGGCGTAGGTGACCACCGTCCCACCGGGGGCGAGCAGCTCCTGGTCCAGCGCCAGGTTGCGGCCCAGGTCCACTTCGATCACCCGGTGTACGCCATCCGGCGCCGCCGCGCGCAGCAGCCGTGCCGCGTCCGGGTCCCGGTAGTCGGCCACCGTGCTGGCACCGGCCGCCTCGGCGAGCGCGATCTTCTCCGGGGTCGACGCGGTGGCCAGCACCGTCGCTCCGGCCCGGCGCGCCAGCTCGATCGCGAAATGCCCGACCGCGCCGGCGCCACCGGCCACCAGCACCGTCGCGCCGTCGAGCGGCCCGTCACCGAACAGCGCCCAGTGCGCCGTCATCGCCGGTACGCCGAGCACCGCCCCGAGCGCCAGGTCGATGCCACCGGGCAGCGGCACCGCCTGCCTCGCCGGTAGGCACACCCACTGCGCCGCGGTGCCGTGCTGGCGCCGGAACGCGGCGAGATAGACCCAGACCGGTTCGCCGATCCTCGCCGTGTCCACCCCGTCGCCGACCGCGTCGATCTCGCCCGCCCCGTCGTGGTGGGGTACCTGGTACGGGAACCCCAGCGCGCCCCCGGTGCGCAGCTTCACGTCGGTCGGGTTGACCGCCGAGAGCCGCAGCCTGACCCGTACCTCTCCGGCGGCGGGTCGCGGGGTGTCCAGCTCGGCCAGCTCCAGTACATCGGCGGCGGGCCCGTTGCGGTGATACCTGACTACCTCCATGGCTCCGATTCTGCACCGCCCGCCGGGATGGCCCCAGCCCACTTGGTGCGCCTACCGGTGCGCGACACGCCGGTGCGATCGGCGTGTCCCGCACCGTTCAACGCACCAAGTGGCCGGGCCCCACGGCAGCGAACACGACGTGCTCGACGGGAGCGGTGGGGCCGCTACGGCATAGAGTCACGTGACGGCCTGGTGGCTGGGCGCGGCGGAGGGAGTGGTATGAGCAGGCGGGTCTTGATCACGGGTGCCGGCTCGGGGCTGGGGCAGGCGCTTGCCACCCGGTTCGCCGCCGCGGGGGACCGGGTGCTGGTGACCGATGTGGACGAGGTGTCGGGCAAGGCCGCGGCGGCGGCGCTGGGGCAGCCGTACCAGCCGCTGGACGTCACCTCCGACGAGTCGTGGGAGGCGGCACGCGCCTGGTGCGAGGCGGAGTGGGGCGGGCTCGACGTGCTGGTCAACAACGCCGGGGTGGGTGCCGGAGGCCGGATGGAGAAGGTCTCGATGGCCGACTGGGACTGGATCATCGAGATCAACCTCAAGGGAGTGGTACGCGGCTGCCGTACCTTCATCCCGGTCTTCAAGGGCCAGGGCAGCGGGCACCTGGTGAACGTCGCCTCGCTCGCCGCGGTGATGAAGCTGCCGGCGATGGCCTCCTACAACGTGACGAAGGCCGGCGTGCTGGCGCTCTCGGAGACGCTGCGGTACGAGCTGGAGCCGTACGGCATCGGCACCACCGTGGTCTGCCCGGCGTTCTTCCCGACCAACCTCAATGACCGGCTGCGCAGCCCCGACACCGCCGCCGCACAGCTGTCGGTGAAGCTGATGCAGAGCAGCAACCTCACCGCCGAGCAGGTCGCTTCCCAGGTGTACGACGCGGTGGCGGCACGCCGTTTCCTGGTGCTCACCCGGGGCGAGGCGGTACGCGCCGCCCGACTCAAGCGGCTGTTCCCACGGCTGGTCGACGCGCAGGTCCGCAAGTACTGGGCCCGGCTGCGCCCCCGCCTCGACCGAGAGTGATCACTGTGAGTGGTGGCATACCGGTCATGGCGTGAGAGGTGATGTGTCCGGGGCGGAGATCCGGCAGGATCAGCGGTGAGCGGAGGTGTGTGATGGCCGCAAAGCCGTTCGCGTCGTCGGGTGACCTCGCCGAGAAGGAACAGACCCTCGAGGTGGTGGCCGACGGGGTGTACGCGTTGACCGCCGAGGGCGACCCGAACGTGGGCGCCATCGAGGGCGAGGACTTCCTGGTCTGCATCGAGGCGATGGCCACCCCGGTCGCGGCCCGCGCCTGGCTCGCCCGGCTGCGCGAGCACACCGACAAGCCGGTGCGGTATCTGGTGCTCTCGCACTACCACGCGGTCCGTACGCTCGGCGCCAGCGCGTTCGACGCCGACGTGATCGTGGCGCACCAGCACACCCGTACCCTGATCGCCGAGCGCGGCACCCAGGACTGGGGCAGCGAGCTGGCGCGGATGCCGCGGCTGTTCCGGGAGCCGGAGTCGATCCCGGGGCTGACCTGGCCGACGCTCACCTTCACCGACGCGCTCACCATCGACCTCGGCGGAAACCGCGGCGACCTGGTGCTCTGGCACTGCGGGCGGGGCCACACCCGCGGCGACATCGTGGCCTGGCTGCCCCGGCAGCGGGTGGTGTTCGCGGGTGACCTGGTCGAGTCCCGGGCCGCGCTCTACACCGGCGACGCATACCACCGGGAGTGGGAACGCTCCACACTGGACAACGTGGCCAAGCTGCGCGCCGGGGTGCTGATCGGGGGCAGGGGTGCGGTGGTGCACGGCGCCGACGGGGTCACCGCCGCGATCGCGCAGACCCGCCGGTTCCTGACGATGCTGCTGGCCGAGGTGGGCGCGGTGCACGCGATGCGGGGCACGCTGCGGGAGGCGTTCGGGCTGGCGCGTGCCGCGCTCGCCCCGGAGTACGGTGGCTGGCCGATCTTCGAGCACTGCCTGCCGTTCAACGTGGCGCGGGCCTGGGAGGAGTTGGAAGGGGTGGAGCACCCGACGGTCTGGACCCCGCAACGGGACCGCGAGATCTGGGAGCAGCTGCAGGCGTGACCACCGGGGCGGGCAGCGAGCCGGTGATCGTCGTCGGGGCCGGGCCGGTGGGGCTCGGCACCGCGCTGCTGCTGGCCCGCTGGGGCGTACCGACGGTGGTGTGCGACGCGGCGCCGGCGCACCAGATCGTGGGCTCCCGCTCGATCTGCACCCAGCGCGACGTGCTCGACATCTTCGGCCGGATCGGGTGTCTGGAGCCGTTGCTCGCCGAGGGCGTCACCTGGCGTACCGGGCGTACGTACTACCGGGACCACGAGCTGCTCACCGTCACCTTCGACGACCCGGGTGGGGGCGCGCTGCCGCCGTGGATCAACATCTCGCAGGCCAACGTGGAGCGGTACCTGCTGGACCGGGTCGCCGCCGAACCGCTGGTCGACCTGCGCTGGGCGCACCCCGTGACCGGGCTCTGGCAGGACACCGCCGGGGTGTCGGTGATGACGCCGAGCGGCCGGCTGCGCGGCGGGTACGCGATCGGCGCGGACGGCGCCCGGTCCACGGTACGGGAGCTGCTGGGGGTCGAGT
Source organism: Micromonosporaceae bacterium (assembly GCA_050701695.1). GTDB lineage: Bacteria > Actinomycetota > Actinomycetes > Mycobacteriales > Micromonosporaceae > WHSM01. The sequence continues at coordinate 5,380 of JBOGDE010000344.1, forward strand.
TCGGCGGCGAGTCGTTCGAGGACCGGTTCCTGATCGCGGACATCCGGGCGGAGCTGCCGTTCCCGAACGAGCGCCGCTTCTACTTCGACCCGGAGTGGAACCCGGGCCGGCAGGTGCTGGTGCACCAGCAGCCGGCGTCGGTGTGGCGGATCGACTGGCAGGTGCCGCCCGACTTCGACCTGGCTGGCGAGGAAGCCTCGGGTGCGCTGGACGAGCGGATCCGCCGGATCGCCGGCACGCTGCCGTACCAGCTGGTGTGGCGTACGGTCTACCGGTTCTCGCAGCGGTGCGCGGCGCGGTTCCGGGTGGGTCGGGTGTTCCTCGCCGGTGACGCCGCGCACCTGTACGCGCCGTTCGGGGCCCGCGGCCTCAACTCCGGGCTGCAGGACGCGGAGAACCTGGCGTGGAAGCTGGCGTACGCGCTGCGGGGTTGGGCGGGGGAGCGGCTGCTCGACAGCTACCACACCGAGCGGCACGCCGCCGCGCGGGAGAACCTGCGGGTCACCGGCCGCACCATGCGGTTCCTGGCGCCGCAGTCCGAGACCGAGTGGCAGCATCGCCGTACCGTGCTGGAGCGCGCGGTGACCGACCCGGCGGCGCGCGCCGAGATCGACTCCGGGAAGCTCGCCGAGCCGTACTGGTATCTGGATTCGCCGCTGACCACGGGCGCCGGGGCAGCGGCGGATTTCCCGACGGCACCGGGTGCGGCGCGGCCGCCGGTGGCCGGGGTGCTGTGTCCCGACG
>JBOGDE010000345.1:0-6091 GCA_050701695.1 Micromonosporaceae bacterium
GTCCAGGTGGCCGACGCGTCGTACGGCCGCCAGCGGGTCACCGGCGCTGTGGCGGTACGCCGCCCACCGCGCCGCCCACCAGGCGCCGGCCCCGAGCAGCCCGGCTCCGGCCCAGACCCCGCCGGCGTACCAGGAGATTCCGCGCACCGGGAACCGGTGACTGAGCAGCAGCTGGAACCCGACCGCGGCCAGCGCGGCGAGCAGGAAGCCGAGCACACTGCGGGCGCGGCCGACGAAGTTCTCACTGAACAGCACCGGCAGCTGCTGCAGCAGCCATAGTGGGAACCGCCCGGCGTAGAGCACCACCAGCAGGGCGCCCGTGGCAGCGACCAGGTACGTCCAGACCCCGCGCGGCAGCAGCGTACGGCCGGCTCCCGGCAGCGCGAGCGCGACCACCACCAGCACCGCGGCGGCGGCACCGAGGTAGACCAGGGACTCCACGAGGTTGACCGACAGGTACCAGAACGGCGGCCTGGCGGGATCGGTGCTGCCCATCGCCCAGGGCGCGATCGCGGTCACCAGCGACTCGGGGGGCAGGTGGTCGGCGGGGCTCTGCTCCCGCCCGTTGACGTGCGCCGCCGACATGTACGACACGAACGGCGCCAGCTGGAACGCGGTCAGCGCCACCCCCGCGGCCACGGCAGACAGGGCGCCGAGCCCGACCCCGGCGATCCGGCGCCACTGCGAGGGGTACGCGGCGAGGGTGCGTACCACCAGATAGCCGGCGCCGAAGAGCAGGCCGTAACCGGCGACCGCCGGGAAACCACCGGCGACCATGAACGCGGTGACCACCGCGACCAGCACCCCGTCGCTGGCCCGGCGCCGGGCCACCAGCTGGTCCAGCGCCAGGAACAGCCACGGGATCAGCGCCGCCACCCGGGTGTGCGGCCAGTTGGTCCACGCCACCATGAAGCCGCTGGAGGCGAACACCAGCCCACCCAGCAGCGCCGCCGGCCGGCCCAGCCCGACCCGGCGCAGGAACAGGAAGGTGCCCCCGACCGCGGCGGCGATCTCGACCAGCTTCACGTACGCCGGGGCGAGCCAGACCGGCAGCAGCAGGTACGGCCACGCGATCGGGTTGAGCAGCCCCAGATTCGGGCTGGCGCCCAGCGGCGTACCCCCGATGATGTACGGGTTCCAGGCCGCGAGGTGCCCCTCGTACAGCGCGCTGACGAACAGCGCCGTGTTCGGCAGGTACGAGTCGATGGTGTCGTTGAGGTAGGTGTTCTGCACCTCGGTGCCGGCCAGCCCGGCGTCCCGGTACGGGCTGGAGCCGGCGAGCAGGTCGGTCGCGGCGAACACCTTCAGCCCGAGCAGCGGGGAACCGATGCCGATCACGGCGTACGCCACGATCGCCAGCACCGCCACGGCGGTGAGCGGGTCGACCCGCCGCCACCCCCGCCGCCACCACCGGTCGCCGCCCCGTCGCACGCGATGAGGATACCCACGCCGGAGCGCCGGGCCCGGGCAGCCGGACCGGGCAGCCGGAGTGGCCGGGCGGGCAGCCGGAGCGGCCGGGTGATGTGAGGATGACGGCATGGTGGACGTGGTGGTGATCGGCGCCGGGCACAACGGGCTGGTGGCGGCGGCGCTGTTGGCGCGTACCGGACTGGACGTGACGGTGCTGGAGCGGGACACGGTGGTGGGCGGCGCGTGCCGTACCGAGCAGCCGTTCGACAAGGCGCCACGGCTGCGCGCCTCGACCGGGGCGTACCTGCTGGGGCTGATGCCGCCGGAGCTGATCGCGCTCCTCGACATGGACCTTCCGCTGGTACGCCGCGACCCGCACTACTTCCTGCCCACCACCGACGGCCGGCATCTGCTGCTGGGCGCGGACTCCGGGGCGAACCAGCGGCAGTTCGAGGAGTTCTTCACCGCGCAGGACTGGCGGGCGCAGCAGGCACTGTCGACCGAGCTGGCGGCGCTCGCCTCGGATCTGGCGCCGGCGTGGCTGGCCGAGCCGCTGCCGGTGGCCGAGACCGCGGACCGGTACATCAGGCCCGAGCTGCGGGAGCGCTTCGTGGAGCTGGTACGCGGCTCGGCGATCGACTACCTGACCAGCTTCGAGTTCGGCAGCGAGCTGCTGGTGGCGATGTACGCGGTCACCGACGGGATGCCGGGCATCACCGGCTCACCGTGGAGCCCCGGCACCGGCCACAACCTGCTGGTGCACAACATGTGCCGGCTACCGGGCGCCGGCGGCACCTGGATGATGGTGCGCGGCGGCATGGGCACCGTGACCCGGGCGCTGGCGGAGCGGGCGGTACGCGACGGGGCGGCGATCCGTACCGGGGCGACGGTCTCGGCGATCCTGACCGACGGCGGTGCGGCGTCCGGGGTGGTGACCTCGGCTGGGGAGGAGATCACGGCCCGGGTGGTGCTGGCCGCGACCGACCCGTACCGGCTGCCGGGGCTGCTCGGCGACGCCTCGCCGGCCGGGCTCTCGGCACGGCTCGACGGGTACGCGGAGCGCTCCGCCGGCCAAACCATGAAGGTGAACCTGGCGCTGTCGGAGCTGCCCCGGTTCGCCGCGCTGCCGGAGCCGATGGGCCAGCACGGCACCACGGTGCACCTGATGCCGCCGCCGGCCTCCGACGGCAGCGTGCTGTCCGCCGTACGGGAGGCGTTCGACGCCGCGGCCGACGGCCGGCTGGCGCCGCTGCCACCGCTGGAGTGGTATCTGCACTCCACGCTGGACGAATCGCTGCGCGACGACGCCGGCCGGCACTCCTCGGCGTTCTTCGTGCAGGGGGTGCCGCACGTACCGGCCGGATCGTCCTGGGCCGCCGAGCTCGACGGGTACGTCAACCGGCTGATCGGCTTCGCCGAGACGTACGCTCCGGGGCTGTCCTCGCTGGTGGTCGACGTCGACGCGTTGTCGCCGCGGGAGGTCGAGGCCCGGTTCGGGATCACCGGGGGCAACATCTTCCACGTCGACAACACGGTCTCGTTCACCGACCGGATGCCGTACCGGGTCGGGGTGGACGGGGTGTACGCCGGCGCCGCCGGCTGTTACCCGGCGGGCTCGGTGATCGGCTGCGCCGGCCACAACGCCGCCCAGGCGATCCTCACCGACCTGGCCGAGTAATGAAGCGATGGCCGGTAGCGCGGCCCCTGGCCGGGTAACGCAGCCCGGGTAACGCGGCGGGTCAGAACGCGAAGACCACGCCGCCGGTCTCGCGTACCGCCTCGCACAGGTTGCCGAACTCCCGCTGGTACCCGCGCCGCTCGCCGCGCCAGATCCCGCTGGCGGTGACGGTGGCAGGGCGGTACTCGGTGGTGCACAGGTCGCCGGTGGCGGGGATCGCGGCGATCTCGCCCCTGGCGGCGTCGAGCTGACCGCAGGCCCGGCGCGGCGCCGGGTGGCTGCCACCGGTGGGCGCGCAGTTCACGGTGGCGTGCCGGGCGGGCTCGCCGTGCACCCGTACCGTCAGGGAGAAGGCGCTGCTGGGCACCGGGCGTACCACCATCCGTGGGCTGGTCACCTGGGCCACCGCCGGCACCACCCCGACCAGTCCCGGCAGGAACACCGCCGCCACCAGACCGCGCACCAACCACCTGCGTACCGCTGCCCTACGGTTCATCTGTCCGTCCTCGTTTGTTCGCCGCCAGCGGCGAAGATCCACCGGTGGGTTCAACGAGCGGTCCACCCTGATCGTTGCGCAGAGCGACCAAGTAATAACACTACGCTGTGTACGTCACCAGCGCCGCCGCGATCGACCAGGGACCGCGGGGCGCGGGCCGCTGTGCGAGGCTGGGGCCGGCGTCCCCGAGCCAGCCGGGAGAGCAGATGACCGACGGCCAGATCACCGTGACCGGCCTGACCAAGCACTACCGCACCGTGAAAGCCGTCGACGACCTGACGTTCACCGTGGAGCCGGGCCGGGTCACCGGCTTCCTCGGCCCCAACGCCGCCGGCAAGACCACCACCCTGCGGATGATCCTGGACCTGGTCCAGCCGACCTCCGGCACCGCCCGGATCGGCGGCGTACGCTACCGCGACCTGGCCGAGCCCACCCGTACCGTGGGAGCGATCCTGGAGGCCTCCGGTGCCCACCGGGGGCGCAGCGGCCGCAACCACCTGCGGGTGCTGGTCGCCGCCGCCGGGCTGCCGGACCGCCGGGTCGACGAGGTGATCGAGCTGGTCGGGCTGACCCCGGCGGCGCACCGGAAATTCCGGGGCTACTCGCTCGGGATGCGGCAGCGGCTCGGGATCGCCGCGGCGCTGCTCGCCGACCCGAAGGTGCTGATCCTCGACGAGCCGGCCAACGGCCTGGACCCGGTCGGGATCCGCTGGATGCGTGACCTGCTGCGCGGCCTGGCCGACCAGGGGCGCACCATCCTGGTCTCCAGTCACCTGCTCTCGGAGGTGCAGCAGCTCGCCGACGATGTGCTGATCATCGCCAACGGGCGGCTGGTCACCCAGGGCCCGGTCGACACCGTGATCGACTCGCTGGCCCAACACCGGATCCGGGTGCGTACCCCCGCCGCGGCGCAGCTGGCCACGGCACTGTCGGCCAACGGCAGCGCCGTACACCCGGAAGGTTCTGATCTTCTCTACGTCACCGGCACCGACGCACCCACGGTGGGCCGGGCAGCGCTCGCCGCCGGGGTGGAGCTGCACGAGCTGGTCGCCGAGCGGCCCGATCTCGAGCACGTGTTCCTGGAGCTGACCAGCGAGAAAGCCGAGATCCGATGAATCTGGTACGCAGCGAGCTGCGCAAGCTGCTCACCACCAACGTCTGGTGGATCTTCGGTGTGGTGCTGCTCGGCACCACCACGCTCACCCTGCTGGTCGCGATCGTGGAGGCCAACTTCGTGCTGGGGCCCGAGGCGGCCGGGGGGCCCGAGCCGGCCGACCAGTACGCCGCCACCGCGGTGAACCTCTACACCTCGGGGCAGTTCTTCGGTCTGATGTTCGCGCTGCTGCTCGGCACCCTGCTGATGACCAACGAGTACGCCCACCAGACCGCCAGCGCCAGCTTCCTCACCACGCCCCGGCGAGACAGGGTGGTGGTCGCGAAACTGGTGACCGCGGTGGGGGTCGGCGTGGTGTTCTGGGCGGCGACCACCGTGGTGGACCTGATCGGCGGCGTGCTGTTCTTCACCGGCATCGACGCCGGCCCGCAGCTCGGCGAGCCCACGGTGCTGGCGGCGATCGGACTCAACCTGCTGGCGTACGTGCTCTGGGCGATCCTCGGGATCGGGCTCGGCACCCTGATCCGCAGCCAGCTGGCGACCGTGATCGTGGCGATCGCGATGTACGTGCTGACCGGCACGATCGGGCTCGGGATCCTGTTCGCGCTCTCCCAGTGGACGGGACAGACCTGGCTGGTCGATCTCGCGGTACTGCTGCCCTCCACCGCGTCGGACCTGATGGTCACCGGCGTCACCCTGGTCGACCTGCCGCCGCGCTGGGTCGGCGGTCTCGTGCTGGTGGCGTACGGCGTGTTGGCCGGTGCCGCCGGCACCATGATCACGCAGCGTCGCGACATCAGCTGACATCGAGCGACAGCACTGCTCGACGGAGCCGCTCGACTAGTGCCCTGAGTCAGAGATTGGTTGATGAAGTCCGGTGTCCAGGTGTCGCGTCGCAAGGCGGAGGAGGAGCCAATACCGGTGTTGTATTGGCGACGACGACAACGCCGCGAGGCGGCAGCTGGGCGCCGGAATTCGCAAGCGAATCTCTGACTCAGGGCACTGGGCCACATCCGAGCGAGTTGGGTACGCCCTGCTGGAACCGGACGCGTAGCCTGGGACGCCGGACGTCGGTGTCCCTCGCGCGTCAGTTACGCAACCGGTGGAAGAGGCGATCAAGGTCGTGGCAACACAGAACAACCCCAAGACAAACCCCGATGTGCTCGCGGAGTTCGGCCCCAACGAGTGGATCGTCGAGGACATGTACCAGCGGTACCTGACCGACCCCGCGACGGTGGACCCGGCCTGGCACGACTTCTTCGCCGACTACCGGCCCAGCGGTGCTGACGGGCGTACCGACTCCCCCGCCGCCGCGGCTGCTCCCGAGGCGCCGGCGAAGCCCTCTGGCGCGGCCCAGGCCGCTGCCCCGGCCGCGCAGCCCGCCCCCGCGGCC
>JBOGDE010000346.1:0-6074 GCA_050701695.1 Micromonosporaceae bacterium
CCGCGCCATGACCACGCCGCCCCGCGGGGAATCGCCTACCAGGCAACACATCCAACTTCTGCCGCACCACGAGCACGGCCGCACGAACCCCGAAGATCAGACAAAGAACGCTTCGCGAAAATCGGCGCTAGGGGACGCACCGGGCGATGTTCCGGCTTCCGGGTCGGCTGCTCGACCTGGGTGTGGCCGAGCCGTACTGCGTGGGCACACCGGCCTGAACAGGACCCTGCCGAGGTGCCCGCATCACTCGGTAGTCACGGCCGTGTAGTGGATCTTCGGCTCCGATGGTGCTCGGACGCCGGCTATCCCGGCGGATTTCTTGCACGGTTCCAGCACACCAGCCCGGCACACCCTGCAGGATCGGAAACGACAGGCAGAGTCCAGGGCCCGGACCTGCTGATACTCACCGGCACAAAACAACGGCGCACCGGACTGAACCGATACGCCGTCACGCATAGTTACTATCTTGAGCCCGTGCAACCTACGGATCAGAAGGTTAGGGGTTCGAATCCCTTCGGGCGCGCAACGGATCAAGGCTGTGACCAGCGGAAACGCGGTCATGGCCTTGATTGCTTCCCGCAGAGTGGCGTGAGGTCAGTTCGCTGAGCGCCGCGGGTCGGTGAGTCGATCTGGGTTGATCGGCAGGCCGTTTCGGATCAGCTCCTGCACCGGCGCGATGCCGTCGTCCCAGCGGTTGACGTGCATCCCGGCGACTGTCCGTTCTCCGGTGAGCCAGAAGGCGTAGAAGGCGTCGGAGTCGAGGTCGCCGTGGGTGACGACGCGGTCGTAGCCGCCGGGCGGGAACCAGCCGGTGAACTCCATGCCGATGTCGTACTGGTCGGTGTAGAAGTACGGAAGCCTGTCGTAGACCACGTTCTGACCGAGCATCGCCCGGGCGGCGGCGGGTCCGCTGTTGACCGCGTTGGCCCAGTGCTCGACCCGGATCGGCCGCCGGTAGTGCGGATGGTGGACGTTGGCGACATCACCCGCGGCGTTGATGGCGGCGTCGTCGGTACGCAGTGACGCGTCGGTCACGATCCCGTTGTGGACGGCCAGACCAGCCTGTGCGGCGAGTGCGGTGTTGGGCGTGGCCCCGACGCCGACGACGACGGTCTCGGCGGGGATCACGTCGCCGTCACCGGTGACCACGGCCGCGACCCGGCCGTTGTCGGCCCGGAGTTCGGAGACGGTGGTACGCAGGCGCAGGTCGACGCCGTGGCGCCGGTGCAGGTCGGCGAAGTAGCCGCCCATCTCGGTGCCGAGCGCGGCCAGCAGGGGCGCGGTCTGTGGTTCGACGACGGTGACGGGGCAGCCGTGCGCGTGCGCGGCGGCGGCGGTTTCCAGGCCGATCCATCCGGCGCCGATCACGGCGACCGGGCCGCCGGCCCGTAGCGCGTCGCGGAGGCGTTCGGAGTCCTCGATGCGGCGCAGGTGGTGGACGCCGTCGAGGTCGGCGCCGGGGACGTTGAGGCGGCGGGGGGAGGAGCCGGTGGCCAGCAGCAGCTTGGTGTAGCCGATCCGCTCGCCGCCGTCGAGTTCGACCTGGTGCCGGTCGCGGTGGATCGCGGTGACCCGTCGCCCGACCCGCAGCTGTACGGATTGTGCGTCGTACCAGGTCTCGTCGTGGACGTACAGCTTCGATCTGTCGTCCTTGCCGAGCAGGTACCCCTTGGACAGCGGGGGCCGCTCGTACGGCCGCTCGACTTCCTCCCCGACGAGGATCACGTGGCCGGTGAAGCCTTCTTCGCGCAGGGTTTCGGCTGCCTTCGCGCCGGTGAGGCCGGCGCCGACTATGACGTACGTGTGCTCGGTAGCCACGGATCGCTCCTGGTGGGTTAGGCGCCGGAGCCGGCGAGGGAGAAGAACTCCTGCCGGGAGCGCGGGTCGTCGCGGAGCAGCCCGTGCAGCGCGGAGGTGACCGTACGGGAGCCGGTGGCGCGTACGCCGCGCAGCGACATGCACAGGTGTTCGGCCTCGACCACCACCCCGACTCCCTTCGGCGCCAGCTGCACATCGAGCCAGTCCGCGACCTGCTTGGTGAGCCGCTCCTGCACCTGCAGGTCCCGGGCGAACAGCTCGACGACCCGGGCGAGCTTGGACAGCCCGAGGATGCGCGCGCCCGGCAGGTAGCCGACGTGGGCGACGCCGTGGAACGGCAGGAGGTGGTGTTCGCAGAGCGACTGCACCGGGATGTCCCGGGCGAGCACCAGCTCGTCGTACCCCTCGTCGTTGGGGAACGTGGTCAGGTTGAACTCGCGGGGGGTGAGCAGCTCGGCGTAGGCCTGGGCGACCCGGCGCGGGGTGTCGGCGAGGTGCGCCGACGATGGGTCCCGACCCAGGGCGGTAAGCAGGTCGGCCACCGCGCGTTCGGCGGCCGGCAGGTCCAGCGTGTCTCGCTCGTGGACCGCGTGCAGGCGCCGGTGGTGACTGTCGGGCGCCGTGGGCTCGCTCGGCCGGTGGGCTTGCGAGGTGCTCACGCCGGGTCCGCCTCTCGGGGGGCGGCGTGGCGGGTGGCGAGGCGGGCCAGCGCCACGGCGGCGACGAGCAGGCCGAAGTCGCGCAGCGCGATGTCGTAGAACCCGGGGATGGTGAGCAGGTTGACGATGATCCCGGCCAGCCACCCAGCGACCAGCCAGCCACCGAACCGCGGCGCCAGCGCCACCACGACGCCCGCGATCACCTCGACCACGCCAACGGCGTACATCGCCTGCTGCGCGGTGCCCGGGACGATGCCGTCGATCCACGGGGCGAGATAACGCGGCCAGTCGGCGAGCAGGTTGGTGAACTTGTCGAGCCCGAACAGGATGGGCGCCACCGTGAAGGTGGTGCGCAACGCTAGGTACGCCTGGGACGCCGGGTCCGCCAGCGCGGCACGAGGGGAAGTTCCCGGGCGGGAGAGCTGAGTGGCCATCATTCCTCCTTCTATCGACAACTCCTGTTAACGTTAGAGCTGACATTGCAATTTAGTCAACACAAGTTGGTTTTAGGATGGCAGAGGTCGAAGCGGCCCGGACGGCACAGCTGGCAGCGGTGGCGGCGCTGGAGGAGCCCACGCGGCGGCGGGTGTACGAGCACGTCGCGCGTCAGCCCGTGCCGGTGAGCCGGGAGGACGTGGCGGAGGCACTGGGGCTGGCGCGAAGCACGGCGGCGTTTCACCTGGACCGGCTCGCCGGGGCGGGGCTGCTCGAGGTGGTGTACGAGCGGCGTACCGGCCGCAGCGGCCCCGGCGCGGGGCGGCCGTCGAAGCTGTACCACCGCTCCGACGTGCAGGTCACCGTGTCGCTGCCGGAGCGCCGCTACGACCTGGCGGGGCGGCTCCTGGCCGCAGCCGTCGACGAGTCCGCCCGCACCGGGGAACCAGCCCGCCGGCTGCTGCAGCGACAGGCCCGTGAGCTGGGCCGCGAACTGGGCCGGGCCGGCGTTGATGCGGCGGCCGACGACGAGGCGAAGGCAATGGCGGCGCTGGAGGTGTACGGATTCGAGCCCCGGCCCACCGGCGAGGCGATCGTGCTCGGCAACTGCCCGTTCCACGCTCTTGCCGCCGCGCACACCGACCTGGTGTGCGGGATGAACCTGTGCCTGCTCGACGGGCTCCTGGAAGGGCTCGCCGCCACTGGCCTGGGCGCGCGGTTGGACCCCCGGCCGGGTCGCTGCTGCGTACGGATCGAACCGGACCCCGATCGGGCCGCCGCCTCGGCTTGACCCTGGGCGTCCGGTTTCACCGTTTCGGCAGCCGACGACCTGGGCGCCCCGCGATGCTGCCGGCCTGTGTGTCGAGGCACTGGTAGGTTTGGGTCGTGCGCGCGAGGGCGCACCCGGGTCCGCGGACAGGACGGAGTCCACCTCGCGATCGCCATCGGCGTACTCAATGCTGACGATCTCCTTGTCCGGCACATGCGGGCCTGCCGGCGACGAGGAGCCGTCATGCCCCAACGTCTTGCACGCATCAACGTCGGTCAGCTCCACCGCCAGGCCAAGGAACTCCTCCAGGCCGCCAAGAGCGGGGATCTCACCGCGCTGGCGCGTATCCGCGCGGTGTCAGACCGGCTGATACTCGCTGCCGCACAACTGGCACTGGCGCGGGAGTACGGCTTTGACAGCTGGGCCAGGCTCAAGACCGAAGTTCAGCGTCGCGAGATCCTCGACAGCCTCGACAGCACCCGCCTTCGGGAGCTTCTGGCCGACCATCCCGAACTCGCCATCGAGAAGATGCACGGCTGGTGCGACCACCCACTGGGCGCCACGCCACTGGGATATGTGGCGATGATGCGGTACGACACCATCGATGGGACCTGGCGAGACGTCGAAGGCACCGGCGCGCTGGCTCGAGCACTGCTGGAGGCGGGTGCTCCGGTGGAGGGAGCACCCGGCGACCTAGAAACCCCGCTGATGACCGCAGCGAGCTACGGCGATGCTGAGGTCGCCAAGGTGCTGGTGGAGGCCGGGGCAAGCCTGACCGCAACCGCATCCCCGACGGCAGGCGGGGTGGCGAACGGAACGGCGCTGCGGCATGCCGCAGTGTTCGGGATGCACGAGGTCGCCGACGTCCTGCTCGCCGCGGGCGCCTCTGACCTCGTGCACGCCGCGGCCACAGGCTCGATCACCGACATGCTGACCCCCGCGACGCCCGAGGCCGACCGAGTCGCCGCGCTGAGAATCGCCGCCGAACGTGGCCGGCTGAACGTCGTAGACGAGCTACTGGCGAGCGGCACACCCATCGACGGAGTGGACCGAGACGGCTCCACCGCCCTGCACGCCGCGGCCTACAGCGGGAGAGCCGACAGCGTTGCGCACCTTCTCCACGCCGGCGCCGATCCCTCCCGTCGCGACACCCGATTCCACAGCACCCCGCTCGGATGGTGCCGTCACCGACGTAGTGAGGTCGGCGCTGGTCAAGGGCACGATGAGGTCGAACGGCTCCTGGCGCCGTAGCGAACGACGCCCCGGGAGACGTTCCGAGACGGTAGGAATTGCGCATGACGCGCCGCTTCACCGGGTAGCCGCGCAGGGTGAACGCGGTCTCCAGGCCGGCGAATCCGCCGCCGAGGATCACAGCGCGCGGGCGCGCGAGCATTGCCCCTCCTCTCGGGACACACGCCGCCAGGTCAGCTGCGGCGCTGCCGCGTCACCTCAGGCAGTCGCCGAGCTGGTCGGCGCACGCCTTGCCATCGGCGCCGAGCACGTCGGCGATCACCACGTTGGCGCCCTCCGCGACGAACGCCGCGACGATCGCGGCGCCGATGCCACGGGCACCGCTGGTCACGATCGCGGTCTTCGCGTACAACTCCATCGTTGCTCCTCGGGGTCTCCCCACCAGGACAGCGGTCAGTGCACCTTGACGTCGACCACTCCCGGTACGGTCCGGCTCAGCAGGTACACCACCCGCCGTTCGGTGTCGTCGTCGAACTCGCCACGTACCTCTGCCACGCCGTCGGTCACCGTCGCCGTCCACCGGTGCCCGCCGCCGGCGTACTCGTCGAGCCGGTACTGCACGTCGTGGCTGACCATTGCGTCGGTACGCACCATCGTGCGCAGCAGGTCGCGGCGGCTGACGATCCCGATCACCTCGTCGTTCTCCAAGATCGGAACGCTGCGGATCCCGCGTGCCGCCATCCGGGCCGTGAGCTCGGCGACGTCGGCATCCGGCGCTGCTGTCGCCACAGGGCTGGTCATCACATCGGCGACGACGTGGGGGCGGCGGTTCTGGCGAGCCGAGTAGGTCACGCCGCAGGTGAGCGGTCGGGTCCGGCGGGATCCGGTGTCGCAGCAGATCCGTTTCGGCGACGATCCCCAGCAACTGTCCGTCCTCGCCGACCACCGGGGCGGCGGCGAACCCGTGCTCGGCCAACAGCTCCGCAGCCTGTTCGACCGAGGTGTGCGGAGCGACCGTGTGCACTGGTCCGGCTCACTGGTGCACCATCCTTGCGTCGGTGATCTGCGATGGATTGCCGATGCACCCGAGGTGCCGCCAGATCACTGCCCGGCTCGCTAGACGCGTTTGACGTCCATCATGAGTTCTGCGGGGTCTGGCGGTCGCCCGGGGCGTGCCGACCGTCGACAGGGCTGAGCGCCGT
>JBOGDE010000347.1:0-6055 GCA_050701695.1 Micromonosporaceae bacterium
CCGAGGCCGTGCTGACCCGGATCGCCGACGAGCCGGTGCCACGGCCCCGCTGGTGGCGGCGGCACTGGCGGGCCATGCTCGGAGGACTCGTCGCGCTGCTGGCGGTCGCGCTGCTCGCCCCGCCGGTCCGCGCCACGGTCGCCGAGTGGTTCGCGTTCGCCGGCGTGGTGGTACGCCCCGACACCGGCTCGGCGCCGTCGGGCGCCCCGCCACCGCCGGCCGTGACCGGTGACCTCACCATGGAGCGGGCCCGCCGGCTGGTCGACTTCACGCCGCTGGTGCCGGCCGCCCTCGGTACCCCCGGCGCGGTGCAGGTCTCCGCCGACCGGCGGGTGCTCTCGATGACCTGGGGCCGGGGTGACCAGACGATCCGGCTCGACCAGTTCGACGGCCAGCTGGCCCCCACGTTCGCCAAGTCGGCACACGGCGAGGTCGAGTTCGTCCCGCTGCGCGACGGTGAGGCGATGTGGTTCCCCGGGCCGCATCACGTGGTGGTGCTGGAGCCGGACGGCCGAGAGCGGCGTACCGAGGCAAGGCTGGCGGGCCGCACCCTGATCTGGCAGGTCGGGGCGGTGACGCTGCGGCTGGAAGGCGACCTCACCCGCGACCGTGCGGTCGAGATCGCGGGGTCGGCCACCGGCTAGCGTTCACCGCATGCGGATCACCAAGTACACCCACGCCTGTATACGCCTGGAAGGTGACCATGGGGTGCTGGTGATCGATCCCGGGGTCTGGAGCGAGCCGGCCGCGCTGGTCGGCGCGGACGCCGTACTGGTCACCCACGAGCACGCCGACCACATCGACAGGCTGCGGCTGGCCGGGCTAGGAGTCCCGGTGTACGCCCCTGCCGACGCCGCGAGCGAGAGAGTCCCCGTGACCGCGGTCGGGTCCGGCGAGGAGTTCACCGCCGCCGGTTTCCCGGTACGTGCGGTGGGCGGGCGGCACGCGTACGTCCACGGCACCGAGCCCGACTGTGCCAACCTCGGGTACGTCGTCGACGAGCGGCTCTACCACCCCGGCGACTCGCTGTACGTGCCGGAGGCGCCGGTGGAGACGCTGCTGGTTCCGGTGCACGCGTCGTGGTTGAAGACCACCGAGGCGATCGACTTCGTCAACGCGATACGCCCGGCGCACGCGTACCCGATCCACGAGGGGCAGATCAACGAACGCGGCCTGGCCAGCGTCAACGACTGGTTCGGCAAGGAGACCACCGGCTACCGCTACCTGGCCCCCGGCGAAACTGCCTAGCCGCCGCACGGGGGCTTGGCGAGCTGTGGATTGTGGTCAATCTGCGGTCTCTCGACGCGGGAGACAGCAAAGTCACCACAAACCCTCCGGGAACCGATCTGGGCGTGGCGGTGTAGTAGGAGTGTTCGTGCCCGAGAGGGGAGACTCTGATGCGCACCGCCGTACGAGCTCTGTTCGCACTGCTGCTGGCGGCGATCGTGGTGATCGTGCCGTCGCCCGCGTCGGCCGGCGGCCCGACCAGCGTCATGCTCACCGCGCCATACCTGGAAGAGACCGCCTCGCTGTACCACTCCGACCCTGGGTACGGGGAGCTTCTGTCGCTGCTGGGAGGCGCCGACGGGTCGATGTCTCCGCCCGAGCAGAACGCCGAGAGCTACGAGTCGAGCGTTTTCGTCAGGGTGACCTGGCTGGTCCATGACATGTACGTGTGGCGCATCGACCTCATCTACCTCGACGCCCCGGGCGGCCCGCGAATCTCGACCCGGATGGAGCCCGACGGGCGTGAGGTCTGGCACACGGTGAAGGGCGACCGGGAGCTGGTCCGGCTGCTCGACAAGCTGGGGCTGCTGACGCCCGAGGCCCGCGACGCCGCGACCAGCGCCCCGACGCGTTCCGCCGCCGCGGCGGCCCCACCCGCGTCACCCCCGGATCGGGCACCCGACGCGCGCCTGTGGAACCTGTACGCCTTCCTCGCCGGCGTACTGCTCACCGCCGGTGCGGTGTGGCTGCGCGGCCGGGTTATGCGGTTCCGGGAGCCCCGCGGACTGCCCGCGCCGGGGTGAGGTCGCCCGCCTTGGTCGCGGCTGGGGCCCGCGTCACCTGGTGAGCGGGTCGCGCGGCGGCGTACCGGCGGGCCGCTTAGGCTCTGCGGTGATGGATGCGCGTACGGGTCTGCCGGTGGTCGGGATGGTGGGCGGCGGGCAGCTGGCCCGGATGACCCACCAGGCCGCGATCCCGCTGGGGCAGTCGCTGCGGGTGCTGGTCAACTCCACCGACGACGCCGCGGCGCTGGTCGCCGGCGACGTACGGGTCGGCAACCACACCGACCTGGACGCCCTGCTCGGGTTCGCCCGCGGCGTGGACGTGCTGACCTTCGACCACGAACACGTACCCACCGAGCATGTCAAGGCACTCACCGCCGCCGGCATCACCGTGTACCCCGGGGCCGACGCGCTGCTCTGCGCGCAGGACAAGCAGGCGATGCGGGAACGGCTCGGGGCGCTCGGCCTGCCGATGCCGCGCTGGCAGCCGGTCAGCGGCGCCGGGGACATCGCGGCGTTTGCCGCCGGTGACTGGCCGGTGGTCGCCAAGGCCACCCGCGGTGGGTACGACGGCAAGGGTGTCTGGATGCTCGACGCCCCCGAGGCGGCGGCCGAGTTGGTCGGCACCGGCACCTCTCTGATCGTCGAGGAGCGGGTGCCGCTGGTACGGGAACTGGCCGCCGTGGTGGCCCGCTCCCCGTACGGGCAGGTGGCGGCGTACCCGGTGGTGGAGACGGTGCAGTCCGGTGGCATCTGTGTGGAGGTGCTGGCACCGGCGCCCGGGCTCACCGACGCGGCGGCGCTGTCCGCGCAGCAGCTGGCGATCACCGTGGCCACCGAGCTGGACGTGGTCGGCGTACTCGCCGTTGAGCTGTTCCAGACCCCTGACCGGCTGGTGATCAACGAGCTGGCGATGCGGCCGCACAACTCCGCGCACTGGACCATCGAGGGCGCGCGTACCAGCCAGTTCGAGCAGCACCTGCGGGCGGTGCTGGACTACCCGCTGGGCAACACGTCGCTGACCGCGCCGGCGGTGTGCATGGCGAACGTACTCGGCGGCGAGCCCGGCGGCATGGGCATCGACGAGCGGCTGCACCACCTGTTCGCCGCCGACCCGGGCGCCAAGGTCCACCTGTACGGCAAGCAGGTCCGCCCTGGCCGCAAGATCGGCCACGTCACCGTGGCCGGCGACGACATGGACCAGGTACGCGCCCGCGCCGCCCGCGCCGCCACCTGGCTCCGCGACGGCCGCTGACCCGTACCGTCCAGAGTGGACGACACAGCCCGGAGAATTGTCAGCCCGCCCCACTACGTTCCCGGCATGCCCTCGAGTGCACATGAGACCTTCGTGGAGATGTTCCGGCATCGGCCGTCGCTGGCCGCCGAGCTGTTGTCTGGCCCGCTGGGGGTCGAGCTGCCGGCGTACCGGCAGGCCCGGGTCGAGTCGGGCGAGCTGACCGATCTCGTACCGACCGAGTACCGGGCCGACGTGGTGGTGACCCTGACCACCGCCCGGGGCGCTCCGGCCCTGGCGGTGGTGGTCGAGGTGCAGCTGGGCCGCGACCCTGCCAAACGCTGGAGTTGGCCGGTGTACTTGGCCACCCTCCGGGCCCGGCTCCGGGCGCCTGCGGTGCTGCTGGTGCTGTGCCCCGATCCCACGATCGCCGACTGGTGCCGCGTCCCGATCGAGCTGGGTCATCCCGGCTGGACGCTGCGACCGCTGGTCGCCGGACCCGACCGGATACCGGTGGTGGTCGACCCCGACGAGGCGGCCCGGAGCCCGGAGCTCGCGGTGCTCTCCGCCATCGCCCACGGCGGCGGACCCGAGCGGGACAAGGTGCTGTACGCCCTGCTCGCCGGGCTCGACGCCGCGGATGACGAACACCTGACCCGATACCATGATGTGGTGCTCGCGGCCCTGCCGGCGGCAGTGCGCCACCACCTGGAGGAACTGATGACCACCGGTACCTACTACGAGTACCAGAGCGAATTCGTCCGCAAGTACGTCAACCAGGGCCGCGCCGAAGGCGAGATAACGGGCGAGGCGAAGGGCGAGGCTAAGGGCGAGGCGAAGGGCGAGGCTAAGGCGGTGCTGGTTTTTCTCGCCACCCGCGGCATCGAGGTGCCGGACGCGGCGCGCGAGCGCATCACGTCGTGCACCGACCTCGACCAGCTCGAGACCTGGATCCGGCGCGCCGCGACCGTGGCCACCATCGACGAACTTTTCGGGTGAGGAGCGGCGTGGCGTCACCGGAGCCGGCAGCGGGGCGGCCGACCGAGATCGGCGTGATCATGGGCAGCGACTCGGACTGGCCCACCATGCAGGGCGCCGCCGAGGTGCTCGACGAGTTCGGGGTCGGGTACGAGGTGCATGTGGTCTCGGCGCACCGTACCCCCCAGGGGATGCTCGACTACGCCACCGAGGCGGCCGACCGGGGGCTGAAGGTAATCATCGCGGGCGCCGGCGGTGCGGCCCATCTGCCGGGGATGGTCGCCTCGGCGACCCCGCTGCCGGTGATCGGGGTGCCGGTGCCGCTGAAGTACCTCGACGGCATCGACTCGCTGCTGTCGATCGCGCAGATGCCGGCCGGGGTGCCGGTCGCCACGGTCTCGATCGGCGGTGGCCGCAACGCCGGGCTGCTCGCGGTACGGATCCTCGCGAGTGCCGACACCGGGCTGCGCAAGCGGATGAGCGACTACCAGGCGGGGCTGGCCCGGCTGGTGGCGCAGAAGGACAGCATGCTGCGCTCCCGACTCACCGGTCAGCAGTGACGGGCGGCTATTCAGCCGGCCGCTACCAGGCGGTGGTATTCGACTGCGACGGGGTGCTGGTCGACTCCGAGCGGCTCTCCAATGTGGTGTTCGCCCGGGTGGTGACCGCCGAGGGCCTGCCCACCAGCTTCGACGACGCGGTACGCCGCTACCTGGGCCGCTCCACCGCCGAGTGCGCCGCGGAGATCGCCGCCGAGCTGGGCCGGCCGTTGCGTACCGACGTGATCGGGGAGTACGAGCGGGCCTGTGCCGTCGCGCTGCGGGCCGAGCTGGTCGCCGTACCGGGGGTGGTGGAGCTGCTGGACGCGCTGGTCGCGGCGGGGATGCCGTGCTGCGTCGCCTCCAGCGGTACGCCCGAAGAGGTCGACCTGCGGTTGAAGCTGACCGGGCTGGAAGGCTATTTCGGTGAGCACATCTACAGCGCGTCGATGGTGCCGCGCGGCAAGCCGGAGCCGGATCTGTTCCTGCACGCCGCCGGCGGGCTCGGCGTCGACCCGCGCCGCTGCCTGCTGATCGAGGACAGCCCGTACGGAGTGCGGGGCGGCAAGGCGGCCGGGATGACCGTGGTCGGGCTGGCCTCGCTGATCGCACCGGACCAGCTCGCCGCCGCCGGTGCCGATCTGGTGGTCACCGATATCGGCCGGGCACGCGATCTGATCGGGCTGTGATGCAGGCTGATCGGGCTGTGACGCGGGCCGGGTGGGGATTCACCCCAGCGCGAGGCCGAGGCCGACCAGACCGCCGTACTGCAGGCTGACCAGCGCGGTGTCGCGTACCACCTGGGTGAGGTGGTCACTGATCGCACCGGTCGCCACGTGCCGGATCGGGAACCCCAGCAGCAGCACGGTCACGAATGCCAGGGCGGTCCAGGGCACCAGCAGCGCCAGCCCGCCCAACGTCAGGTAGGCGCCGCCCAGCAGCGCGTAGTACAGCCGGCGGGTCCAGACGTCGCCGAGGCTGACCGCGGGGTTCGGCTGCTCGGCGATCTCGTCGGTGAAGGCGCTGCGCAGTACGTGGATCACGAACGCCGCGACGACCAGCAGCACCATCCCGGCCAGCCCGAGCCCCACGGGGAGCCAGCCGGCGCCCCCGACCAGACCGCCCAGCACCACCAGCACCGGGGCCAGCGCCATCGCCAGCCCGGCCAACGGCCCGAGCGGGGTACGCGGCAGCGGGTCGGCCGGTGCCGCCGGTGCCGGGCCCGCTCGGTGTCCGATCGTCATCGCACCGACCCTAGTGTCCTGCGCCGGAAGTTCGGCGGCGAAGTCCGGCGC
>JBOGDE010000348.1:0-6011 GCA_050701695.1 Micromonosporaceae bacterium
GGCCTGGCCGGGTTACGCGGCGTGACCGCGCTGGTCACCTTCGGGCTCGCCGCGTTCGTGCTCGCGGCCATCGCGGTCCGGATAGGGCAGAGCGTGTCCGCGGTACGCCGCTGCGGCGGCCTCGGCGTGGCGGGAGCGGTCCTCACTGGGCTGGCCCGGCACCGCAAGCTGCACGGCGGGCTGCTCGCCCACGCCGGGGTGGTGATGATCGCAGTGGCGATCGCGGCGTCACAGACCTACACCACCCAAGAGCGGCAGCGCCTCGAGGTCGGCGAGTCGATCACCGTCTCCGGGTACACCGCGCGGCTGGACCGCCTCGAAGAACACCGCAGCGCCCGCCGCACCTGGGTCGACGCCCACCTCACGCTCAGCCGCGACGGTCAACCGCTCGGCACCTACCGCCCCGCCCTGTCGGTGTACGGGTCTTTCAACCAGACGGTCGGTACGCCGGAGGTGCGTAGCCGCCTTACCAACGACGTCTACCTCGTACTCGTGGAATCCGATGTGGACCACGGCACCGCGGTGATCGACCTGTCCGTGCGGCCGCTGGTGGTCTGGCTGTGGATCGCCGCCGGGACGATGGCCGCCGGCGCGCTGGTGGCCGGGTGGCCGCCACGCCGCACGCGACCGAGCCCGGAACCGGAATCGTCCCGACCGCTTCAGGAGGCGCCCACGTGACCGCACCACCGGACAGCGAACGCTCCATCCGGCGGCGCCGCTGGCCGTGGCTGGCCGCTGTGGCTATCGCCGCCGTGGTCGTGACCCTGGTGCTGGGCGCCGGGTTCGGGCGGGACCCGTCCGTGGTGCCGTCCACCCTGATCGGGCAACCAGCACCCCGGCTGGCCGGCGCCACCCTGGACGGGGGGCACGTCGACCTGCGCGACTACCGGGGCAAGGTCGTGCTGGTCAACGTGTGGGCCTCCTGGTGCGCCGCGTGCCGCGAGGAACACCCGGCGCTGAACGCCGCGCAGCGCAAGCACGGGCCGCGGGGCCTGCAGATCATCGGGATCAACATGAACGACACCCGCGCCGACGCGTCACGGTTCCTCGAGGAGATGGGCGGCGCCGCCTACCCGAGCGTGTTCGACCCGCACGCCCGGGCCGCCATTGAGTGGGGCACCTTCGCCGTGCCCGAGACGTACGTGGTCAACCGCGACGGCATCGTGGTCGACAAGGCCGTCGGCGCGGTCAACGAAGCGTGGATCGACACGGCCATGAACCGGATGCTCGAGCCATGAACGTGCGCCGACTCGTCCTCACCGGCCTCGCCGTGCTGGCGCTCGCGGTGGGTGGGGCCGGGCTGTGGCAGTCGTCCCGCGAGCCGCCGCCGCGTACCCCCGATGCCGTCGCACAGGAGGTGGCCGAGAGCCTGCGCTGCCCCACCTGCCAGGGGCTGTCTGTCGCCGACTCCAACGCACCCATGGCGGCCGGGATGCGCCGCATCATCCGGGAGCAGGCAGAGGCGGGACGCAGCCCGGAGGAGATCCGCGGCTACTTCACGCAGCGGTACGGGGAGTGGATCCTGCTCGACCCGCCGCGCCGCGGCCTGACCTGGCTGCTGTGGCTGCTCCCCGTGCTCGCCGTGCCCGCCGGCGCCGTCCTCGCGGCGCGGGCCGCGCGGAAACGCCCCGATCCGGTCCTCGACGAGGCCCAGCTCGCCCGCGCCGCCGCCGTCTACGACGACTACCTGACCGGCCGGCACACCCCGGACGACTCGCCCGGTGGCGAACGCGTGGCGGCGGCGCTGGAGTTGCTCGAATCCCTCGACGAGGACCCGCCCCCCGAGACGGAGGGTGACGACGCGCGCCGGCTCGCCTTGAGTCGTCTCGCGGCCGCGCTCGCTGAGCCCGAACCCGCCACGGCAGCGGCCGACCCGCCCGCTGACGACGAGCCGGAAGACGAGGAATCAGCGACCGAGGAGACGGGCACAGGCAGCCTGGCGGCGCGGCGGCGCCGCGCGGCGTGGGCGGTCCTGAATGTCGGCATCGTGCTCGCCGCGGCCCTGCTGCTGCTCAACAACCTCGGGGAACGGGGGCCCGGCGGGGTGCCCACCGGGGTGTTGGCGCCAGAACGAGGCGCCGTCACGGCTGCCCAGCCCGGGGTCGATGACCAGGCCGTGGACCGCCTCCTCGCCAGGACCGAGACACGACAACGGGACCCCGCCGCCTGGATCGCGCTGGGCCAGGCGTACGACTCCCGCGGCGACCTCGCCGCCGCGTACGGCGCGTACCACCGGGCGCTGCGACTCGACCCGGGCAACGTGACCGCGCGGCAGCTCACCGCCCGGACACTCATCCGCGGCGGTAGCCACACCGAGGCCCTCACCGTGCTCAAGCCCCTCGAATCCACCCACCGCGACGACCCGCAGACCATGCTGCTGCTCGGCCTCGCCCGCCACGGCGCCGAGGACCCCAAGGCCAGCAAGACGCTGCGCCACTACCTCGAACTGGCGCCCGACGGGCCAATGGCCGAATACGTCCGAGCACTGCTGGACACCGAATGACCACCGCGCTCCTGCCGGGCGACCGGTCGCCTGCGATGCGTACCCCGGTAGGTTTGGTAAAGAGGTGAACGGACATGACTGCGACAGACCTGTGGGTCATTGCCGGAGCCGTCGGGTTGGTCGCGTTCCTCGGGTGGTACTTCTTCGGGCCGAAGAAGGCCCTGCTCGCCGATGTACGCGACGGTGTGCAGGTGGTCACGATCACGGTGAAGGGTGGCTACTCACAGGATGTGGTGCGGGTGCGGCGGGGTGTGCCGCTACGTATCCTGTTCGACCGGCGGGAAGCCGGGGACTGCACTTCCCGTGTGGTGTTCCCTGAGTTCGGGGTGAGCAAGGCGCTGCCCGACTTCGGGAAGGCGACGGTCGAGTTGCGACCCGAGCGGTCCGGGCAGTTCGGTTTCGCCTGCGGCATGAACATGGTGCGCGGGCGCCTCGTCGTGGACCCGGACTCCGGTGACGGCGGCGCCGCCCCGCAGGTGGCGGACACGACCCCCGGCGAGCGGGAGGAACCCCCGGGTCCCACGGAACCCGGAGAAGAGCCGGCGGAGGACAGCGAGGCGCAGGCACGCCGGGCGGAGATCGCGGACCTGTCCCGCCGGGTGATCGTCGGGGCGGTGCTGACGGCGCCGGTGGCGTTCGCTGTGATGCTGCGGGAGTTCTTCGCCGCGACGTGGGTTCCCGGGTTCCTGCTCGACCCGTGGGTGCAGCTGGTGTTGATCACCCCGGTGATGTTCTACACCGGGTGGCCTATCCACCGGCCTGGTTGGTTGAGCCTGCGGCACCGCGGGGCGGAGATGAACGCGCTGATCACTCTGGGAACCAATGCGGCGTACGGCTACAGCCTGTTCGTGACCCTCGCCCCTGGTCTGCTACCGGAGCAGGTCCGGGACGTCTACTACGAAGCGGTCGGCGTGATCATCACGTTGATCCTGCTCGGCCGGCTCCTGGAGGTGAAGGCCAAGGCGGGCACAGGCGAGGCGATCCGCAAGCTGATCGGTCTGCAGGCCAGGACCGCGCGGGTACGCCGCGACAGCGCCGAGATCGAAGTGCCGATCGCCGAGGTGGCGTCCGGTGACCTGGTGGTGGTGCGCCCGGGTGAGAAGGTGCCCGTCGACGGCGTGATCGTCGAGGGCCGCTCCACCTTGGATGAGTCCATGGTCACCGGGGAGTCCATCCCGGTCGGCAAGGGCCCGGGCGAGGAGGTGGTGGGCGCGACGGTCAACCAGACCGGGGCGTTCACGTTCCGCGCCACCCGGGTGGGCGCGGAGACCATGCTCGCCCAGATCATCCGGCTGGTGCAGCAGGCCCAGGCGTCGAGAGCCCCGATCCAGCGCCTAGTCGACCTGGTGGCCAGCTACTTCGTCCCCGCGGTCATCGCCGTCGCCATCGCCGCGTTCGCCGTCTGGTACGTCGCCGGTCCGCAGCCCGCATCCACCCTGGCGCTGGTGGCCGCTGTCGCGGTGCTGATCATCGCCTGCCCGTGCGCGCTCGGGCTGGCCACCCCGCTGTCGATCATGGTGGGCACCGGCAAGGGCGCCGAGGGAGGCATCCTGATCCGCGACGCC
This sequence comes from Micromonosporaceae bacterium, assembly GCA_050701695.1. GTDB lineage: Bacteria > Actinomycetota > Actinomycetes > Mycobacteriales > Micromonosporaceae > WHSM01. The sequence goes on from JBOGDE010000348.1 coordinate 4,069, forward strand.
GAGTCGCTGGAGACCGCGCACCGGCTCGACGCGATCGTCCTGGACAAGACCGGCACCATCACCCGCGGGCAACCCGCGCTCACCGACGTCGTCGCGCTGCCCCGCTGGGAGGACGAGCTGCTGTGGCTGGTCGCCGCCGCCGAACAGTCCTCCGAGCATCCGCTCGGTGAGGCGATCGTACGAGGCGCACGCGACCGCGGCGTCACCTTGCCGGATGCCGCGGCGTTCGACTCGGTGACCGGCAAGGGGATCCGCGCCACCGTCGACGGGCGGCAGGTGCTCATCGGGCGTGCCCGGCTGCTCGCCGAGTCCGGCGTCGACACGGCTGAGTTGGACGAGATCACCGAGCGGCTCGCCGCGGCCGGGCGTACCCCTGTCCTGGCCGCGGTCGACGGGGAGCCCGCCGGGGTGATCGCCGTCGCCGACACCGTCAAGGACGACTCCCGCGACGCCGTCGCCGCGCTGCAGCGCCTGGGCCTCGACGTCGTCATGATCACCGGGGACAACCCCCGCACCGCCGAGGCGATCGCCCGCGAGGTCGGCATCGCCCGCGTTCTCGCCGAGGTACTGCCCGAGCACAAGGCGGCCGAGATCGCCCGGCTGCAGGCAGCAGACCGCCGGGTGGGAATGGTCGGCGACGGCATCAACGACGCCCCCGCGCTCGCCCAGGCCGATATCGGGTTCGCCATAGGCACCGGCACCGACGTGGCGATCGAGTCCAGCGACGTCACGCTCATCTCCGGCGCCGTGGGTGGGGTGGTCACCGCGATCCGGCTGTCGAGGGCGACGATGCGTAACATCCGGCAGAATCTCTTCCTCGCCTTCGTCTACAACAGCGTGGGCATCCCGATCGCCGCCGGCGTCCTGTACCCGTTCCTCGGCATCCGGCTCAGCCCGATGATCGCCGCCGCGGCGATGGCGCTCTCGTCGCTGTCCGTGGTCAGCAACGCCAACCGGCTGCGCCGCTTCACCACCCCGGTGCTGCCGGCGACCCAGCCGGCGCCGGCCGACCTGCGGGTCACGGTGGAGATCGGCCGCGAAGAACCGGCCGCTGCGAAAGTCACCGACCCGGTCTGCGGGATGCAGGTCGATCCCGCCACCGCGGCCGCCTCGGTCGAACACGACGGGACGACCTACTGGTTCTGCTCTACAGGCTGCCGGGACGCATTCGTCACGGCGGCGGGCGCCGAGTCCCCGGCCCACAGAGGCTAGAGCCCCCGCGGCCAGGCCCGGGCGGGATCGGTGACACAGCGCGGCGGCGCGCTACGGGCGCGCCTCCCGGCCGGCGCTGTCGCGGTCTGGCGCCTCGTCGGGGACGGGAGGAGCGGCTTGGGCGGGCGACGCGGGTGGCCTCGGGCGTCGGGTGTCGATCTCAGCCGTCTCCGACCCCGCTGTCACGGGCGTGGTCTCCGACCCCGCTGTCACGGGCGGAGGTCCGGCGAAGCCGATCTTCTGCTGCGCCTTCAGGATGTTGATCTCTTCGTGAAGGCTGGCGATCTCGGCGTCACGGTCGGCCGAGGCGATCCCCGGCTGGGCCTCGGTCTCGCACTGCCCGCCGCGGTTCATTGTCCGCATCATCAGCAGCATCGACAGCGGGCAGGCCAGCACCACCAGCACCGGCAGCGCCGCGAGGGCCCACTGCGGGTAGAGCACCAGCACGCCGACGGCGATGGCACCCAACCCGATCAGCACCCGCTTGTCGTAGCACTTCATGACCGCTCCCGTCAGCAAACCCTCTACTACCGTAGATAGTAACTTCTGCGCGCTTGAGTTCAAGGCGCCTCCCGGGTGGAGGCGGTCGGTCGCGTCGTGATGACGACTCGACAGGCCTAGATACTAAGCCTCGATCCGTGGACCGGATCGGTCTGTGATGGCTCGACTGCGGTGTGGAGACGATGAGAGTGCCCTTTGAGCTGGGATGATCGGGTTTGTCAAGGACCTGA
>JBOGDE010000349.1:0-5989 GCA_050701695.1 Micromonosporaceae bacterium
CCCATCGGCAGACACCGTCAGGATCCACACCAGCTGCTTGAGATCGGGCCGGTGGTCCTTGCTGTGCCCCCGGGCCGGCACGGCAGGGCGGATCCCGCCTCGCCGGGCGCCGGTCGCCCCGGCTCCAGCGCCTGGATGGCCGCCAAGACCCGTCCACGCTTGTCCTGGCTGTCTCTGGCCCGGGCGGCGTGCAGCGCCGCGGTTCGCGCTGCTCTGGGGGTCTGGGTGGTCATCCCGTCTCGCTGGGCGGGGCGGCGACCAGCGGGATGCGCCGGGCGGCACGGGCTCGGCGCAGAATCCGGGCTGAGGCTTCCACTTCGGCTCGCTGGTCGGGATCCAGGTCGGCGAGGCGGCGACGCATCTGGTCGGCTACACGGCAGAAGGCGTCGATCTCGGCGGTCAGGTTGGCGGTCACGTAGTCGGCCGCCCCGATGGCCCGGGCAGTCTCCCGGTCGGCGCGCAGGCTGGCGATGTGCTCTTCGAGAGCGGGCAGAAACGAGGGGTCGGGGCGGTAGAACCCACAGCCCGCACATTGGAAACGGATCGGGCAGTGCCCGCCTCCCGCTTTCACGTTGGACGGTTCGGTGCAGTTGCCGAACGGGACCGAGACCGACGCCCGCTGGTAGGCGACGGCGTCGGGGAACGGAGCCGGGTTGCCGTCGGCGTCGACCGCCAAGGAGCCGACCGTGCGGATGGCGTGGGCCTTGCGTTTGAGGCTGACCGAGTAGTAGCCGAGTGTGGTCTGGATGGCGACATGATCGAGTAGTTCTTTGAGCACGTCGACCGGGACGCCGGCATCGGCGTGACGTTGGGCGTAGGAGTGCCTCAACGCGTAGGGGACGAGGAGCGAGCGGTCGAACGGCAGCGGTGTCCCGTCCGGGCCGATCAGTTCGCCGTCGATGGTGGGGATCTTTCGCACCCAGGCCCGAAACGCCCTCCCGACAGCCGAGGCGGTCAGATGTCCGAGGGCCTGGTGGGAGCGCCGCTGTGGGGAGGGGAACAGCCACTGGCGGGTGGCCGGCGGGGTGAGCAGGTCCGCCCGGCGACGCTCCCAAGCCAAGAGGACCCCTGCCGTCTCGGCGGTGATCGGTAGGCGCCGACGCAGCCGGGCCGCCTTGTGGTTGTCGTAGATCAGGTTGTGCTGGCCGTCGATGACCTCGACGCAGCCGACCCGAAGGCTGACCACCTCCCCGGGGCGCCGCCCGGTGTCCCGCAGGACCCGGTAGATGGTCTGGTACATCGCCTTCATGTCGGCGGCGCTCATGGACCCGGCGTGTCCGTCCTCGCCCAACAGGTGCAGATGCCGGTCGAGCTGGCGGATGACCGACTCGGGCAGCGCCTTGCCCAGCTGGTCCTCGTTGGCTTCTTCGACCACCCGGTAACGACGCGTGATTGGTCGGAACGGATCGGGGATCTCGGCCATCAGCCCACTGGTTCGGCCGTGCTCGATCACTTCGCAGAACATGAACAGCATCAGGTTGCGGTGGCCGGCCGAATACAGGCTGCCGTCAGCGCGGCGGTGGCCGGAGAGGGCGTCCACCACCCGGACGAAATCGCCGGCCTCCAGGCTGGACGGGTCGGTGCGACCGCACGCCACCAGCGTTTGAGAGGCCATCCGACAGGCCTGCAGCGCCTCCCGCAGCCGCTGCAGGTAGGGGCGGGTGGTGCGAGCCCAATGCTTGAGGATCTGGCGTAGCCAGCCCAGTTCGACCGGCCGGAAGTCGATGGTCCCCTCGGTGGCCGGCGGCCAAGGCCGCGAGGCGTTGGTCTGCAGGTCCAGCAGCGCCACCTCCCACACCTCCCCGGCGTACGGGTCGGCGCCGGCATGCGCCATCCAGGCCTGGTCCAGGTAGCGGCGGAGGTCACGAAACAGGCTCCTGATGTCCGAGTTGTAAAGCACGCCGCCGGCCTCGCACACCTCCTCGGGATCGGCGTGGCGAACCGAGCTGGCCCCGGCCAGACGGCTGATGAGGATCCGGATCTGCAACGGGTCCAACGGCGGCGGTGTCCTATCCCGACACTGCAGCGCGTAGAGCAACTCGACGCGGGCCAGCTCCGCCAGAGGGGCCAGCGAGAACTGGTGGTAGCCGAGCCGAGGCGACTCGCCCGCAGCCACCACCGCAATATCCTGCTCCGACAGCGAACCGACCGGGCCGTGGCGCTTGAGGCGATTGTCGTGGAACCAGCACAGACCCCGGCGGTAGACGTGTTCGCGTTCACAGCCCGGGACCAGACACGGCTCGACACGCTCCAACGGCTGGGCTTGGGTGAGGAACTGTTCGATCGGCCCGCCGCCTCTCCGCCATGCCCGCTCATGCCGGAAGCACAGGCCGTTGCTGTGAAGCTCGCTTCGACAGGCAGCCACCGAGCAGGCCCCAGGGACGATCGGCCGGGCGGGCGGCCGGGCGGGGTGCCCGGTCGAACTCCTCCTCGGACATCCCGGCGGCCACCCTCGCCCGCCGGCAGGCCGTGCAACGGCCGTTGTAACGACGCGTCGCCGAAGGACATCCCGGGGTTCGACACGGCCATGCTGCAGTGCGGTCACTGGCCAAGTCGCCAGTGAACAGCCACAGCGACCGGTCCCACTCATCGGGCCGCCAGGCGACATCGACATGGGCCATCAGCCATCCGAGCCAACCAGCTTCGGTTGCCGACCGCTGCTCGGGATCGGTGCCGGCGACCAGGCGCAGCGCCGGCTGGCTCACCGGTAGCGCTCCCCGGCGGCGACCGCCTCCACCGCCCGGCGCTTATCCGCATCCCGGGCGTGTACGTACACCAGACTCGAACAAGGACTGGCGTGGCCCAGCAGCCGCTGGACGACATCCAGGTCGACTCCGGCTCGCACCCAGTTGGTCGCTGCCGTGTGGCGCATCATGTGGGGTCGCGTCGGGAAGCCGCACTGCCTGGCCAGGCGCTCGAAGAACCCCTTGGCCGCCCGGTAGGTCATCGGCGCGCCGAGCGGCTCGTGGTAGAGGTTGACGAACACCATGTCGGCATCGTCATCACCGAGGATCTCACCGCGCTCGAACTGGTAGTCGGCATAGGCCACCAGCACCGCCTCGCTGGCCGGCACCGTGCGGGGGAAGCGGGACTTGGCCAACGCCCCGTTCGGGTTGGCCCGATGCCGGACATGGACGTGCGGGCCGACCACCGCGCACCCGACCCGGCGCGAGTCCGGCAGCAGGTGCATGTCCTCCCGGCGCAGACCCAACGCCTCCCCGATCCGCAGACCGGTGTCGTGCAACAACCTGACCATGAAACGCTCCCGGGGTCGGCCACAGCAGGCGAACACCGTCTGTGACTGCTCCGGGGTGAGCGCCTCAGGAAACGGTGTCTCCGTGCGTGCCTTGACCTGGCGGACCCGGACCGTGCGGACCTGGCCCCGCTCGCCAGCGTCGAAACCCGGCGGCAGGAAACGCAGCCAGCGGCGCTCCGACAGCCGGTCAGCCACCGCCTGGTCGATCACCCCGGTCCGGGCGCAGAACCGGAGGAACTCGCACAACGCGATCAAGATGGCGTCGACCGTCCCACCCCGGCGCATCCCCCTCTCGATCGGTGTCGCCTCCAGCGAATGCTTGAAAGCAGCCAGGCTTGGCAGGTCGATCGTCTTCCAGTCGACGCCGTGGGCCTGGCACCAGCCCAAGAACAGGGCCACCCTGCCGGCGTAGACACGGATCGTATGCGGAGAACGGCCAGCGCCATACAGCGCACGGCAGAAGTCGCTCGCCTCGACATGCACCACCAGCTCGGCGTCGAGCACCACCCACAGCTCGCTCCCGTCCAACGGCGACACGGCCCGTTCAGCCCGAAACGACAGCGAACGGGTTGGCTTGGCGCAGCTGTGATTGGTTGCCGGCGGCATCTGGACCTCCCCTTGGCCCTGAAGTATGAAACTTCCGGGCACTGGGGTGGTGGACCTCTCAACGCGATAACAACCAGGCATGCCCAGCCAGCAAGAAAAACGGCGCCAGCGCCAGATCATGGCCGAAATCGCCGAACTCGGCTTCTGCCTGCCCGGCAGTCTGGTGGCTCGCACCTCCCGCTGTGGCAGCCCCAACTGCGGCTGCCACCACGACCCTGACCGCCTTCACGGCCCCTACCCGTCCTGGACCCGCAAAGTCAACGGCAAGACCGTCACCCGAAACCTGAGCGCTGCTCAAGCCGAGCGCTACCGGTCCTGGTTCGACAACGCCAAACGGCTCCGACAACTGATCGGCGAACTGGAAGCGCTCTCAACCAGCGTCGCCGCCAAGGCTGAAGGATGGGACAACAAATGAACGTGGCGTACGTGCCTTACGTGGCTCATCCAGTACTGAATACTTGTTAGGCAGGGACCTCGGCGCACACCAATCTCACGTCCCTCTGGGGCATAGAGCGAGGGGAGATAACGCAGAAGTGACGCAGGCCGTGCGGGCTCAACTTCCCCGACCACCTCGGCAACCACTTGCCCACCGCACCCGCGAGTCCGGCCCGCAGCGCTTCCGGTCCGACACGGGTGCAACGGCCGGTGTCGGGGTCGCGCCGTTCGCTGGGCAGCAGCGGCGCGGCGGGGTCGGTCCAGTCGTCGGCGAACTGGTGGCGCACGTCCACCACCAGCCACCAGTCCAACAGCTCGTCGACGTCGTCGATGCACGGCACCAGCCGTGTCTTCGGTCCTCTTCCCCGGCTGCCCTTGCCGAAGCGCACGTGCAGCTTGCCGAGCTCGCCGAGGTCGGGCCGCCAGTCACCGATATCCAGCATCGCCGTCTCCGCGATCCGCAGACCTACCCGGCGCCACAGCGACGCCGCCAGGTAGTCCCGTGCAGCTGGCAGGTACTTGCGCGCCAGGGGCAGCGCCTCAGCCCACGCGCTGAACAAGGTGTCGACGTCGTCTTTGGGTGGCGGGACGCGGCCGACGCCGGGTCTGCCGCCCGCCGGACGATTGAACTCGTCGATGGGCTGCTCGACCACCACGCCGGTCAACGCTGCGATGTCGCCCTGGTAGCGGGCCATCAAGAACTCGAAGAACTCCGCGATCGTGCGCGCCTTTGCCCGCACCGTGGCGTGCGTCAGCTGCCGCTCCTTGCGCTGCCGGGCGAGATAGCGGTCAGCATCGGCCGGCGACGCCGTCCACACCGGCCGCCCCAGGAAGCCGATGAAGCTGAAGAGCGTCGAACGCTCCGACGCCACCTGCCCGTCGGTGATGCCGGCGCCGACCATGGCCAGCGCGTACTGGTCGACCAGCTCCTGCTCGAACTCCTGCAGCTCCTCGACCGTCGCCCCTCGCCGCGGCGCGTCCAGCGACCGGACGACAGCGAGGCTCACGCCTCCACCACTTCAGCGAACCACCGGAATCAACACGATCTCCGGAAGGTACTCGGAATTCCCGACGAACTGTCGGATCGTCAATCACCGGAGAACAAGTTCCTGAACAGGAGGTCCTGATGGATCAGCCCATTCGTTCCGCGCGGAACCCCGCGCTTTAACCACAAAAAGGAGAACCATGCTGGTCAGCACACAGGTGCACGTCATGCTGTGGTACCTCGACGCCCGCCAGCGGATGCGAGAGATGGCGCGCGACGAGCGTGGCGACGCCTACACCTCAACCATCATGATCGCAATCGGGGTCGTGATCGCCATCACCGTCGGCGGCATCCTGCTGGCCAAGTTCACCGGCAAGGCCAACAGCATCGACACCGACACCCCGGTCGCGCCCGCCCCCTGACTGACGACGGCGAGCCGATGACCCGCAGGATCACCATCACCCATGGCGCCGACGGTGAGCGCGGCGCGTCCACCGCCAGCTTCGTGATCCTGTTCCCGCTGTTCCTGTTCATGTTCATGGGACTGGTGCAGTGGGGGTTGTACTTCCACGCCCGAAGCCAGGTCGCCGCCGCGGCGCAGGACGCTGCCCGAGCCGCGCAAGGACAGCGAGCGGGTGACGTGGCGACCCGCACCGCAACCGAGCGCCCGGCGTTCCGCCGCGTGGCCGTTGCCGGCGCCGCCGCGC
>JBOGDE010000350.1:0-5953 GCA_050701695.1 Micromonosporaceae bacterium
GGATGTCGCCGGTCGGCTCGGTGGGTAGCGGCCCGGTCTTCGCGGCCCAGTCGGCGCCGTTGGCGTACCAGTCAAAGCTTCTGGGGGTACGTCCTTCGCGCAGCGCGGCGGAGAGCTCCGTCAGGTAGGCCCGCCAGCGCGGCGCGTAGTAGCCGCTGATCAGGCCGGACCATTCACGGTTGGCGTAGTCGCCGAGGCCGGCGTTGTACCCGGCGCGGTTGCCCCAGACGGTGAGCAGGGTGCGGGCGCTGTGCTCCAGCGCGCCGGCCTGCGCGGTGTCCGCGCCCCAGGCACGGGCGTCGGCCAGCCAGGGCCCGAGCATGGTCTGCCGGTTGGTGGTGGTGACCTGGTCGAGCAGCCCCAGGTAGCGCAGCCAGACCGCGGAGAGTCGGTCGAACTCGGCGGCGTCGCGCCGGTCGTACGCGGCCTTCAGCCGGGGCAGCAGGGTACGACTGCGGTTCGACAGCACCTGCCGGGTCACGTCGGCCAGGTCGTACCGGTACGCGCTCGACGCCCTCCGCTCGGGCGCGACTGCCAGCAGCGCGGGCAGGGCGGCGGCGAAGTCGGTCGCGTCGTACCGCATCCGCTTCGGGGACCAGGTGGCGGCCGAGGTACGGGTCAGCGACGGCGCGGCGGCGAACAGCCCGTCGGCGGCCTCGCTCGACCCGTCGGCCGGCATCGCGTACGCGGTGCTGCCGATCGCCGCCCAGGCCTGTGCGGATGCCGGGTCGGCGCCGCCGTACCGCCGGGCGGACCAGTCGGCGTACCAGGCCGCGGGCTCGACCGGACCGTTCCGCCAGGCCAGCCCGGTCAGGTAGTCGAACGCCGCCGGGTTGTTGTCGCTGGCCTCCGGCATCACGGCGATGCCGTCCAGGGTGCTGCCAGACTCGGCGCGCCAGCGCCAGAACCGGTCCTCCCACACGGCGGTGTTGGCGCCGATCGTGGTGTGGCCGCCGAAGTTCCAGATCGAGCCGAACGCGTACGTGGTGTCGGGCCAGGTTTTGTTGCGGTCGGTGCCGGCGTACCGGTCGGAGAGGCCGTCGACGATCAGCACCCGGGAGCGGTCGATCGCCGCGAGGGTGTCCGGGCGCGGGTTGCTCTGCCAGCCCAGGAAGACCCAGACCGCGCCCGGCCTCGCGCGCTCCAGCGACTCCTGCACCGCCTTGCTGGCGGGACCGACCGGCACCGGGCCGGGGCTGCCGCCCTCGTGCAGCAGGTCCATCTTGTAGTGGCTGGTGGCCCCGAACAGCCGGGCCGAGCTGGCGTAGAACGCCTCGGCGACGTCAGCGAACGGCGCGCTGGTCGGGTCCAGCCAGTCCGGCCGCTGGAAGCCGACCCAGCCGCCCTGCGGTACGGTCCGGGCGCCGCCGACCTTCTCGGCGAACCCCGGCGGTACGGTGCCGAAGTAGCCGGGCAGCACCGGCGTGATGCCCAGCTCCCGCAGCCGCTTGACGATCTTGGCGCCCAGCGCGGCGCGTTCGCGCACCAACCCTGCGGTGACCGGGCTGGGGAAGCAGCACATGTTCTGCAGCAGCCACCACGGCTGGTGGCTCGGGGTCGGGATCCAGCGCAGCAGCTCGTCCTCGGTGTAGCCGAACCGACCGAACGTCTCCAGGTAGACCGCCTCGGCGCCGACCGGCACGAACACCTGGTTCACCCCGTGCAGCGCCAGTACGTCGATTTCGCGCTCCCAGTCCGCCCAGTCCCGGTACGCCCCGGTGTAGCCGTCGTCGGTGTCGTTGAGCGCGAACCGGTTCGCCACCGTGGCGTCCTGGGTGAGGGTCTGGGCGGGCAGCGGCAGCCGGGCGGGCAGCCGGTCCAGCGAGTCCCCGTTCCAGGACACGTCGACCCTGGCCACCCGGTCGAGGTAGGCGTTGACGCCGGCGAGCATCGCGCTCGGGGTGGTGGCCGCGATCCGTACCTTGCCCCCGGCGGCGCCGACCCGGAAGCTCTCCCGCTCCCCTGCCAGCGGCACCAGGGTCATCTGCTGGGCCTGCTCGGGCCGCAGCAGCCGCTCGACCAGGGCACGTACCGGCTCCACGTCCCACCTCCCGTACGGCCGGGTCGCGGCGGCGATGGCCACCGGCGCGACCGTGGCGACCAGTCCGACCACGAGTGTGACGATCACTGACCTGACGGGAAAGCGGCGCATGGCCCGCTCCTCTCGGCATCGCCGGCGGCTCGCACACTCCGCGACCCCGACCACGCCGCATGCGACTTTGTAATCAATCGTTCGTTACTATCTGGGCAGAGCTCGGTATTGTCAACGGGTCGCGAGAATCGCTTCCGACGAGCCGTGGAGGGAGGGCACCATCGGCTCCGTGTCCCCCACCCGGACCGCCACCGGGCCGCACGTGCTGCGACAGATCAACGCCGCCGCCGTGCTCGACGCGCTGCGCGCCGATCCCCGTACCGCGATCCGGGTCGCCGCGCTGATGGCCGTCACCGGCCTGTCCCGCCCGGCGGTGATGCGGGCGGTGTCGCTACTGGTCGACCGGGGCCTCGCCGAGTACGTCGACGCCGACCCCGGGGAGGCGCCGCAGCTCGGCCGTCCCGCACAGTTGGTGCGGTTCCGCTCCGGGCAGGGCTTCGTCGCCGGCATCGACGTCGGCCCGCACAAGGTGCTCGCCATGGTCGCCGACCTGGCCGGCGAGGTGCGCGCCGAGCTGCGTACCGACCTGCCCGAGGGGGCCACCGGCCCACGGGTGCTCGACGCGGTACGCGCCACGCTGCGGGCGGTGATCCGTACCGCCGGGATCTCCCCCGACCAGCTCTGGGCGGTATGCGTCGGCAGCCCCGGCGTGGTCGACCGGGAGCGCGGCGAGGTGCTGGTGGCGCCGAGCATCCCCGGCTGGGCGGGGCTCGACGTGGTGCCCCGGCTGCGGATGTCACTGACCTGCCCGGTGGCGATCGAGAACGACGTCAACCTCGCGGTACGCGCCGAGCAGTGGCAGGGCGCCGCCACCGACACCGACACCCTGGTCTTCGTGCAGTGGGGCGAACGGATCGGCACCGGGATCGTGCTCGGCGGCCAGCCGCACCGGGGCGCCCACGCCGCCGCCGGCGAGCTCGGCTTCACCGACCTGACCGGCGACCCGGACCAGCCCGCCGCCCCGGTTGACACGCAGATGGGCCCGTTCGAACGGCTGGTCGGCGCCAGCGCGATCCGGGATCTGGCCACCGCCGCGTACCAGCGGACCGGCTCCGGCGGCTGGCCCGGCGACAACCGGGACGTGGCCGCTCTGGTCGGCGCGGCGGCCGGCGGTGACCCCACCGCGAACGAGGTGGTCGAGCTGGTCGCGGCCCGGTTCGCGAAGGGCCTGGCGAACCTGCTGCTGATCCTGGATCCGGGGGTGGTGATCGTCGGCGGCGGTATCTCCCGCGCCGGTGAGACGCTGCTCGGCCCGGTACGCCGGCACCTGCGCCAGCGCCTGCTCACCCCCGTCGACCTGCGACTGTCGGAGCTGGGGGAACGCGCCGTCGCGCTCGGCGCCGTACGCCACGCACTCGACGAGGTGGAGACCCGCCTCTCCCCCGCCGCGTCCTAGGCCCCGGTACGGCGCCGCAGCCAGTCGCGTACCGTCAGCGCGCCCGGCAGCACCTTGCGGGTCACCCCCAGGTCGATGTCGTACTCGGCGGTACGCAGCCAGCGCCACATCGTGGTCAGGTCCGTGCCGACGATCCGCTCGAACAGCCACGTCGGCATCGGCATCCGGCGGGGCGCCCGACCGGTCAACTCCCGCCACAGCTCACGGCACTCGGCGATGGTCTGCACGTCGGATGCCAGCTGCAGGTCGCCGCCGACGTACTGCTCGGGGTCGGCGAACACCCGGGCCGCGATCGCCCCCAGGTCGTCGACGCAGAGCCACTGCACCGGCCGGTCGGCGCCCATCAGCCTCGGCATCACGTTCCAGGTGGAGACCGCCGGGTAGAACCCCTTGTCGGTCATCAGCTCCATGAACGCCACCGGCCGCAGCACCGTGAACGGCACCCCCGACTCGGCCAGGTACGCCTCGACGACCAGCTTCGACTCCCACGACCCCACGCCGGTGCCGGCGACACCGACGCCCGCGGAGCCGTACACCAGGTGCCGTACGCCGCAGTCGCGGGCCACGTCGGCCACGTTGCGGCCCTGGGCGATCTCGCCGTCGATGCCACTGATCATCGGGTTCTGCACGCTGTAGACGCCGTACGCGTCGCGGAACGCCGGGACCAGCGTGGCCGGATCGGCCATGTCCGCCGCCACCACCTCGGCGCCCAGCGAAGCGAGCCGCCGCGCACCCGCGCCATGCGGATTCCGGGTCAGTGCGCGCACCCGCCAGCCATCGGCCAGCAGGTGACGGGTCGCCGCCCCGCCCTGCCGGCCGGTCGCTCCGGTAACCGTCACGATCCGATCGTCGGCCGCCATGACTACCTCCCGGGGCTTGCGCGCAAGGACGGAACGCCGTCCCCATGCGTGGGCCCCCGATGGCGGCTTGTGGGTCGAATCGCTGTCACGCCGACGGTCGGCCAACCGCAGCCGCCGTACGCAACCGCTTCATTCTGCGACCGCAGTCTGTGCCGCGATCGTGTATCTGTCGCCCTTCCGACAACCCCCCGCGCCGCGAGGGACTGGCCGGAACCGGTCGGTTCAGGTGTCGGCACCAGGCTCGGTTGCCATGGTGGGTCTAGAGGCTGAACTCTCCCTCGTCGACGCCGCCGAGGAACGCCCGCCACTCCGCGTGGGTGAAGTGCAGTCGCGGGCCGTCCGGGTCCTTGGAATCGCGGACCAGCACCTGGTCTGGCAGCGTCGCGACCTCCACGCACGCCCCTTCGCCACCGCTACGACTCGACTTACGCCACACGATGTCCGCGTTCATGACTGCTGGTACCTCTCCCTGTAGCCGTTGATGATCTTCCGAGACGCCGCGGGGGACAGCGCGTCTCGTATCAGGCTCTCCCACACACTGTTGTACGCCGTGACCTCCGACGCCTCGTTGAGGTACGCGGCCCCCGTCAGGTTGTCGGCATAGACCATCGGGGGCTCACCCATCCCGCGCCGGTCGGTCGGGAAGTCGAGCATGATGAAGCTAGAACCGCACTGTAGACCATGATGAACGAGACCGAGCGGCAGGATTCGAACGGTGACGTTCGAACGCCGCGACATCTTGTCCAGATGGGACAGTTGCTCGGCCATGATGTCCTGCCCCGGTGATCGAGCCAGCGTGGCCTCGCCCAGGATCACGTCCAGGCGAGGGGGCGTACGGCGGTCCAGGATGCGCTGCCTTCTGATTCGGAGGTCGACCCGCTTGGACACGCCTTCCTGGTCAATCTCCGGGGGCAGTAGAGCGCGGATCATGGCCTCCGCGTAGTGCTGGGTCTGCAGCAGGCCGAAGACCCGCGCGTCGTCGTAGGCCCGGATGTGGCTGGCGTGAGACTCCAGCGAGACGAACGTGTCGAACCACCGCGGTATCGCGCCGTCGTAGGAGCGCCACCACGGAGCGACGTTCGACTCCTTTGCCAACGCCACCAGGGCATCTATCAGGTCGTCATCGGCGCCGAAGACCTCGCACAGCGCCTTGACGTCAGTGTGTCGCGGGACCGTGGTGCCGCTCTCGTACCGGTAGATCGTGGGTACGGAGAGCGAGAGATCCTCCGCCACCTGGTCGGCGCTCAACGCGGCCGTCCGGCGCAGGTCGCGAAGTTGCCTGCCGAGCTCCCGAGCCTGAATCGTCCTGCCGTTTCTCACCGTGCCCCCTGACCTGATATCACCATGCTCGCTGCGCAGTGCACGGAGATTCTTTCGCAAGCGGGATACCTGTCACAAGCTGTAGGCGTGTCCTCGCTAGTGTCCTGCGCCAGAAATTCGCTTGCGAAGTCCGGCGCCCAGCCGGCGCCTCGCGGCGTTGTCGTCGTCGCCAATACAACACCGGTATTGGCTCCTCCTCCGCCTTGCGAGCCACCACCTGGACAC
>JBOGDE010000351.1:0-5952 GCA_050701695.1 Micromonosporaceae bacterium
CCGCAGCGCGCCCTGCACCACCGGGTCGGTCACCGTACCGGAGCGGATCTCCTCGACGGGGTAGTCGCTGCCGTCCAGGGCGGCAGAGGCGCGCGCGGCACTCAGCGCCGCCTCGGTGGCGAGCTGTCCTCCCTGCCGGCGCAGCGCCCGGTGCCCCAGCGCCTCGTCGACCGCCGCCCGCGCGTCGGCGTACGCGTCGCGCACCCCGGCGAGGTCCAGCAGCGGGGCGAGCGGGTCGGCGGCGGTCGTCCTGTCCACCCCGCCACGCTACCCACGCCCCGCCCACCCCTGGCGTGAACCCCCACGCGTGGTGGTCGGGTACGCGATCCGGCAATGGACGCGGAGCCGCGGATCACGGCCGGATTCAGCGGCACAGCGCCCCATGCCTGATCATCTGGAGGACGCCGGGGCGGCAGGGGCGCCGGGGAGGCCGGGGGCGCCGTTCGGCGCACGGGTGGGGCCGTTCGTGGCGATCTTCTGGCGGCACGCCTCGCGTACCCCCGGCTACGCCGATAGGTTGACCAGGACACCACGACGTAACCGTTGCGAGGGAGTTCGGGGCTGATGACCGACACGCAGAATGGGCAGGGGCCGGCGCTGGAGAATCTGCTCTCCGAGACCCGACGATTCGACCCTCCCGCCGAGCTCGCCGCCGCCGCCAACGTGAAGGCCGATGCCTACCAGGCGGCGGAGACGGACCGGCTGGCGTTCTGGGCGGAGCAGGCGCAGCGGCTGCACTGGGACACCCCGCCCACCGAGGTGCTGGACTGGAGCAAGCCGCCGTTCGCCAAGTGGTTCGCCGGCGGGACGCTGAACGCGGCGTACAACTGCGTCGACCGGCACGTCGAGGCCGGCAACGGCGACAAGGTGGCGTACCACTGGGAGGGCGAGCCCGGCGACACCCGCACTATCACCTACAAAGACCTCAAGGACATGGTCTGCAAGGCCGCGAACGCGCTCAGTGAGCTTGGGGTCCACAAGGGGGACCGGGTCGCGATCTACATGCCGATGCTCCCGGAGACGGTGGCGGCGATGCTGGCGTGCGCCCGGATCGGGGCACCGCACACGGTGGTGTTCGGCGGCTTCTCGGCCACCGCGCTGAAAGACCGGATCATCGACTGCGACGCCCGGATCGTGGTCACCGCCGACGGGCAGAACCGGCGGGGCGCCCAGGCCGCGCTCAAGCCGGCCGTGGACGAGGCGGTGGAAGGCACCAACGTACGCAACGTGGTGGTGGTCAAGCGCACCGGGCAGGACGTCGACTGGACCGACGGGCGCGACCTGTGGTGGCACGACGTGGTGGAGCCGGCCAGCGCCGAGCACACCCCGGAGGCGTTCGACGCCGAGCACCCGCTCTACGTGATGTACACCTCCGGCACCACCGGCAAGCCGAAGGGGATCCTGCACACCACCGGCGGCTACCTGACGCAGGTGGCGTACACCCATCATGCGGTTTTCGACGTGAAGCCGGAGACCGACGTGTTCTGGACCGCCGCCGACATCGGCTGGGTCACCGGACACAGCTACATCGTGTACGGCCCGCTCGCCAACGGCGTGACCAGCGTGATGTACGAGGGCACCCCGGACACCCCGCACAAGGGCCGCTGGTGGGAGATCGTCGAGAAGTACGGCGTGACGATCCTCTACACCGCGCCGACCGCGATCCGTACGTTCATGAAGTGGGGCGAGCAGATCCCCGACGAGCACGAGATGGGCACGCTGCGCCTGATCGGGTCGGTGGGCGAGCCGATCAACCCCGAGGCGTACATCTGGTATCGCACCCACATCGGCGGTGACCGGTGCCCGGTGGTCGACACCTGGTGGCAGACCGAGACCGGCGCGATCATGATCAGCCCACTGCCCGGCGTGACCAGCGGCAAGCCCGGCGCGGCGATGAAGTCGCTCCCGGGGATCGGCGCGGAAGTGGTCGACGACGCGGGCAAGCCGGTGGGCAACGGGGAAGGCGGCTACCTGGTGCTCACCGAGCCGTGGCCGGCGATGCTGCGCACCCTGTGGGGCGACGACGACCGGTACGTCGACACGTACTGGTCGCGGTTCGAGGGCGTCTACTTCGCCGGGGACGGCGCGAAGAAGGACGCCGACGGCGACATCTGGCTGCTGGGCCGGGTCGACGACGTGATGAACGTGGCCGGCCATCGGCTGTCCACCACCGAGATCGAGTCCGCGCTGGTCAGCCACCCGAAGGTGGCCGAGGCCGCGGTGGTCGGCGCGACCGACGAGACCACCGGCCAGGCGGTGGTGGCGTTCGTGATCCTGCGCAGCGCGGCGGCCGAATCCGGCGACGGGCAGGCCGCGGTCAAAGAACTGCGGGACCACGTGGCGAAGGAGATCAGCCCGATCGCCAAGCCGCGCCAGGTGATGATCGTGGCGGAGCTGCCGAAGACCCGCTCCGGCAAGATCATGCGGCGGTTGCTGCGGGACGTGGCGGAGAACCGCCAGCTCGGGGACGTCACCACGCTGCAGGACTCCGCGGTGATGGACCTGATCGCCGAGGGCATGCAGTCCGGCAAGGCCGACGAGGAGTAGGACACGATGCCCCACCGGCCGGCTCGGCCGGTGGGGCATCGTGTCTTAGACCCTGTTCGGGAACTCCGGGTCGAGCGAGGCGGAGTTCCCGGCGGCGATCCGGCAAGGCGGAGGTTTGCCCGGATACCGGTGTTGTATCCGGGTGAACCGACAACGCCGCCGGGCGTCGTCTGGGCCCGCCGCAGCCGGCTCGGAGTTCCCGAACAGGGTCTTACGTCGCGGCGGTTTCGCGTCCCCGCGGGACGACCCGGCGGCGCCGCCAGAACACCAGCGCCGCGACCAGCAGCACCGGCACTACGACGCCGGACGCGATCAGTAGCCGTACCCCGTTCGGCCACGGCCCGTAGTCGGGGGTGTTGTCCTCACGGACGGTGAGGCTCGCCACCAGCCCGCTGGCGAGTTGGACGTCGTACACGGCGCGCTCGTCGTCGCCGTACGCGTCGTCGAACCGCACCAGGATCCGGTCCGAGTCCTCTCCGAACGGCCACTCCCCGATCGCCAACTGATCGCGGTCGCAGGTCACGAACACCATGTTGGCGTTGTGCTCTCCGCGCCAGCCCAGGAAGGGATGACGTACCTGTCCCAGGGCGGGGCACGGCGGCACGTACCGCGTCTCCATGATGAGGGAGTAGTCCCGCCCCTCGGGGCCGTTGTCGGTGAAGATCAGCTGACCCAGTGCCAGGCTCTCGGACGTGGGTGCCACCTCTGTCACTGCCAACCGGTCCCCGGACGGCGCCCACGCCGCGGGACCGGCGAGCCAGAAGCCCGTGATCCGGTGCTCCTCGGGGCCACCGGTGATCACGATCTCGTTCCCGTCCTGCGTCGCCGCCCGCCGCCCGTCCGGCGCGAACGCCACCGCGGAAACCCCCTGCGAGACCCGGTGCCGCTGCACCTTCCCGGTACGCAGCTCCAGCTCCACCCACTCCCGCGGATACCGCGCCTGCCCGCGGTCGTTCCACTCCGGCATCTCGCTGTACGCGATCCGCCGCCCGTCCGGCGACCAGGCGAGCGCCGTGGCGTCGGACGCCCCCGGCAGCGGGTGGTACGTGCGCTCGCCCGTGGTCAGGTCGACCACCACCAGCTCGTCACCGTCGCCGTACGCCACCCGGGTGCCATCTGGCGAGAGCAGCGTGGTGGCGGCGTCGTCCTGCCGCCGTACGTTGCTGAGGATCCGCCGGTAGCTGTTGTCGTCGGCGCCGACGGCGAGGTACTTGCTGTCACTGAACGGCATCCCCGCCCCGTTGCCCTGCAGGAACAGCAGACTGGCCCGCCCGGCGGGGTACTGGGTCGCCGGCGCGATCATCGTCGGGACCCAAGGTCTCGGGCGGTTCGGCGGTGGCGTACTCGGCGATCACCCGCCGGCGGCGCCACCGCGAGACCGTCTCGTGGTACATGGTGCGGCGCACGTACCCGTACGGGTTGGTGGCGATCCTGCGCCACCGTACCGCCGCCTTGGTCAGCGCCGACTGCAGCAGATCCTGCGCCGCCGCGTGGTCGCCGGCGAGCAGGTAGGCGGTCCGCGACAACGCATGCCCGTGCGCGGCGACGAACTCCTCGTACCCCTCGAACTGGTCCACCCATGTCCTCCGGACCCTCAGTGTGCCGTCGGCAGCTACGACGTACCGCGGCACCGGGAGGTTGGAACCGGCTTGTGAGCCGGCTCCGTCACCGTGGGCGTCTCACAGGCACCACGGGGCTCTCAGCTCCGCGGTTCACAGCCGCGCGACAGATTCGTGCCAAGGCACGGTCGTGCCACCACAAGCCGCGCGAAGGGTGTAGAACCAGCGCAACCGTGAGTTCGCGCCGGCGACTCGCCGGTGCGTGGGACCTGGGGAGGTTCACCATGTTGCGGCAGACCCTGCGCGCGATCAGCACCACCGGTGTGCTGGTCGGCGCTCTTCTGGTCGGGTTACCGGCCCACGCGGATCCCGGAGACGATCCGACCACCGAGGTGGTGGGCGGCGAGCCCGCCGCCCAAGGCGAATTCCCGTGGATGGTACGGCTGTCCATGGGCTGCGGCGGCTCCATGTACACGCCGCAGATCGTCCTCACCGCCGCCCACTGCGTCAGCTCCACCGGCGACAACACCAACATCGTCGCCACGTACGGCGTGATCGACCTGCAGGACAGCAGTGCGACGAAGGTGCGCTCCACGTACGTGCACCGCTCACCGACGTACGGCACCAGCACCGGCGGCGACTGGGCGCTGATCAAGCTCGCCAGCCCGATCACCGGCGCGGCGCTGCTGCCGATCGCCACCAGCACCGCGTACGACTCCGGCGTGTTCACCGTCGCCGGCTGGGGCGCCACCAGCGAGGGCGGCGCACAGTCGCGGTACCTGATGAAGGCCAACGTGGACTTCATCGACGACGTGAGCTGCCGGGACGCGGACCCGTACTACTCGGGTCTGAAGTTCGCGGCGGAGATCTGCGCCGGCGACCTGGCCAACGGCGGCGTCGACACCTGCCAGGGCGACTCCGGCGGCCCGATGTTCCGCCGCGACGCCGGCAACGCCTGGATCCAGGTCGGCATCGTCAGCCACGGCAAGGGCTGTGCCCGGCCCCGCGCCCCCGGCGTCTACACCCAGGTGAGCACGTTCGCCGCCGACATCCGGGCGGCCGCGGACAACCTGGGCGGTACGCCGCCTCCGCCGCCCCCGCCGCCGTCGGGCTGCACCGGCAGCAACGGCAACGACGTGACGATCCCGGACAACACCACCGTGGAGTCCTCGCTCGCTTTCACCGACTGCTCCGGCAACGCCTCGGCGACGGCCACCGTGGAGGTGCACATCCGGCACACGTACATCGGTGACCTGGTGGTGACCCTGGTGGCGCCGGACGGCACCGGGTACGTGCTGCACAACCGGGCCGGCGGCTCCGCGGACAACATCGACAAGACGTACACCGTCGACCTGTCCAGCGAGACCGCCAACGGCACCTGGAAGCTGCGGATCCGCGACGCCGCGTCGCAGGACACCGGGGTGCTCGACACCTGGACACTGAGCCTCGGTGGTGGCACCACGCCTCCGCCGCCCGCCGACTGCGGCGGCACCAACGGCACCGATGTCGCCATCAACGACCACACCACGGTGAATTCGACGATCGCGGTCTCCGGCTGCACCGGCAACGCCTCGGCGACCTCCACCGTGGAGGTGCACCTCCGGCACACCTACATCGGTGACCTGGTGGTCGCCCTGGTCGCGCCGGACGGCACGGTCTACACGCTGCACAACCGGGCCGGCGGCTCCGCCGACAACATCGACAAGACGTACACCGTCAATCTGTCCGGTGAGGCGCGCAACGGCACCTGGACGCTGCGGGTCACCGACGCCGCGTCACAGGACACCGGCACCCTCGACACCTGGACGCTGACTCTCTGACCGATCCCGCCGGCGGCCGCCTCGAG
>JBOGDE010000352.1:0-5938 GCA_050701695.1 Micromonosporaceae bacterium
GCGCTGCTCCCCGCTGCGCCGGTCACCGCGCCGCTCCGCGGTGCGCGGGGACCAGGTCCCAGGCGGTACGGCGGCCCAGCGCCCGCAGCGCCCGCCGGCGCAGGTTGCGGCTGGTTCGGCGCCACCCGGTGTACTGCCGGGGATCCAGCGACGCGGTCTGCGCCACCACCGCCGAGCGGCGCATCTGGGCCTCCCAGTCGGCCAGGGTGCGGATCCCCGAGGTACGCGCCGACAGTGGCAGGTGCGCCCGCAGGTCCTCATCGGTGCGGTACATGGTGTGCGGGCTGCGCGGATCGTCCATGTGGTCCTCGGGCAGGAACGGGTAGTACCAGCCGTTGACCCAGCCCAGCCGGGACGCCCTGATGCACCACGAGGTGAACGAGTCGCGCGGCCCGAGCGGCCCGGCGCGCGCGATCATCTCGCGCTTGGCGAGGTAGCCGGAGCCCTGCACCCACAGGTTGCGCAGCAGTTGGTGCTTCTCACCGGCGAAGGACCGGATCTTGGGTGCGGCGCGGTCGGGATCGAAGTCCTCGTCGAGGAACCGCCAGCTGCCGATCACCCCGAACTCCGGTACGTCGGCGTGCGCCCCGCGCAGCGCCTGGATCCAGCCCGGCGAGACCAGGCAGTCGTCGTCCACCTTCGACAGGTAGTCCGCGTCCGACTGCTGCCACAGCCAGTTGGTGGGCACCCGCAGCCTGGCGTTCTCGCGGCTGTGGTGGAACCGGTGCACCCGTGGATGGTGCAGGTAGTCGCGTACCACCTGCAGGGTCTCGGCGTGGTTGCCGTTGTGCCACAGCCAGACCCGGCAGTGCTCGTCGCAGGTCTGCAGCAGCCGGGCCAGGGAGAGCCGTACGTACTCCGGCCGCTGGTAGGTGATCATGAGAATGTCAGTCCGCATCGGACCTCCTGTCGCCGCCCGGTTCGGTGGGTGCCTCAGAGGCCGGTTGGCCGGCGGACGGCGCGCTCGTCAGCCGCCACAGCGCGCCGGCGGCACCGACCACCAACGCCACGGTCAGCGCGTACGTGGAGAAATAGAGCGCGTCGAAGGTGAACGCGGAGAGCCCCGCGACCACCACCGCGGCAGCCAGCGCCGCTGCCAGGTCCCGGTCCCGCGCCGACCCGGCCGCCTTCGCCCGGCGGTAGCTGGTCACGCTCAGCCCGAGCCCGGTCAGGTAGATCGCGACGAGTCCGACCAGCCCGACGATGCCGCCGCTGACCAGGGTGAGCAGCCACTGGTTGTCCAGCAGCAGGTACAGCTCGGGGAGGAACGTACCGACGCCGCGGCCGAACCACGGCCGTTCCGCGATCATCGGGGAGACCACCCCGTAGTCCTCGGTACGCCCGATGATGCTCGGGTCGTTCTCGGTGTTGAGCAGCAGCGACCGCAGCGTGCCGATCAGCCCTGGGCGGATCGCGTTCAGCGCGACCGTCAGCGCCACCGCCACCACCGCGGCGTTCAGCCGGGCCCGCCACGACCACGCCGGCGCCATCACCGCCAGCGCCACGAACAGTGCCAGGATCCCGGTACGCGACAGCGACAGCGGGACCGCCAGCGTCATCACCACGATCATGCCGGCGTACAGCTGGCGGTGCAGCCGGTCGGGGGCGAACTTCGCGTAGTGGATCGCCAGCGGGAGCAGCATCGCGAGCAGCACGCTGAACTCGATGTAGTGCCCGGTGGTGCCGGCCACCCGGAACAGCCCGCCGGCGCCACGCGGGCTGAAACCCACCGGCGGCGCCTGGAAGGTGAGCAGCGGCGGCACGCTGATGAACTCGGTGAAGTCGCGCTGCAGCACGAACTGCCCGATCCCGATCAGCGCCATCACCGCGGCGGCGGCGGTCAGCGTACGCAGCACCGCGTCCAGCCGCTGCCGGTTGCTGATCCCGTCGGCGGCGAGCAGCGCCACCCCGGCGAACGCCAGCGCCGCCAGCATCGCGCGGTTGGCGCCGTTCTGCTCCAGAATGGACAGCCCCCGGATCTGGCCGGACGCGTACCCGAGGAGCAGCGTGACCAGGTAGCAGCCGAGCACCCAGCGCACCGGCTGGCGGCCGCTCGTGGCCAGCGCCGGGTGCAGCCGGGTCAGCCCCCACCACATCGCCAGCAGCTGCGCCGCCAGCATCGCCGGCCGGCCCACACTGGCCATGTCGGTGACGATCAACCGTTCCGGCAACAGGTACGCCAGCACCACCACCAGCATCAGCACGCCCGCGGCGTCGCCGAGCCGGTGGGTGGTCGGCACCACCGACGCGCGCAGCGCCGTACCGTGGCCGTTTACCGGTCGCAGGGCGAGGGGGGAGCCCATCCGCGAGGCCTAGCGGGTACGTCGTGCCGGGTCGTACCCGCCGCCGGGCGCCGCACCGACCGCGGGGAACGTGATCGTGGCGTCGCTGTCGGGGCCGGGTTGCCAGCGGCCGGGCAGCGGGCCGTCCGGCACCGGCGCGGTGCCGACCGAAGGCTCCGGGCGCCGGCGCTGGCGCAGCAGCGCGTCGATGACCACCGCGAACCCGGCGGTGAGCAGCAGTCCGGCGAACATGATCATCGCCTGTCCGCGCCGCAGCCCGGTGTTGGAGGTCACCAGGTTGTCGCCCGGGTCCAGCACCTGCGCGGTGATCTGGTGGCCGGGCTTCGGCTTGTACGCCGCCTGCCGGCTGGCCACCTCGTCGGTGATCAGGCCGATCACCCGGGTGGCGGCGGACCGTACCTGCTGCTGGCTGGCGCCCGACACCTCGATCAGCACGATCGAGCTGCGGGGCAGCACGCCGACCTCGTAGGCTGCCTCGATCCCCTCGGCGGCGACCTTGTCCCGGCTGGCCTTGCTCTGCACCGCGATCGAGACCGCCTGCGCCATCGCGACCGGCCCGACGTCCAGCCACGGATTGGCCTTCTCGCCCGGTTTCGGCGCCTCGGGACGGTCCGCGGGCGGTACCAGCAGCACCGACGCGGCCGAGGTGTACTCCGGCTTGATGAACGCGCTCGCGCCCAGCGTGGCCGCCAGCACCGCCAACAGCAGCGGCACCACCACGTACCAGCGTCGCCACATCACCTTGGCGATGTCCCACATGTCCACGGCTGCCCCCTACGGCGTACTCGGCTGGACGGCGTCGGCCGAGCTGTCGGCCAGGCTCTTGGTCGGTTGAGGTGCCGGCGCGGCTTTCGGACCCAGGAGGCGGCGCCACATCCCAAGGTAGGCACGCTCCTGGTGGTCCCAGGCGAGAGTGTCGCGATACCGACGCCGACCCGCCCGGCTCATCCGGGTCCGGGCGTCCGGGTCGTCGAGCAGGTCGTCGATCGCGCCGGCCAGCTGCTCGGGCGTACCGTCCGGCAGGTACGTCGCGGCATCCCCGGCGCTGGCCCGGGTCTCGGCCAGGTCCACCGCCACCACCGGTACGCCACGCGCCAGGTACTCGATGGTCTTGGCCATCGTGGAGTGCTCCGTGTGCGCGGTACGCGGATCCGGCTGCAGCGCCAGCGTCGCGCCGGTGAGCAGCCGGTCCACCGCGGCGGCGTCCAGCCAGCCGGTGAACTCCACCAGCCCGCCGAGCCCCTCGGCGTCGACCAGCTCGCGCAGATCGGGCAGCGACTCGCCGTCCCCGGCGATCTGCAGCCGCCAGCCGTCGCGGCCCCGGCGCCGGGCCAGCTCGGCGGCGGCGAGCACCGCGGCCGCCACCCCGTCCTGCGGCCCGATCACACCGAGGTAGACGATCCGGTGGTACGGGTCTGAGGGCACCGCCGGTGCCCTCACCTCCGAGTGCGCCGGGCCGTTGCGGACCACGGTGATCCGCTCCGGGGGTACCCCGGCGCGCTGGATGGCGATCCGGCGGTACGAGTCGTTGGTGGAGATCACCGCGCTGGCGCAGCGCAGCGAGAGCCGTTCGAAGCCGCGCAGCACCCGCAGCACGTGCCGGTTCGGGGTCGCGGTGCGTGCGGCGTACACCTCGGGGGACAGGTCGTGGTGGTCGAACACGAACCGGCGGCCCAGCGCCCGGCACAGCAGCGCCAGCGGCCAGAACACGTCCGGCGGGTTGCACACCTGTACCGCGTCGCAGCGACCGCGTACCAGCAGCGCCAGCAGATGCCAGCTGACCGCGACCAGCGACCAGCCGAACTCCAGCGCGAACGAGACCACCCCGGCGCCGGCCACCGGCAGCCGGTACGGCCGCACCGCGACCCGCCGGCCGCAGCCCGGTACCGCGTTGGTCTCCCCGCGGGGGCACACCACCGTGACCCGGTAGCCGGCGCGCTCCAGCGCGAGGCACTGCCGGATCACCCGGCGGTCGCGCTCCACGGGCAGGTTGGCGACCACGATCACCAGGTGGGCGGCACGGTGGGCGGCTCGACTCGTCATCGCGCCACCGACCGGTCCAGTACCACCCGTACGGTGCGTGCCAGGATCCGCAGGTCCAGCCACAGCGACTTGGTGTGCGCGTACCGTACGTCGAGCTCAAGGGCGGCCTTGTAGTCCACCGTGGAGCGGCCGCTGACCTGCCACAGCCCGGTGATGCCGGGGCGTACCGCGAACCGCGGCTCGGCCCCCTCGCCGAACAGCTCCGCCTCCCACGCGAGCACCGGGCGGGGCCCCACCAGCGAGAGCTCGCCGCGCACCACGTTCCACAGCTGGGGCAGCTCGTCGAGGCTGGTACGCCGCAGGAAGCTGCCGACCCGGGTCACCCGCGGATCGGTGGTGAGCTTGTAGACGCCGGCCTGGCCGCCGTCGGGCGGGGTGTCCTCGGTGAGCAGCCGGCGGACGTACCGGCGGTGGATCTCGTCGCTGTTGCCGTCGATCATGGTGCGGAACTTGATGATGCGGAACCGCCGGCGGTGCAACCCGAGCCGTTCCTGCCGGAACAGCACCGGGCCGGGGCTGGACAGCTTCACCGCGATCGCCACCGCGAGCAGCACGGGGGAGAGCAGGACCACCAGCAGCAGTGCCGCGACCGCCTCGGTGAGCTGGCGCGCCGAGAGCAGCCACCACCGGACGGTGAGCACCCGCAGGGCGCGTACCGGGGTGGGTGGCTCGGCGGGCAGACGGCGCAGTTCGATGGTCATGCGGCGCCGCCCGCAGCCGGCCTGGAGGTGAGGGAGCGCAGCGACTGAGCCGCAGGGTCGGCTACAGGGTGGCCCAAGGCCGCATGACCCGCACGAGCGGAGCGAGTGCCATCGAACAGGGTCATCTGTGGCCTCCCTGCACCGGCGGGCGCCACTCGTGCGGGGTACGCGACGGTGCCGGTTTCGCCAACCCCAGCCACAGCTCCTCGACCACCCGGTCCACCTGCGCGTCGGTCATCCGGGGCCACAGCGGCAGCGAGACCACCTCGCCCGCCGCCGCTTCGGCCACCGGCAGGGAGCCCGTACGCAGCTGCGCGTAAGCCGGGGTGAGGTGGCACGGCACCGGGTAGTGCACTCCGGTCTGGATGCCGGCCCGGGACAGCGCGCGCCGCAGCGCCTCGCGGCGCCCGACCCGCATCACCAGCAGGTGCCACACGCTGGCGTCCGGGTCGGCCGGCCACACCAGATCCTCGGCGAGCGGGCCGAGCGAGTCGCGGTACCGCCGCACGATCCGGCGCCGCGCCGCGTTGTCGGAGTCCAGGGTGGGGAGCTTTCGAGCCAGCACCGCTGCCTGCAGCGCGTCCAGCCGGCTGTTGCGCCCCACCCGCCGGTGGGTGTTGCGCTCATCGTCCCGGCCGTGGTTGGCGAGCATCCGGATCTCGGCGGCGAGCTGTTCGTCGTCGGTCACCACGGCGCCGGCGTCGCCCCAGCCGCCGAGGTTCTTGCCGGGGTAGAAGCTGAACGTGCCGGCGTGACCGTGGCTGCCGGCGCGCCGCCGGACACCGTCCGGCCGCTTGCCGTCCAGCGTCCTGCGCCAGAGATTGGTTGATGAAGTCCGGTGTCCAGGTGGTGGCTCGCAAGGCGGAGGAGGAGTCGATCCCGGTGTTGGAT
>JBOGDE010000353.1:0-5934 GCA_050701695.1 Micromonosporaceae bacterium
CCACGTGTCCCGGCCGGGCCAGGTCGGAAGCGGCGGTCGCCGGGTCGGCCAGCAGCCGGACCGTGCGCGCGCGGTCGGCCGCCGAGATCCCCGTGCTGACCCCTTCCCGTGCGTCCACCGTCACGGTGTACGCCGTGCCACGCCGGTCCTGGTTGGTGTGGAACATCGGCGGCAGCTCGAGGTGGTCGCACAGCTCGGCCGACAGCGGAGCGCAGATGTAGCCGGAGGTGTAGCGGACCATGAAGGCCAGCAGCTCCGGCGTCGCCTGCTCGGCGGCGAAGATCAGGTCGCCTTCGTTCTCCCGGTCGGCGTCGTCGACCACGATCACCGGCTTGCCGGCCGCGATGTCGGCGATCGCCTGCTCGATCGGATCCAGGACGATCTCGTCGTTACTCATGCCGGAACCTCGCTGTCGGAGCGCTCCACCGCGCTGTCGTGATACGGGCTGTCGGTGTGCTGAACCAGGCGTTCCACGTACTTGGCGACCACGTCGACCTCCAGGTTGACCGGGTCCCCGACCACCCGGCTGCCGAGCGTGGTGGCCCGCAGCGTGGTGGGGATCAGGCTGACGGAGAAGGAGTCGTGGTCGACGTCGACCACCGTGAGTGAGACCCCGTCGACGGTGATCGAGCCCTTCCGGACCAGGTAGCGGCCGAGCCCGGACGGGATCCGGAACCGGATGTCCTCCCGCTCACCCCCGGTACGCTCCGCGATCACGCCGACCCCGTCCACGTGGCCCTGCACCAGGTGCCCGCCGAGCCGGGTGCCCAGGGTGGCGGCGCGTTCCAGGTTCACCGGGTCGCCGGCGGCCAGTTGCCCCAGCGTGGACAGCTGCAGGGTCTCGGACATCACGTCGGCGGTGAAGCTGCCGGTGCCGGAGTCGATGTCGCGCACCGTCAGACAGACCCCGTTGACCGCGATCGAGTCACCGAGCCTGGCGTCGGAGACGACCAGTGGGCCGGTGACGGTGAGCGTGACGCCAGTGGGCGAGGCGGTACGGTCGCGTACCGCGCCGAGTTCCTCGACGATCCCCGTGAACATCCGCATCTCCTCCTACTGCCGCAGGGCGCGGGCGGTAGCGGGAGAGAGTCCACGGGAAGGCGGGACACGCGGGTACGCGCGGCGCCGCCCTGGTCCGGGGACGCCGACGGCGACCCGGACTCCCGCGCGCTGTCTCCCATCCGGACTTTCACCGTCGGCTCCGGAATCACGAGCGGATGCTCGTTCACCGGATCCACCGGCCACTGGATGTGGCCGGGTCGCGGGCTACGCGGCTGTGGGGCCGCTTACCGCCGGTTCGGAATTTCACCGATCCCGCCAGCGCGTGGTGGGTTATTCAGAAGTCTGCCACGGCGTACCGGTGCCCGGACCGGCACGCGACCTAGTTCACACGGGCCGGCGGGGGTTCGGGGGGTCGTCCCCCCGCTACCAGCTCGCGGTCGCGGTTTCGGCGAGCTTGCGCAGGTGCCGGGCCGCCGCGGCCGGGTCGTCGGCGCCGTAGACCGCGGTGCCGGCCACGAAGGCGTCCGCCCCGGCGGCCGCGGCCGCCTCGATGGTGGACTCGCCGATCCCGCCGTCGACCTCGATCCGCAGCTGCAGGTGACCGGTGGCGACCGCGTGCCGGGCGGTACGTACCTTCTCCAGCAGTTCCGGGATGAAGGCCTGGCCGCCGAAGCCGGCCTTGATCGTCATGATCAGCAACAGGTCGAACTCGGGCAGCAGCTCCAGGTAGGGGTCGAGCAGGGTGTCCCGATCGATCGCCAGCCCCGCCAGTGCGCCGGCCGCCTTGATGTCACGCGCCACCGCCACCGGGTCCTCGGCTGCCTCGGCGTGGATCGAGACGTTGTACGCGCCCGCCTCGGCGTACTCCGGTGCCCACCGGCCCGGGTCCTCGATCATCAGATGGCAGTCCAACGGGATCGAGGTCGCCGCCAGCAGGCTGCGCACCACCGGCAGCCCGATCGTCAGGTTCGGTACGAAGTGGTTGTCCATCATGTCGATGTGCAACCAGTCGACGGCGCCGGCGACCGCGTCCGCCGCCTCGGCGAGCCGCGCGAAGTCCGCGGCGAGCATGCTCGGCGCGATCACCACATCTGAGTGCCCCACGGCACCCAGTCTACGAACGGAGCCGGGGTGCCGGCCGCGCAGGCCCGCACCCCGGCCTCCGCTACGCCCGGTCCAGCACCGCGTGCAGGAACGCGCGGGTGCGCTCGTGGTCCGGGTCGGTGAACAGCTTGTCCGGCGGGGCGTCCTCGATGACCCGCCCGGAGTCGAACATCATCACCCGGTCCGATACGTCCCGGGCGAACTGCATCTCGTGGGTGACACACAGGAACGTGATGTCGGTGGAGTTGGCGATGTCCTTCAGCAGGTGAAGCACACCGGTCACCAGCTCCGGGTCCAGCGCCGAGGTGACCTCGTCGAGCAGCATCACCTTCGGCTCCATCGCCAGCGCGCGTGCGATGGCGACCCGCTGCTGCTGACCGCCGGAGAGCTGGCCGGGCTTCGCCTTCAGCTTGTCGCTGAGCCCGACCAGCTCCAGCAGCTCCTTCGCCTTCTGGTCGGCCTGCGCCTTGGACTTGCCGAGGCTGCGGACCGGCCCTTCGGTGACGTTGCGCAGCACGTTCATGTTCGGGAAGAGGTTGAACTGCTGGAACACCATGCCGATGGTCTTTCGAGCCTCCCGCTGGTGTTTCTCGTCGGAGCGCACCAGACTGCCGTTGCGCTCCATGTGGCTCAACGGTTTCCCGTCGACGTAGATGACGCCCTCGGTAACCTGCTCCAGGGTCATCAACAGCCGCAGGATCGTCGTCTTGCCGGACCCGGAGGGCCCGATCAGAGACACGAACTCGCCCGGCGCGACCGAGAAGTTCAGATCCTCCAGCACAGTGAGGCTGCCGAACCGCTTGACCACATCGTCGAAGCGGATCATGACATCTGTGGCGTCAGACGGTGCCGACGCTGTGGCCTTAGACAGTTCCAACGCGACGCTCCAACCTTCGTACCAGCATTGCGCACGGATAGCTCAGGGCCAGGAACATCAGACCGGCGGCGAGCCACGCCTCCGCACCGACTCCGCCCTTCGCCGCCGCGAACGTGTTGCTGACCCGGTACACGATGTCGAACACCACGATCGCGGACAGCAGCGGCACTTCCTTGAACATGGCGATGGTGTAGTTGCCGAGCGCTGGTAGCACCCGTGGCACCGCTTGTGGCAGCACCACTCCGGTCCACACCCGTACCCGGGGCAGGCTCAGCGCGGTGGCTGCCTCCCACTGCCCCTTCGGCACCGCCTCGATGCCCGCCCGGTACACCTCGGAGGTGTAACAGGCGTAGTGCACCCCGAGCGCCGTGACACCGACGATCAGCCGCTGCGTGCTGACGTCGATGCCCGACAGCAGCTCGGGCCGGACCACCCAGTACAGGAAGAACACCTGCACCAGCAGCGGCGTGCTGCGGATGAACTCGATGAACGCCCACAGCAGCTGGTCAACGACGGGGATCCGCAACTGCCGGATCACCGCGAAGATCAGCCCCAGCGCGTACGCCACCAGCGACCCCAGCAGCGTGAACTGAATCGTCGTCCAGAGCCCCTGGAAGATGAACGGCCAGACTTCGAAGAAGTTTTCCCAGTCCCACGGACGTACCATCAGATCCCGCCTCTCGCCAGTGCCTTCTCACGGCTCGGCACCGCGCGACCGACCCGGTGCGCCGCGAGACCCTCCAGCCACCTCATCGCCCAGGTGATCAGGATGGCGAGACCGAGGTAGAAGAGCAGCTGCATGACGTAGATCAGCCACAGCTCCTGGGCGAACTGCGGAACCGCCCGCAGCTCGTCGGTCTTCTTGAAGATCTCCGGCACCACGATGAAGCTCAGCAGCGCCGTCCCTTTGAGGAGCTGGATGAACAGGTTGTTGAAGGTCGGCAGCATCTCTACCACCGCCTGCGGCAGGATCACCCGCCACATGCGCTGTGCCGGTGTGAAGTTCAGCGCCACCGCACCTTCGTACTGCGCCCGGGGCACCGACTGGATCGCGCCGCGTACGATCTCGGCGCCGTACGAGCCGTGGTTGAGCCCGAGCACCACGATGCCGATCATCAGCAGCCCCTGCGCAGTAGCTCCCAACGCCCACCCGGTGAGCATCGGGATCGCGAGGGCGAAGAAGAAGAGCTGCACCACCTCCGAGGAACCCCGGAAGCCTTCCACGTAGATCCGCACCAGGAATCGCACCGTCCGTGACGAGGAGAGCATCGCAATCCCCGCGGCGAACGACAGCAGGATCGTCAGAGCGATCCCGCCGGCGGTCGCCCACAGTGTCGCCGGGAGCCCCTGGAGAATCCGGTCAAGGTAAATACCAGCATTGTCGAACACTGCACCTCACCCCTGACCGCGTCGTTACGCCTTGCAGTACTCCTCGGCGGTCAGCTCGCCCTTGGTGTCGTTGGCTTCGGTGAGGCCGAACGGCTCGGCAAGCTCGAGCCACTTGCCACTTTCGTGAAGCTTCTTCAGCTCCCGGTTGAAGTCCTCCAGGAATGCCGTGTCGCCGGTACGGAAATTGAACGTGCCGACGTCGGGCTTGCCCTCGGTGAAGTTGAACGACTCGGTCACCTCGAGGCCGGCGTCGGGGTTGTTCTTGACCAGCCACTCCGCGGTGACGTCCAGGATCGCGGCGCCGTACACGTCACCGTTCTCGACCGCCCGCAGGATGTCGTCCTGCTTGTCCATCGGCTCGATCAGGTTGTCCGGTACCTTGGCGGACTTGGCGTACTCGTTCTCCACCGCGCCACCCAGCGTCGCGATCTTCACCTTGTTCTTGGTGATGTCCTCGAACCGGGTGATGCCCTTCGGGTTGCCCTCCGGCACCATGAACGCCGAACCCACCTGGTAGTCCGGGATCGCGAACGCGGACTTCTCGCAGCGCTCGGGGTTGATGAACATCCCGGCCGCCACCATCGCGTACTGCTTGGCGTTCACGCCGTCGATCAGCTTGTTGAAGTCGCTGACGACACCCTCGACCTTCTCGATGCCGAGATTCTTCAGCACCTCACGCGCCACCGCCGGCGCGTACCCGGTGAGCTTGCCGTCCTTGTCCAGGAACGCCCACGGTGCCTCGTTGGCGAATCCCACCTTGATGTTCTTGCTCTTCTTGGCCGCCTCGTAGGTGACCTCGGCCGGCCCGGCGGCGCCGTCCTCGCCACCACCCACCCCGCAGGCGCTGAGCACTGCCGGACCGCCGACGGCGACCGCGCCCAGCGCCAGTCCGCGTCGCAGAAGCTCTCGTCTCGTCGATACCTGCGTCATCACGTATGCCGCCTCCTTTAGCCCCAGATATGGCTAGTTGATGTCGATCTAGCGTTTCCAACTTAGGCGTAAGGCCGAATTCGCTCAACCGACACTCGGGGAGGTTTGCCGCCCGTAGTTAAATCGACAGGTGCCGGGTTACGGCGGGGTTGGTGCCGCCAACTACGCGTAACGACGGAAGAGCGCCAGGAACATCGCATCGGTACCGTGCCGGTGCGGCCAGAGCTGCGCGGTCGGCCCCGGTGCCAGCCGTAACGCGCCACCCGTGACCCCGGCCAGGATCGCTGGCGCGTCAAGCAGCTCGTCACCCACAGTCGCGACCGCCTCGGCTGTCTCCGCGCGATGCGGCGAGCAGGTCACGTAGCCCACCACGCCGCCGGGACGTACCGCCCGCAGCGCGGCGGCCAGCAGCTCGCGCTGCAGCACCGTCAGCGCCTCCAGATCCCCCGGGGTACGCCGCCAGCGCGCCTCGGGCCGCCGCCGCAACGCCCCCAGCCCGGTACAGGGGGCGTCGACCAGCACCCGGTCGAAAGCCGCCTCCGGCAGATCCGGGTGTACGCCCACCCCGCGACCGTCGGTGTGCACCACGTCCACCGGCAGCCCCGCCGTCGCCGAGGCCACCAGCCCGGCCC
>JBOGDE010000354.1:0-5892 GCA_050701695.1 Micromonosporaceae bacterium
GCGCAAGGATTGCGCGGCCGCGGCTCCGTGTGTGCCTCCCCAGACAGCTGTGGAGCCGGCTCAGCCGGCTGTGAGCCGGAGCCGGCTCAGTCCCAGTCCCAGCGGATGCCGACCATCCCGGGCGCGACGTCGAACACCACGCTCTGCACCGTCTGCCCCGCCGGCCACAGCTCCTCGGTCCAGCGGTCCGGGGCGTCGACGCTGGTGCGCTGGTAGCTCACGCAGCGGGTCGGCAGGGCGGTGGGGTCGAAGACCACCGACAGCGCGTACTGCCGGGCCGGTGCGTTGAACCTGCGGTTGTAGTCGTCGGTCGGTTCATTCTGATGGGGTACGTCGAAGGAGTACTCCAGCACGGCGCACTCGCCGCGGTTGAGCACCCGGTCCAGGATCAGCTCCACCACGGTGAACCCGGACGACCACTCGTCGCGTACCCGGCCGACTCGGCAGTACCGGGTGTCGGTGATCCCCGGCGTGGAGCCGTCCCGGTCCTCCGCCCAGTACGTCACCAGACAGCGCCCCACCCGGTCCGCTTCCGCGCGTACGATCAGCCGGCTCACCATCTTGTACGCCGCCCGGTCCGGGCCGACATAGTAGTCGTCGGTGACCGACAGCCGGGTCAGGTGGTCGTTCGGCGTCTCGGCGAACCGGGTGTAGATGCGGGCCAGGTCGTCGGGGTGCGCCCACAGCTTCGACAGCGGCGTCACCGCCCCCGGGTGGTCCAGCCACCGCCCCCGCGGCCGGCGCGGTCCGAGCAGCGTGGCCAGCGAGCCCTGGGGCAGATCGAGCATTTCCTCGAGTACGGTGACCGCCCGCAGCGAGTCCGGTCGTTCCGGCCGGCTGCGGCCCCTCCTCCAGTAGCTCAGGGTGCTCAGGCTGACCCCGATGCCACGCCCCAGCAGAGTCCGCTGGATCCGCTCCAGGCTCCACCCCTTGGCCTCGATCGCCAGGTGCAACGCGACCGAGAACGGCCCGGTACGCAGCACCTGCGCCAACTCCCGGTCCAACCGAGGCGGATCGACGACAGGTGTCATTACGCTGATCCGATTCGGCTGCATGGCGTACCTCCACGGTTTCCCTGGCCGTTGCTGAGTATCACCCCAATCAGGGTCTCCGGTCGCGGCGTGTCTCCGACAATGTCTGAGACAGGAAACAGATCCTGTCCGATTGCCCCTTGCGCGCGGCCCCTACGGCCCTGGCTGCCGCCGGCCGGCGAGGCATTGGACGCTGCCTATGGAATTCCCCACCGAGTTCTCTAAGCAGGCGTCCAATGCCTCCCGCCGGACCGTGGTGACTAGCTCTCCGGCCGCCGGTTGTACGCCTCCACCGTCGCCTTGTTCGTCGACGCGTCCTGAAACACCAACTCCCACGGCCCGGTGTTGATGGTCCAGTCCATCTCTTTGCCGAACCCCACCCACTTGCCGAGCATGCGGCGTCCCGTCGGCTCGGCCAGCATCTGAAGTGCGCCGTGATATCGCGCCCCCTGCTCGACATCGACGGCCAGCTCCGCAACTAATCCCTCATGATCGCCGCTTGGGGAACGAACCTGCCACTGGCGCGTCAGTTCCGTTCCCCAACTGGCGATCTTGCAACCATCGCCGATGAGTTCGCGGCGGGGCGGTGGTCTGTCCACACAGTGCGGGATCTTCAATGCGAAGGATGAAGCCATGAACTGGACTCTCGAAGTGGTCGTGGTGCCGGTCTCCGACATCGACC
Organism: Micromonosporaceae bacterium; assembly: GCA_050701695.1. Lineage (GTDB taxonomy): Bacteria > Actinomycetota > Actinomycetes > Mycobacteriales > Micromonosporaceae > WHSM01. Next base: position 1,714 of record JBOGDE010000354.1, read on the forward strand.
GGGCGAAGGCGTTCTACGCCGACCAGCTCGGTTTCGGCGTGGACCACGACACCACCGCCAGCGAACAGCTGCGACTGGTGCAGTTGACGCCGCCGGGCTCCGGCTGCTCGGTCGTGATCGGCGGCGGCCCCGAGGGCAGTCTGAGCGGGATGGAGCCCGGTTCGCTGCAGGGCCTGCAACTGGTGGTCGCCGACCTCCCGGCCGCCCGCGCGCAACTGGTCGAGCGCGGCGTCGACGTCTCCGAGATCCAGGTCTACGGCGCACAGGGCCTGCGCCCGTACCAGGTGGGCGAACCGCTCGACAACGTCGGCTTCTGCCACTTCAAGGACCCCGACGGCAACGGCTGGGCGGTGCAGCAGATCAGCTCCCGAGCCGACTGACAATCACCGACTTGGTGCGCCGAACGGTGCCCGACACGCCGAGCGCACCGGCGTGTCGCGATACCGCTGACGCACCAAGTGGGTCACCCAAGGGCGCGCAGTACGACGTCGAGCACGGTGACGGCGTGGCGTTTGTCGAGCGGGTCGTTGCCGTTGCCGCACTTCGGGGACTGTACGCACGACGGGCAGCCGGCCTCGCAGCGACAGGCGGCGATGGCGTCCCGGGTGGCGGCCAGCCAGGTCGCCGCGGCGGCGTACCCGCGTTCGGCGAAACCGGCGCCGCCGGGGTGGCCGTCGTACACGAAGACGGTGGGTTCGCCGGTGTCGGGGTGCAGCGCGGTGGACAGCCCGCCGATGTCCCAGCGGTCGCAGGTGGCGACCAGCGGGAGCAGCCCGATCGCGGCGTGTTCGGCGGCGTGCAGCGCGCCAGGCACCGCGTCCGGGTCGATCCCGGCGTCGGCCAGCGCCGACTCGGCGACGGTGTACCAGACCGCGACGGTACGCAGCTGGCGCGGCGGCAGCTCCAGGGGAGTCTCGTCGATCCGCTCCCCGGTGGACAGCCGGCGCCGCTGGTACGACACCACCTGGTTGGTGACGTCCACCTCGCCCAGATCCAGCTGCACCGGGCCGGCGCGGCGGGAGGAGCGTACCGAGACCACGGCGAGGTCGGTGACGTCCCGGGCGTGGGTGGTCCAGTCCGGCTCGGCGCGGTGCACCAGGGCCACCGAGTCGGCCAGATCCAGCGCGTCCACCAGGTACGACGTGCCCTGGTGCAGGTACACGGCGCCGGTGTGCACCTGATGGTGGGAGGAGCCGGCGTCGACCGTGCCGAGCAGCCGCCCGGTGTCGGTCTCCACCACCGCCACCGGCTCCCCGCCGGAGCCGCGCAGGTCAACCTCGGGACGGCCGGGATCCGTCCAGTACCAACCGCTCGGGCGCCGCTTCAGGAGCCCGTCAGCGACAAGCGAGTCGATCAGCGCGCGGGCTCCAGGACCGAACAGCGGAAGCTCCTCGGCCCGGAGCGGCAGCTCCGCCGCCGCACAGCACAGGTGGGGGCCGAGCACGTACCGGTTGGTGGGGTCCAGCACCGTGGCCTCGACCGGCCGGGAGAAGATCGCCGCCGGGTGGTGGACGAGGTACGTGTCGAGCGGGTCGTCGCGGGCCACCAGGATCGCCAGCGCCTCCCGCCGCGCCCGGCCGGCCCGCCCCGCCTGCTGCCACAGCGACGCCAGCGTGCCCGGATAGCCGGTGAGCAGCACCGCGTCCAGCCCCGCCACGTCGACACCGAGCTCCAACGCGTTGGTGGAGGCCATACCGAGCAGCTCCCCGGACAGGAACCGGCGCTCCAGCTCGCGCCGCTCCTCGGACAGGTAGCCGGCGCGGTACGCCGCCACCTGGTCGGCCACCTCCGGCGCCGCCTCCCGCAGCGCCTGCCGCGCCATCGCCGAGGTCACCTCGGCACCGCGCCGGGAACGTACGAACGCCAGGGTCCGCACCCCCGACGCGACCAGGTCGGCGAGCAGCTCCGCGGTCTGGCGCAGCGCCGACTTGCGTACCGGGGCACCGTGCTCGCCACGCAGCTCGGGCTGCAGCGGCGGCTCCCAGAGCGCGAACGTCACCCCGGCGCGCGGCGAGCCGTCCTCGGTGACCGCGCTTACCGGCAGGCCCACCAGCCGAGAGGCCGAGGCGGCCGGGTCACCCGAGGTCGCCGACGCCAGCAGGAACACCGGCTGGGTCCCGTACCGGGAGCAGACCCGCCGCAGCCGCCGCAGCACGTGCGCCACATGGGACCCGAACACGCCCCGGTACGTGTGGCACTCGTCGATCACCACGTACCGCAGCCGGCGCCAGAATGTCCCCCACGCCGCATGCCAGGGCAGCATCCCGTGGTGCAGCATGTCCGGGTTGGTCAGCACCAGCCGGGAGTGCCGCCGGATCCACTCCCTCTCCTCGTACGGGGTGTCGCCGTCGTAGGCCGCGGGCCGGATGTCCGGCAGCGCCAGCGCGGCGAGCGAACGCATCTGGTCGGCGGCCAGCGCCTTGGTGGGGGACAGGTACAGCGCCGTAGCGCGCGTGTCGGTGAGCAGATCGGTCAACACCGGCAGTTGGTACGCCAGCGACTTGCCCGACGCCGTCCCGGTGGCGACCACCGTGCTCTGCCCGGCACGAGCCAGCTCGGCCACCTCGACCTGGTGCCGCCACGGCGTCTTGATGCCGCGCGCGGCGAGCGCCGCCCGCAACGGCTCCGGCACCCACTCCGGCCACCCCAGCTCGTCCCCGGTACGCGCCGCGATCCGCTCCACATGCGTCACCGGCCCGTCCTCGGCCGGGGCGCCGGCGCACAGCTGGCGTACCAGCTCGACGGGCTCCGGGATCGCACTCACGCGCACACCTCGCTTCGCTCGGCGGCGCGCTCGCGCGCACTGCTGAGCCGACTGGCTCGCTCGCTTCGCTCGCTCACCTGCGCACCTCGCTGCGCTCGGGGCGCCCGCGAGCGGGCACTGCTGCATAGATTGGTTCGCTCGCAAGCTCGCTCACGCCAGCACTCTGACACACCCCCCTGACATGTCCCACTCATGGAGGAATGTGGCGGGAGCGGCCCCAGCGCGCGGGTAGAGATCGCATGGGGTTCCCGACGGTGGTTGGATGTCGGCAGGGAGTCGTTCCGTACGCGCCGTGACCGGGGTCGGGAGGTTTCTGCATGGAGCTGTCACTTCAGACACGCACCGTTGCGGACCAGGTTGTGCTCGAAGTAGGCGGAGAGATCGACGTCTACACCGCTCCGAAACTCAAGGAACGGCTGCTGGAGCTGATAGCCGACGGCTCCCACCAGATCCTGGTCGACCTTGAGGCGGTGGAGTTCCTCGACTCGACCGGGCTCGGTGTACTGGTGGGAGGGTTCAAGCGGCTGCAGGACAAGAGCGGCTACCTGGCACTGGTGTGTACCCAGGAGCGGATCCTCAAGATCTTCCGGATCACCGGGCTGGCGGGCTTCTTCGACATCTACCCGTCGGTGGAGGAGGCCAGCGCGGCGATCGCCGAAGCCGACTCCGGCGGTGAGGTGACAGAGGACCCCGATACGACAGAAACCAGCGCCCCGGACGCACCCGGCAGCTGACCATGCCCACTGTCCGACTGGGGTTCTCCCCCGCGCCCGCGCATGTCCGTACCGCCCGGTTGGTGGCGGTAGCGGTGGCGCGGCGTGCCGGTGTGTCGGAGCGGCTGCTCGACGAGGTACGGCTGGCGGTCGGTGAGGCGTGTTCCCGGGCGGTGGCGCTGCACCGGCTGTACGGCCTCGGCGAGTTGGTCGAGGTGGAGATGACCGACGGCGACCGGTTCGTGGTACGCGTTCTGGACCGGGCGCCGGCGGAGACCCGGCTGGAGAGCGGCGCGCTCCCGGACCCGTTGGCGCTGGTGGGCGCCGCCCGGGAAGCCACCGACGGCGATCCGTTCCCGGACGAGACCGTCGCGGTCGGGGTCGGCCTGGCACTACTCGCCGGCCTGGTCGACGACCTCGAAGTCGGCCCCAGCGCCAGCCCCGGCCCCGGCACCGTGGTCCGGATGTCCTGGCAGACCACCCCTCTGGACTAGAGCTGACTAGCGCCCGCTGAACAACCGGCGTACGCGATCAGGCGGTGTCCACAGTGCCGCAACGGTAATCGATATCCGGCGCGCTGGGTGGCCAATGCCTGATCAACCGCCGGCGCCGGGCCCGCCGAGGCCGGACCAGGCCAGCTCTGCGAGTACGGTCGCCGCCTGGTCCAGCGGGGTCTCCGCCCGGCCCGCGACCCACTGCCCG
>JBOGDE010000355.1:0-5890 GCA_050701695.1 Micromonosporaceae bacterium
CCCCTAGGCCTTGTGAATAAGTCCGCCGACGCATCGCCATCCCAAAGCCGCGGCGAGGCGCCCCTGCAGACCTGCCGTAACCTGAGCCGTCACATCAGAGTGTTGCGACGTTGACTGGAATCCGCCCCCGAACCGCCGTTGGCGAGTGTCACCACTCCGCCGTTCCGGCTGCTGATCATCGCCGGGCAGGAAGGCTCTGGGAAGTCCACAGTGATTCGGGGGTTGCTGCCCGATACACCTTGCGGCGCCCGGATCGACGGTGAGGACGTCGGGCAGGTCAACCCATGGATCATGGATGAGGCGTTCCGTGATCTGCACCGACGCAATGTCGCCGCGCTGGTGCACAACTTCTGGCGGTCCGGCTACGCCAACGTCATCGCCGGCAGCTTCCTCAGCAGCTATCCGGAGTACCTGCAGTTCCGACGGATGCTGAGTGAACCTACTGACATCTGCAACCCTGGCCCTTATCAGGCAGCGGCTGCCGGAGATCTACGGCGGCGTGGACGAGCCGCAAGGCAATTCGAGCAGTCCCTTGGCGCACGGATCTGCCGCATTCGGGCGGTTGCCGGAGTGCGGCATTCCGCTGCCGTGGACCGACGTCCTTAGGATCGGGCTATGTCGCTGGATCAGCTCCTCGGGACCTGGGACTTCACCATGAGCCACTCGGCGCTGTCTGAGCCTGTGACCGGGCGGCAACGGTATGAACGCGTGTTGGATGGAGCGTTCGTGATGCTGCACTGGACCTACGACCATCCCGACTTCCCTGACGCGATTGCCTTGCTGGACGAGCGCACGTACCACTACTTCGACGTTCGTGGCGTCATTCGTGTCTTCGACCTGACGATCGAAGACACAGGCTGGGCGATGATCCGCCGCGACGAGGACTTCTGGCAGCGCTCAGCCGGGAGGTTCCACGGCACGGACGCCATCGACGTCACCGGAGAGAACTCCTACAATGCCGGCGCTACCTGGCAGCACGACTACTCGATGTCGTATAGGCGCGTCGAGTGATCGCTGCGGATTGGTAGGCGGTCATCCGCCATCGCCGTGGGCGTGCTGCCGGGTCGGACGGTTGCGCACGACCCCTCATCGCGGCCATCATGGTCGGATGATCTTCAACAGAAAGGGCGCGAACGCCCTGGCGCGATGACCGCGCCCACGCGGCGCAGGCACGCCGCGAACGTCCCGCTGGCCTCCCGTACCCACAGTGATCACGAGATGTGGCGCGAGGCCGTCAAGATCAGGCAGGAGGGGCTGGACCACGGCCTGTCCACGCAGCCGGCGGACCGAGCAACCGCCGAACGCAGCCTTACTGCCATCTACGCGAGGATCTCTCGCCCACGTCCCCGGTTCTGCTGGGTCGACTCACCGCGTCAGGCGTTGCCCCTGATCGGTGGGCTGCCCACTCTCGATGTGCTCTATCGGTGGATCCGCGACCCGAGCCCGCCGGGGTCGCCGCCGCTGGCCAGTGACCTGGCCGCTGCGGCCTCCAGCTTGCGCGGCAGGTTGAGCCAGGCCGTGGTGCACACGGATCCGGAGCTGTCACCGGTGCGGCCGAGCAAGATCAGGGAAGTCTCGCATCGCCTGCCGCCGCTGGAGGCCCTCACCGCCGGGGTTCCCTTCGGTGTGGTGGTGCATCAAGGGGTGCGCGCCGCGCTGTACCGCAGTCTGGCCTCCGGGTTCTATCTGCCGGTACGCGGCGCGTTGGCGAGCTACGGGCCGGTCGCGGTGTGTTGGTACGGGCAGCAGGACGCCTCCTGGGTGGCCTACTACGACGCGCTGTACCGGCTCGGACTCGCCCGATACGCGCCGGATGACGCCGACCACCTCGCCGACTGGGCCGCCCTGGTGCGCTCCTGCGGCTGGTGGTGGTCCGACGAAGAGGTCTGTGTCGTGGCAGAACGCCCTGAGACCGTACGGACCACACTGGTTCCCGGGACCTGGCATGAGGAGGTCCAGCTCAGCGTCGACGGGCTGGTCTACCGCGACGGCTGGCGTCCGTCGCTGCGATAACCGACAGCCGGCCGGGAGGCGACCGACGTTGCGTCCCGGCCGGCATACTCCGAACGTCGCTACGGTTGAGCAGGCGGGCTGTCACCTTCGAAGGAGCGCCGAACCATGATCCTCCCGAAGGTTCGGGACCCACGCTTCATCACGCTTCGTCGCGGTGGGACCCTCACTGATTCGGATCATCATCTGCTCGCTATGTGGGCCGCGTTGTGCGCCGAGCACGTTCTTGACCTGTTTGAGTCGGTTCAGCCTCAGGACCCACGACCGCGTGAATCGATCGAGCACGCCCGCGCCTGGGTAGGTGGCGAGGTCACGATGATGCAGGCTCGCGCCGCGGGCGGCCATGCGATGGGCGCGGCCAGGGACCTACGTGGGGCAGCACGGCATGCCGCCTACGCCGCTGGCCAGGCGGGAGCCGTCGCACACGTCGCCGCGCACGAACTCGGTGCCGCCGCCTATGCCATCAAGGCCGTACGTGCTGCCGCACCGGAGGGCGAGAGCAAGGCCGCAGGGCGGCTGGAGTGCCGATGGCAGCGTGACCAACTCCCGGACCCGATTCGCGATCTCGTGCTCGACGACCAGCGCTTGCGCAACGACATCTGCTGGTCGGTGTTCGACTGCTGAGCGGGCGCGGGGCTACGGGCCCACCCCACGATCACCCGCTCTCCACTTCTCGCGGAAACGGCGCTTGACTTTGACGTAGCGTCAACTTTTAGCGTGGTACTTGGCAGAAGGGAGACGGACGGTGGCGTGGTCGACCGCGCAGGTGGCGCGGATGTCGGGGGTGACGTCCCGGACGCTGCGGCACTACGACGAGATCGGGCTGCTGCCGCCGGCGCGGATCGGGGGCAACGGGTACCGCTACTACGAGCAGGCACAGCTGCTGCGGCTGCAGGAGATCCTGGTGTTGCGGCAGCTCGGGCTCGGCCTGGACACGATCGCCGAGATCGTGCAGGACGGCCGGGACCGGGTGGACGCGCTGCGCGTACACCACAGAGCCCTGCTCGCGGAGCGGGACCGGTTCGCCCGGCTCGCCGGCACCGTCGCCCGCACCATCGAGGAGCTGGAAGGAGGTGAGAGACAGATGGTGAAGGTGGAGCACTGGTTCGACGGCTTCGACGCCCAGACCGAGGCGCAGCTGGAGGAAGAAGCGGCCGAGCGCTGGGGCGCCGACGTGGTGCGCACGGCGAAGCAGTCGTACCAGAAGGCTGACAAGGAGCAGCTCAAGCGCGAGTGGGCCGAGAACCTGACCGCGCTCGTGGAGCTGGTCGAGGCCGGCCTGGCGCCGGATGACCCGCAGGTGTTCGACGTGTTCGACGGGCACTACCGGTGGCTGTCGGCCGGGCACTGGACGCCGGACCGGGAGTCGTACACCGGGCTCGGCAACCTGTACGCCGACGAGCCCCGCTTCCGGCGGAACTTCGACGCCACGGACCCACGGCTGGCGGAGTTCCTGCGTACGGCGATGGCCGCGTACGCGCGGGCCAGGCTGAAGTAGCGGCGGTGCCCGGGGATACCGCGGATCCCCGGGGCCGTCGTTCACCGATCTGTAAGACCGGTTACGGTCCGCCCCGATCTACGGTGATGTGGTTGCCGAACATACGAAACGGGGTGGAACGTGCTGCGTACCAAACTGATGGCCGGATTCTTCGCCGCCGGGCTGCTGGCGCTGACCGGATGCGGTGGCGGCGGCACCGCGGCACCGACGCCGTCGGCGGCCGAGCCGACCGAGACCCACGCGAGCGGGAGCGCGAGCACCGCACCCGCCGAGGTGCCCGAGACGCTGAAGTTCACCGGCACCACCGTCGACGGGAAGACCTTCGACGGGGCATCGCTCGCCGGCAAGCCGGTGGTGCTGTGGTTCTGGGCACCGTGGTGCCCGAAGTGCAAGGCCGCCGCGCCGCACGTGGAGGCGGCGGCGAAGGCGAACGGTGACGTACACGTGATCGGGGTCGGCGGGCTCGGCAAGTCGCCGGAGATGCAGGCGTTCGTCAAGGACAACGGACTCAGCATCGTCAACCTGGCCGACGACGCCGGTGACGTGTGGAAGAAGTTCGGCGTTACCCAGCAGGACACCTTCGTGCTGATCGACGGCGACGGCACGGTGGTCCACAAGGGCGGCCTGTCCAAGGACGAGATCAAGACCAAGGTCGGCGAACTGGCGTGACCGAGCTGCTGCCGGCCGCGCTGGCCGCCGGGGCGCTCGCCGCGGTCAACCCGTGCGGTTTCGCGCTGCTGCCCGCGTACCTGTCGTTCCTGATCGTGGGGGAATCCGGGGGTACGCGTCGCGCCGCGCTGGGTCGCGCGCTGCTGATGACCGCCGCGATGACCACCGGGTTCGTCGCCGTGTTCGGCGGCTTCGGGCTGGTCATCGCGCCGGTGGCCCCCCAGCTGCAGCAGCACCTGCCGTGGGTCACGGTGGTGATCGGGCTGGTGCTGGTGGGTCTCGGGGTCTGGCTGCTGCTGGGCCGCTCACTGCCGGTGTTCCTGCCTAAACCACGCGGGGGTACGCCGACCGGCTCGTTCGTCTCGATGGTGGTCTTCGGCGCCTCGTACGCCCTGGCGTCGCTGTCCTGCACCGTGGCCCCGTTCGTGTTCATCGTGGTGAGCGCGTTCCAGGCGGGCACGGTGCTCACCGGGTTCTTGCTGTTCGTGGCGTACGCGGTGGGGATGGGGCTGGTGGTCGGCTCCGTCGCGCTCGCTGTCGCGCTGGCCCGGATGTCCCTGCTGGACCGGGTGAAGCGGATCCTGCCGTACGTGATGCGGGTCGGCGGGCTGCTGCTGGTTCTCGCCGGGGCGTACGTCACCTACTACGGCTGGTACGAGCTGCGGGTCTTCGCCGGGGACCTCACCGAGGACCCCGTGATCGCGGTGGGCGACCGGCTGCAGAGCTGGGCCGCCGGCACGCTCGACGCGATCGGGGTGTGGCCGATCGCGATGGTGTTCGGCGTACTGCTGGCGGGTGCGGTCGTGTGGGTGTACGTCACGCGGACACCGACCGGGGACGCTTCGGCGGCAGAGGCCGCGACCGGGGACGCTTCGGCGGCAGAGGCCGCGACCGGGGACGCTTCGGCGGCAGAGGCCGCGACCGGGGACGCTTCGACAGCAGACGCGATCGGGGAACGGGAGACCGGCGCCGGGTGAGGCGGGGCGCCGTACTGGTGAGGATCTGTTAGGAAGGGAGCCGAGTCCCATCCGAACGGGAGGTCCCACGTGGCTGTCGAGCTCAGCAAGGGCGCCAACACCGGCATCTCGGCTCCGGGGGTGGTCGTCGGGGTGGCGGCGTCCGCGGCGCTCGACATCGCCGCGCTGCTGGTCACCGGCACGGGCAAGGTGCGTACCGACGCTGACTTCGTGTTCTTCAACCAGCCCACCGGCCCCGGGGTACGGCTGCGCCCGCCGGCCGAGTTGGACGTGACGTTCGCCCAGCTGCCACCCGAGATCGAGCGGATCGTGGTGACCGCGACTGTCGACGGCGCCGGTACGTTCGCCACGGTCAACGGGCTGCGCGCCACGGTGCGGGACCAGTCCGGCGCCGAACTGGCCGGTTTCACCCCGACCGGCCTCGGTACGGAGACCGCGCTGGTGGTCGTGGAGCTGTACCGGCGGCAGGGCGCGTGGAAGGTACGCGCCGTCGGCCAGGGCTACGCCAACGGCCTGGGCGGCATCGCCACCGACTTCGGCATCACCGTCGACGACACCCCGCCCGCGCCGCCTGCTCCTCCCACGCCGCCTGCCCCGGCACCACCGCCGGCTGCTCCCGCAGCACCGGCGCCGAGCTATCAGCCGCCCCCGGCGGCACCGGGCTACCCGCCCGCGCCGCCCGCTGCGCCGCCGGGCTACCCGCCACCTCCTGCCGCGCCGGCGGGCTACCCGCCAC
>JBOGDE010000356.1:0-5873 GCA_050701695.1 Micromonosporaceae bacterium
TCGGCACCCTCGCCGGCAAGGCGGAGGTTTGCCCGGATACCGGTGTTGTATCCGGGTGAACCGACAACGCCGCCGGGCGTCGTCTGGGCCCGCCGCAGCCGGCGCGAGGTATCACGACAGCCTCTCACGCCACGGCGCGGATCGCCGCGTCCAGCGCGCCGGCCACGTCACCGATTCCCTGGTGTACGCCGTCGGCGACCACCAGCCGCCCCCCGCTGACCACCGCCGCCACGTCGGCCGCGGTGGCCGCGAACACCACAGCCGCCACCGGATCCTCACCGGCCCCGGCGAGGCGTACCGAGTCCAGCCGTACCGCCGTGAAGTCGGCGAGCGCCCCGACCGCGATCCGCCCCACGTCCAGCCCCGCCGTGGCACCGGCGGTGGCCGCGGCGAGCAGCGACGCCGGAGTGTGGTGGCCGCGCTCCTCGGTGACCAGCCGTTCGTCCAGCTCGACGCCGCGGGCCTCCTCGAACAGGTCGATCACCGCGTGACTGTCGCTGCCCAGACTGAGCGCCGCCCCGGCCCGCACCAGCGCCGCGGCCGGTCCCACACCGTCGGCGAGCTCCCGCTCCGTGGTCGGGCAGAAACATGCGCCGGTACGCGACTCACCCAGCAGCCGGATGTCGGTGCCGGTGAGGTGGGTGGCGTGTACCGCGGTGGTACGCGGCCCGAGCAAACCGAGGTCGGCACACAGCTGCGCCGGGGTACGCCCGTGCACCGCCACGCAGGCGTCGTTCTCCTTGCGCTGCTCCGACAGGTGCAGGTGCAGCGGCGCGTCCCGCCCGGCGGCCCACTCCACGACAGTGCGCATCGCGGAAGGGGGGCAGCCGCGTACCGAGTGGATCGCGGCACCGGCGGCGGGACCGGCGGCGGCCCGCTCCGCCCAGGCCGGCGCCGAGCCGTCGGTGAAGCGCAGCTGGGGACCGGACAGCGGCGTACCGTCCACATCGGACTGCAGGTAGCAGGTGTCGAGCAGCACGAGCCGGATCCCGGCCTCGGCGGCGGCATCGGCCAGCGCGTGCGACATGGCATGCGGGTCGTCGTAGCGAGCCCCGCCGGGTGCGTGGTGCAGGTAGTGGAACTCCACCACGGTGGTGATCCCCGCCAGCACCATCTCCGCGTACGTGGCACGGGCCAGGTCCCGGTAGGAGTCCGGATCGAGCCGGGCGGCGACCGCGTACATCCGCTCCCGCCAGGACCAGAAGTCACCCCGCCCGCCGTGGGTACGCCCGCGCAGCGCCCGGTGGAACGCATGCGAGTGCGCGTTGACCAACCCCGGGATCACCAGTCCGGGCAGCCGTGTGGCGCCAGCGGGCGCACCGACCCGGGTCTCCACGCCGGTGATCCGCTCCCCGTCGGTGCTCACCGCGACCCGCTCCGCCAGGCCGGCCTCGGGGCCCAGCCAGGCGCGCTCGGCGTACCAAGAGGTCATGCGGCGCCGCCCGCAGCCGGCCCGGAGGAGAACACAATCATGAAGCCAGCTCGCGCAGCACCGTGGCGAGCGCCGCGGCCCCCGCCAGGCAGTCGGTCAGCTCGGCGGACTCCTCCGGCGAGTGCGACACCCCGGTCGGGTTGCGTACGAACAGCATCGCCGTCGGTACGTGTGCCGCCAGCACCCCGGCGTCGTGCCCGGCTCCGGTGGCCAACAGCGGGGCGGGCTGGCCGGCGCCGCCCAGCAGGGTGGCGAGCCGGCTCGCGAGCCCGGCCTCGAACGTCACCTCCGGCGAGTACGACTCCCGGGTCACGGTCAGCGTGGTGCCGTCACGGCCGGCGCGTTCCACGCTGGCCTGCTCGATCTCGGCGACGATCTCCTCCAGCGTGTGCTGCGAAGCCGCGCGGGCGTCAAGCCAGGCGTGCACCTTCGACGGGATCGCATTGGTGCCGTTCGGCTCGCACAGCACCCGCCCCACGGTGGCCAGGCCGCCGGCCAACCGCGCCTTCTTGCGGGCGGCGAGCACCGTGTTGGCGTACGTCAGCATCGGGTCGGCCCGGTCTTCCAGCCGAGTGGTGCCGGCGTGGTTGGCGGCGCCGCAGAACTCCAGTCGCCACCGTCCGTGCGGCCAGATCGCGGAGCCGATCGCCACCGGGGCGTCCATGTCGACCTGCGCCCGGCCCTGTTCGATGTGCAGCTCGACGTACACCCCGATGCGTTCGAGCGCGGTCTCGTCGCGCCCGATCGCCATCGGATCCAGGCCGGCGTCGGCCATCGCGTCGCCGAGCGTGACGCCCTGCTCGTCGGTGAGCCGGCGCGCCGCCTCGGGGTCGATGCCGCCGCTGAGCAGCCGGGAGCCGAGGCAGGCCAGTCCGAACCGGCCGCCCTCCTCCTCGGCGAACGCCACCACCGCGATCGGCCTGCCCGGGGTGAACCCGTCCGCCCGCAGCGCGTCGACCGCCGCGAACCCGCTCACCACGCCGAGCGGCCCGTCGTACGCCCCGCCGTCCGGTACGGAGTCCAGGTGACTGCCGGTCACCACCGCGCCCGGCCCAGGGCTCCCCCACCAGGCCCAGAGATTCCCGTTGCGGTCAGTCTCCACCGGCATCCGCCGCGCCGCCGCCGCCCGCGCGAACCAGGCCCGGCACTCCAGCTCAGCCGGGGTGTACGCATACCGCCGGTACCCGCCGGTGCCGGCATACCGCCCCACCGGCGCCAGCTCAGCCCACAGCTCCTCAAACCCGCCGCCCACCGCGCCACCGCCCCCGCCACCGCCCGCACCGCCGTCTGCCATGATCAACGGTCCGTTCACGTTGTCATGGCAGCATCGCTGGACCGTTGATCTTGGGGCGGGCGGGGGCGGAGTACGGCGCTCGCCAGCAGGGTGCCACCGGCGACCGCGGCCGGCATCACCACGATCGCGGCCAACGGCACCGCGCAGATCAGGTACGCCGGCACCCCGAACCCGAGGGTGAGCGCCCGCCGGGTCTTCAGCGCCCGGTGCCGGTCGCCGAGCCGCAGCCCGCGCCGGTGGAACGGCACCCCGACCAGCTCCAGGCACAGGATCCAGCCGCCCACGCTGACCGCGAGCGCCGGGATCACGGTCTGCCCGATCAGCGGGATGAACCCGAGGCAGAACAGTGGCACCGCGAGCAGCAGGGCGATCGACACCAGCAGGATCGAGTCCCGCAGCCCGCGCAGGAACATCTTCCACCAGGACGCCTGGTAGTCCGGGATCTCCTCGCCGAGCTGGTCCTCGATCTTCTCCGCGATGTACTCGTAGAACGGCCCGCCGATCAGCAGCGTCAATGCGCTGAACGTGATCACCGCGACCCCGATCAGCGCCACCATCAGCACCAGCGCGATCGCCACCCGCAGGCTCTGCCGGCCGTCGTCGGACCAGCCGTCGGCGAACGGCGTCGCCCACGCGGCGAAGTCGCCCACCCAGATCGCGGCCAGCACGATCACGCCGGTCACCAGTGTCGCCGCGATCACCGCGGGGATCGCGCCGAGCAGCCACAGCTTCGGATTCCGGCGCATGATGCCGAAGCCCTGGAAGAACATCCGGGCGCCTGCCATGAATTCGCCTACCGCGTCTCTCACGAGCCGCAGCCTATCGCCGCCGGGAGTCGCTATCCTTCTCTGACCCTGTTCGGGAACCCCGAGCCGGCTGCGGCGGGCCCAGACGACGCCCGGCGGCGTTGTCGGCTCACCCGGATACAACACCGGTATCCGGGCAAACCTCCGCCTTGCCGGATCGCCGCCTGAACTCCGCCTCGCTCGACCCGGGGTTCCCGAACAGGGTCTCAGGCCACGGTGGAAAGAGGTCCGCGATGTCCGAGGATGACCCCCGCCCCGACTGGTACGCCCACGACAACCGCCCGCCCGCGCCGCCCGCGGTGAAGGTGTCCGCGTCGATCGTCTCCATCGTCGCGGTGCTCTTCCTGGCGTACGCCGTCGCGGTGCTGCTCACCCGGATCAAGGTCGACCTGGGGTGGCGCCTGGCCGGTGCCCTGGCGGTGGTCGTGATCGGGCTGATCCCGGCCTGGATCGCGTACCAGCTGCTGCGCGGCAACCCTCTGGCCCGGATGATCGCGATCGCGCTGACCGTGGTCGGAATCGTGCTGCAGCTGATGTGGTTCCAGGTGTGGTTCTGCTGGACGATCCTGTTCAGCCTGGTCGTGATCGCGGGCCTGGTGGTCCCCGACAGCAACCGCTTCTACTCCGGCCTACCCCCCGAAGACGGCCCGGAGACCGCCGACTAATCCGCCAGCCGGCCAGATGGCTAGTCCGCGAGGCGGAGGCGGATCCGGCGGTTCTGCCGACCCTTGTTCTCGACCTTGACCACGGTCATCCGACCCACCTGCCGGGTCGACGCGACGTGCGTACCCCCGTCGGCCTGTACGTCGAGCCCGTCGATGTCGACGATCCGGATGTCCTCGACGTCGTCGGGGATCAGGTTCTGCTGGGTACGGATGATGTCCGGGATCGCCAGCGCCTCCGCGCGCGGCAGGATCCGGGCGCCGATCGGCCGGTCCGCCTCGATCTCGGCGTTGATCAGCTCCTCGATGGTCTGCTTGAACCCGGCCGGCACCTCCGGCAGGTTGAAGTCCATCCTGGCTTCGCCCGGCTCCATGTTGCCGCCCGTCACCAGCGCCCCGAAGTCCCGGAACACCACCCCGCCCAGCACGTGCAGCCCCGAGTGGGTACGCATCAGCCGGGTCCGCCGGTCATCCTCGATCGCGCCGTGCACCGCCGCCCCGACCGGCGGCAGCGGGTCACCATCGGCCGGGATCAGGTAGAGATCGTCGCCCTTGCGGGTCCCCACGATCCGGGTCTGTACGCCCTGCCACAGCAGCACCCCGTAGTCCGGCGGTTGGCCACCGCCGCCCGGATAGAACGCCGACCGGTCCAACACGATCCCCTGCTCGGGATCGGCGGCGAGCACCGTGCAGTCCCACTCCCGCAGCGTCGGGTCTTCCCAGTCGAGCCGATGCGTACGCCCATGCTGATGACTCACACCCATCGCCCCAACCTACCCACCGGGCTCCAGGTAGCCGTGTCCAGGCGACACGCCGGGGTGTCGGAAAACTGGCACCTGGAATTTGGGTGAATCCCTTGCGGCGTACGGAAGGCGAGGAGTAGAACTATCTCCACGTCCTTCGAAGGTTCGCCGGAGAGGGGCGGGATCGGATCACTCAAGGACCCATGTCGGAGGCGCAAGCCTTCGAGCCGCCGGTGACGCGGAGGGCGGGTTCGACGAGTGGCCCGTGAAGGTCGAGAGCGTCACGCTTGGCCGACAGTGAGGCCCCGCAAACTCATACTTTGCGGGGCCTCACCCTTTATAGCGGTCGCGACGGCGAATCCCCGCATCGACACGCGTAGCTACATGGTGTCCTGTAACCAATCCCACACGCAACGGCGTGCGGCGATCACGCGCCGAGGAAGCCGGAGATCCGGCGGCGCAGGTCGGTGCGCTGGTGCCAGAGCACGCCGGGCTCGGCGTACACGTGGAGGGTGGCCGAAGGCAGCAGCGCCGCGAGCCGCTCCGCTACCTGTACCGGATGCAGCCGGTCGCCCCGGGCGGCGAGCACCAGGGCGGGCGCGACCACCTGACGCAGCGCCGTCGCCTCCGGCAGCGCCCCGAGGTCCGCGATGCCGGGCAGCGCTCGGGAAAGGCCCGGCGCCAGCAGCGCGTCGGCCTGCCGCGCCAGGAACGCCTGCGCCGCGCGGTCGGTGGCCGGCAGATCCGCGGCCAGGGTACGCAGCACCGCCGCACGGTCCCCGGACGCCGCCTCGGCGGCCAGCGTCTCCAGCCGGGCGCGCGCCGCCGCGGACCGGAGCCGGTCCAACACCGCGGGGAGGAAGAACACCACCCGCGCGAACCGGTCGGGCCGCTCCGACAGCAGCCGGCACAGCGCGCCGGCGCCGAGGCTGACCC
>JBOGDE010000357.1:0-5839 GCA_050701695.1 Micromonosporaceae bacterium
GGGCGGTGGCGGTCGACGCCGTACCGGAGCTGGCGACCGTGGTCGGCGTCGTGGGCGGGCTGCTCGCGGGGGTGCCCGTGGTGCCCGTACCCCCGGATGCCGGACCCCGGGAGCGGGACCACCTGCTGCGCGACTCCGGCGCCGAGCTGCTGCTCACCTCGCGGCCTTTCGAGGGGGTACGCACGGCGCCGGTCGCGCTCGGGGGGCGGTCGGCGAGCAGCTGGCCCGAGCCGGACGGTACGGCGACCGCGTTGATCCTCTACACCAGCGGCACCACGGGGGCGCCGAAGGGCGTACCGATCACCGCCGCCGCGATCGCCGCCGACCTGGACGGGCTCGCCGACGCGTGGGCGTGGACGCCGGACGACACGCTGGTGCACGGGCTGCCGCTGTTCCACGTGCACGGGCTGGTGCTCGGGGTGCTCGGCGCGCTACGGGTGGGCTGCCGCCTGGTGCACACCGTCAGACCGACGCCCGAGGCGTACGCGGCGGCCGGCGGCACGCTGTACTTCGGCGTACCGACCGTGTGGTCCCGGGTGTGCGCCACGCCCGATGCTGCCCGCACCCTGTCGTCGGCGCGCCTGCTGGTCTCCGGCAGCGCCGCCCTCCCCCGCCGGGTGTACGGGTCGCTGCAAGCCCTGACCGGCCACACCCCCGTCGAGCGGTACGGCATGACCGAGACCCTGATCACCGTCGCCACCCGGGCGGACGGGCCGCGCCGCCAGGGCACGGTCGGCGTACCGCTGCCGGGGGTCAGCACCCGGATCGTCGACGATGAGCTGCAGGTAAGCGGCCCCACCGTCTTCGGTGGCTACCTGGGCCGGACCGAGCCGTGCTTCACCGACGACGGCTGGTTCCCCACCGGCGACGCGGCGAGCATCGACCCCGACGGCACGCACCGGATCGTGGGCCGGATCTCCACCGACCTGATCAAATCCGGCGGCTACCGGATCGGCGCCGGCGAGGTCGAAGAGGCGCTACTGTCCCACCCCGCGGTACGCGAGGCCGCGGTGGTCGGCGAACCCGACGACGATCTCGGCCAGCGGGTGGTGGCTTACGTGGTCGCCGGCGACGTCGCCCCTGACGCGTTGGCCGAACACGTGGCGACCACCCTGTCGGTCCACAAGCGACCCCGGCGGGTGGTGCTGCTCGACACACTGCCCCGTAACGCCATGGGCAAGGTGCAGAAACAGCTACTAGCGTCGCGGGGATGATGCGCACCATCGGGATGCTCGGCGGGATGAGCTGGGAGAGCAGCGCGGAGTACTACCGGCTCGCCAACCAGCTGGTGAAGCAGCGGCTGGGCGGGCTGCACTCGGCGCGCTGCGTACTGGTCTCGGTGGATTTCGCCGAGGTCGAGCGGCTGCAGGTCTCCGGGCGCTGGGACGAGGCGGGCGCGCTGCTGGCACGCGCGGCCCGGTCCGTCGAGGCGGCGGGCGCGGAGCTGATGCTGCTCTGCACCAACACCATGCACAAGGTGTACGACCAGGTCGCCGCCGCGGTGTCGATCCCGGTGCTGCACCTGGCCGACACGACCGCGACCGCGATCCAGCGGGCCGGCATCGCGACCGTGGGGCTGCTCGGCACCGGGTTCACCATGGAGCAGGACTTCTACCGAGATCGGCTCGCCGGGCACGGACTAACGGTCCTGGTGCCGGAGTCCGACGACCGCGCCCTGGTGCACCGGGTGATCTACGACGAGCTGTGCCGGGGCGTGGTCCGCGAGGAGTCCCGCCAGGCGTACCGCGACGTGATGGCGCGGCTGGTGGCGCGCGGCGCGGAGGGCATCGTGCTGGGCTGCACCGAGATCGAACTGCTGGTCGGCCCGGACGACTCCCCGGTGCCGACCTTCCCGACCACCCGGCTGCACGTCGAGGCGGCAGTCGACCAGGCCATCTCCGCCCCGGCGCCGCAGATCACGATGCGGACCCGGCTGGACCACTGTGTGATCGCGGTCAGCGACTGGGACCGGTCCACGGCGTTCTACCGCGACGTGATGGGCGCGCGGGTCGTCGACCACCCGGACGGGCGGATCGCGTACCGGTTCGGCGACCAGCAGCTCAACGTCCACGGTCAGGGGCTGGACATCGGGCCGCTGGTGGCGCGCCCGCCGGTGGTGCCCGGCGGCAGCGACCTGTGCTTCGCGTGGCCCGGGACCGGCGACGAACTCCGCGCCCACCTGCAGCAGCATCATGTCGAGGTGGAGACCGGCCCGGTCCGCCGCAACGGCGGCCGCGGCTCCGGTACCAGTACATACTTCCGGGATCCGGACGGCTCCCTGCTGGAATTCATCGTGTACGGCTGAGCGCGCTCGACCGCAGTCAAGATCACGATCTGGGGCGCATATCCGCACGCCACTTGGCAGACCTGTTCCCGAATCCGCGATCTTGCGGGGCTTGCGGCTCAGGCAGGCGGGGCGGCGGTCAGCTGGCCTGGGCGGGGCCGAAGCGTTGGCGGTAGCCGCTCGGGGTCAGGCCGGTGTGGCGGCGCATGATGGCACGCAGGTGTGCCGCCGTACCCAGGCCGGAATGGCGGGCCACCATGTCGAGCCGGCGTTCGCCACGCTCCAGCAGCCGGCAGGCCAGCGCCACCCGCTCGCCGGTGAGCCAGCCGAGCGGGGTGGTGCCCAACTCCGCGGCGAACCGCCGGTGCAGCGTCGCCGGGCTCACCGCGGCCCGCGCCGCCAGATCGGCCACGCTGATCGGCCGGTCCAGGTGCTGCTGCGCCCACGCCAGCACCGGTGCCAGCGATTCGTCGGGTACGGCGGGCACCGGCCGCACCACGAACTGCCGCTGACCACCGTCGCGGTACGCGGCGAACACCAGGCGCCGGCTCACCGCGTTGGCGATCTCGGCGCCGTGGTCGGACCGGATCAGGTAGAGCCCGAGGTCGAGTGCGGCCGCGCTGCCCGCGGCGGTGTACGTGTTCTGGTCGTGCACGTAAAGCACGTCGGGTTCGAGGCGTACCAGGGGGAAGCGGGCGGTGAACTCATCCGCCCAACGCCAGTGGGTGGTGGCACGCCGGCCGTCGAGCACCCCGGCGGCGGCGAGCACGAACGCACCGGTGCAGAAGCTGACCAGCCGGGCCCCGTGGCTGGCCGCCTGCCGGATCGCGTCGAGCACCGCCGGGTTCTCGCCGACGCGCGGGTCGGGTCGGTTCGGCACGATCACGGTGTCAGCGGTGGCTACCGCGTCCAGGCCGGCGACATCGCCGAGGGTGAAGAAGCCGGCGTGCATGCGTACCGCCGGAGTGGCGGCGGCGAGGCGGAAGTCGTACCAGGGGCGGTCCAGCTCGGGGCGGCGCAGCCCGAACAGCTCGGTGGCCACCCCCAGCTCGAACGGGTTGGAGCCATCGTCGACGAGCGCCACCACGCGGTGAGAGGATCCTTGCGGCATGTGCAATTCCTAGCACTGGTACGTCGGCCCCCGCCACCGCAGGATCGATCCATGAGCGATGTCATCAACCTGAAAGTCGCGCTGGACAGCTTCGAAGAACTGTGGAGCCCCCGGATCGTCACCAGCATCAACGACCACCACGTGAAGGCGTGCAAGGTACGGGGCGGGTTCCCCCGGCACCAGCACACCGACACCGACGAGTTCTTCCTCGTCGTCGACGGAAAGTTCACGCTGCGCCTCGACGACGGTGAGGTGACGCTCGGCCCCGGCGAGGTGTACGTGGTGCCCCGCGGCGTCTACCACGAGCCGTACGCGGAGCACGAGGCGTCGATCCTGGTGATCGAGACGGCCGGGACATTCAACACCGGCGACGCCGACGACGGCCGGGCCAGCTCCGGGATCCCGCTGTAACGAAACCAGGTCGGCCCTGGGAGGCACACCTCCCAGGGCCACCGGTTACTGCTGTGCGAGCCGGGCCAGCTCCTCGTCGACGATCGACGGGTCCAGCTTCTTGAAGATCGGCTTCGGCGGCTCCAGCTTGCGCCCGGCCTCGATCGGTACGGACTCCCACCGGGCTCCGGTGTCGTAGTCGCCCGTCAGAATCGGGTAGTCGGGGCCGCCGTCGAGGTCGGGCACCTTCACGATCTCCGGCATCGGCGCGAAGACCCCGGTGCCGCCGAGCAGCTCGTACACCTTCTGCGAGGAGTGCGGCAGGAACGGCGCGAGCAGCGTCTTGCAGTCGTCGACGACCTGCAGCGCGACGTAGAGCACGGTGGCCTGGCGCGGCTTGTCCTCGTCGGACTTGAGCTTCCAGGGGGCCTGGTCGGAGAGGTACTTGTTCGCCTCCGCGACCACCTTCATCGCCTCGCCGATCGCCGCCTTCTGGCGGTGCTTCTCCAGCAGCGCGCCGACCTTTCCGAAGCCCTCCCGCGCCACCGCGAGCAGCGCCTGGTCGGCTTCGGTCAGCTCACCGGGCGTGGGGATCGCGCCGAAGTTCTTCGCCGCCATGCTGATCGAACGGTTGACCAGGTTGCCCCAGCCGGCTACCAGCTCGTCGTTGTTGCGCCGCAGGAACTCCGCCCAGGTGAAGTCGGTGTCGTTGTTCTCCGGGCCGGCGACGGCGATGAAGTAGCGCAGCGCGTCGGCGTCGTAGCGCTCCAGGAAGTCCCGTACGTAGATCACGACCTGCCGGGACGAGGAGAACTTCCGCCCCTCCATGGTGAGGAACTCACTGGAGACCACCTCGGTGGGCAGCTGCAGCTCGCCGTACTCCCCCGGCTCACCGCCTTTGGAGCCTTTCCCGTTGTACGCCAGCAGCTCGGCCGGCCAGATCTGGGCGTGGAAGGTGATGTTGTCCTTGCCCATGAAGTACGAGGAGATCGCCTCGGGGTCGCTCCACCAGCGCCGCCACGCCTCGGGGTCGCCACCGTCTTTGGCAGCCCTGCGGCGCGCCCACTCGATCGACGCCGACAGGTAGCCGATCACCGCGTCGAACCACACGTACAGCCGCTTGTTGGGGTTGTCCTGCCACCCCTCCAGCGGTACGGGGATCCCCCAGTCGATGTCGCGGGTCATCGCACGCGGCCGCATGTCGTCGACCAGGTTGAGCGCGAACTTCAGCACGTTCGGGCGCCAGTCGGTACGGGCCTTCAACCAGGCGCCGAGCGCCTCGGCCAGCGCCGGCAGGTCGAGGAAGAAATGCTGGGTCTCGACGAACTCCGGGGTCTCCCCGTTGATCTTCGAACGGGGATTGATCAGCTCGGTGGGATCGAGCTGGTTGCCGCAGTTGTCGCACTGGTCGCCGCGCGCGCTGTCGTACCCGCAGATCGGGCAGGTGCCCTCGATGTAGCGGTCGGGCAGCGTCCGTCCCGTCGACGGCGAGATCGCGCCCCGGGTGGTCTGCTCGATCATGTACCCGTTGCGGTGCACGACGCGGAACAGCTCCTGCGCGACCGCGTAATGATTGCCCGTGGTGGTACGGGTGAACAGGTCGTACGAGAGCCCCAGCGCGTGCAGATCCTCCACGATCACCTGGTTGTACCGGTCGGCCAGCTCCCGCGCGGTGACGCCTTCCTTCTCCGCCTGCACCAGGATCGGGGTGCCGTGCTCGTCGGTCCCCGAGATCATCAGCACGTCGTGCCCGGCCATCCGCATGTACCGGCTGTAGACATCGGAGGGGACACCGAAACCGGATACGTGGCCGATGTGCCGCGGGCCGTTAGCGTACGGCCAGGCGACAGCTGTCAAGACGTGACTCATAACCGCCCAGCGTAGTGAACCCACCACCGCCCCCGGCCCGCGGCCGGCGTGGCAGCCGCGGATGCCGACTCCTACGGTGTGCAATGAGTCCGTGACCGGCACCGCTGACCAATCCCGCGACGGCGGGCCAGACCCGGCCGGGACCACGCCGGTGGACACCCGGCCGCCGTGGCGCGGCGGCACCC
>JBOGDE010000358.1:0-5836 GCA_050701695.1 Micromonosporaceae bacterium
GGTGCCGGGCGCGTCGGTGAGCCGGCCGGGCCGCAGGATCGTCCAGTCCAGGGGCCGGCGCCGCAGCTCGGCCTCCGAGGCGGCCTTGGCCCGCAGGTACGCCCCGAACACGTCACCGGCTGGCAGCCGGTCGCCCCGCTCCAGCGCCATCGCGGAGATCAGCAGATAGCGGCGTACGCCCGCGCGCTGCGCCGCCTCGGCGAGCAGTCCGGCGGCGGCGCGGTCCACCGTGTCCTTGCGGGCGGCACCGCTGCCGGGCCCGGCACCGGCGGCGAACACCACCGCGTCGCTGCCCTCGACCGTGACCGCCACCTCGCCCAGCCCGGCCCGCTCCAGGTCGCAGACCTGCGGCCACACCCCCAGCTCGCGCAGCGCCACCTCGTGCTCCGGATTGCGGATCAGCCCCACCACGTCGTCGCCCCGCGCCACCAGCAGCCGCGATGCCGCCCGTGCGATCTGTCCGTGTCCACCCGCGATCACCACCCGCATCCCCGCAGGCTAACCCTCGCCGTACGGCGCGCTGGCGGGGGCGTACTGACAAGCTGCCGACACTGCTGTCACCCGAACGGGTGCACGGGACTTTCGACCCTGTCGACCACCCTGGAGCGACCGTAGGTTGGCGGCGATTTCTGGCCCGTCGTGCACGGGCGCTCCCCAAGGGGGTAGTTGAATGTTCATCAGGCTCGTCGCGGTGGACCGGCACACGCTGGCCCGGCTCGGACTCGCGTACGCCGCCTCCCAGGCCGACGACATCGAGCTCGTGGGGCAGGCCGAGGATGTCACCGACGCCCGGCGGCTGGTCGCCGAACTCCGACCCACCGTGGTGACCGTCGACCCCGATCTGCCCGACGGCGACGGCGTCGCACTGGGCCAGGAGCTGCGCCGGGCGTACCCCCGGATGGGTGTGGTGCTGCTCGCCGGGTCCGACGGCGGGCTACTGATGCGGGCGCTGCACGCCGGCCTGTCGGCGTTCGTGACGAAGAGCGCCCCCACCGAGGAGATCCTGGCCGCGATCCGGCACGGCGCGGTCGCCGCCACCACGTTCACCGCGCCGAACCTGGCCTCCGCCTTCGCGGCCCGGCAACAGTCGCCGTCGGTGCTCAGCGTCCGGGAGAGCGAGGTGCTGCGGCTGCTGCGCGACGGCTACACCGCGCCCCGGATCGCGGTGCAGGTCTCGGTCAGCGAATCCACGGTCAAGACATACATCGGCCGGTTGTACGACAAGCTGGACGCCTCCAACCGCGCCCAGGCCCTAATGACCGCGGTACGCCGTGGCCTGCTCACCGACGCCCTCCCCGACCCGGTCGCCTGACCGTGGCCGAGCCGGGGCGCACGGTGCGGCCGGCTCACATCGACGAGAACATCCCGATCAGACGGATCACTGCCGGGCCCAGCACGATGATGAACAGTGCCGGGAGGATGAACAGGATCAGCGGAAACAGGATCTTGACCGGCACCTTCTGCGCCTTCTCCTCGGCGCGTTGGCGACGGCGTACCCGCATCTCTTTCGACTGCTCCCGGAGCACCTGCGCCACCGGGATACCCAGGTCGCTGGCCTGTACCACCGCCGAGGCGAAGGTACGCAGCTCCAACACCGACGTACGCTCGGCCATCGCGCGCAGCGCGTCCACCCGGGACTTGCCGAGCTGCATCTCCTGCAGCACCCTGGCCGTCTCGCCACTCATCGGGCCGCGGGTGTTGCGGGCCACCTGACCCAGCGCCGCGTCGAACCCGAGCCCCGCCTCGACACTGACCGTCAGCATGTCCATCACGTCGGCCAGGCACTGCCGCAGCTTGTCCTGGCGACGCAGCGCGGCGTTGTAGAGCAGCACATCCGGCAGGAAGAACCCGATGGTGGCGCCCACCACCGGCCCCACGAACAGGCCGGTCCAGCCGGCGTACAGCACCCCGAGGAAGGCCCCGATCACTCCTGCGTACACCAGTCCGACACCCTTGATCACCACGATCGTGTCGACCGTCCAGCCGGACGGGTTGCCAGCCCGGTCCAGCCACTGGCGCAGCCGCTCCCGGGCACCCGAGGGGGTGCACGCGAAGCCGAGCCGGCCGAGCCGGCGGGCGAACGGCAACGCCACCCGCTCGTGGAACGGCGCGTCGCGGTCCGGCAGGCTGCCCACCACGTATGTACGTTCCACCACCGCCACCGTGCGGGCCACCTCGGCACGGGCACCGCTCCCGGCGAGCAGGACGTATGCCCCGACCGCGATCCCGCCGGCGAGCGCTATCAGTCCGATCAGCAGGAACATCTCAGACCTCCACCTTGACCAGGCGGCTCATCATGAACCCGCCGGCCGCGACCAGCAGACCGGCCAGGACCAGTAGGGCGATCCCGAACGCGTTGTTGTAGAGCAGCTCGACGTATTCCCGGCGCACCAGCAGCATGTAGCAGAACAGCCCGATCGGCAGCGCCACCAGGATGTACGCCGAGAGTCGCCCCTCCGCGGACAGCGCCTGTACGTGCCGGCGCAGCCTGCCTCGTTCCCGCATCGTGTCCACGGTGGTCTGCAGCACCTCGGCCAGGTTGCCGCCGACGTCGCGCTGGATCCGTACCGCCATCACCGCCCACGCCAGGTCGTCACTGCCGGTACGCCGCACCACGCGATCCAGGGCGTCCTCCAGCTCGGCACCGAGCCGGGTCTCGGCGAGCGCCCGCCCGATCTCGCTGGCGAGCGGGTCGCTTGACTCGCGTACCAGCGCCGACAGCGCCTGGGCCAGCGAGAAGCCGGAGCGCAGCGAGCCGACGACCAGCTGCAGGGCCTCTGGCAACTGCTCGTCGAACTTCTTCATCCGCGACCTGGTACGCACCCGCCGGTATCCCAAGCTGCCCACGCAGCCGGCCAGGATCCCCAGCGGGATCCCCGCCCACCAGGGCAGCAGCAGCCACAGCGCCGCCACGGAGGTGACCACCACGCTCGCCTGGATCAGCAACCACTCCTCCGGGCGCAGCGACATCCCGGCCCGGTCGAGCTTGTGCACGGTCCGGTCCTCGTGGTGGCTGGCCCGTACCGCCTGCTGGGTCCAGGCCAGCGCGGTACGCGCCACCGCTCCGGGAGTGGCGGCCACCGGCACCGCGGGGCGCCCGTTGACGTACTGCTCGAACTGGGCGAGCCGGCGCCGCCGGGACGCCCCGACGATCGGCTGCAGCAGTAACCACACCACCCCGAACAAGCCGCCGAACACCCCGCCCAGCACCACTGAGACCAACCAGCCCGGCCACACCGGCATCCGGCGGGCCGGCAGCGCTCCGGTGGACTGGGCGAGTGCCGCGAACGTCACCGTGACCGTCGCGCTCGCCGTCACCTCGCCGACCTCGACGCCGACCCGCATCGGGGCGGTACGCCCGGCGAGACTGTCCGGCACCCGCGCGGTGACCAGGATCCGGGCCGTGAACGAACGGGCCGCCTCCTGGAACGCGCCGGCCAGCGCCGTGGTGTCGCCGGCGGGGATCAACCGGCCACCGCTGGCACCGGCGATCCGGTTCAGCGCGGCCCGGTCGATCTTGTTGCTGAGCGCCACCACGTCCACCGGTACGGCGTCCCGGTCGAGCATCCCGACCAGCGCGGTCAGCGTGGTACGCGAGGTGGTGTCACGGCCGTCGGAGAGCACCACCAGCCGGCGTTCCCCGGCGGGCATCACGCCCAGCGCGGCGCGTACCCCGTCGTAGAGCGCGGTGTCGCCGCGTGCCCGGATGGCGCCCAGCGCCCGGGTGAAGGCGGCCCGGTCGGTGGTGGGCCGCAGCAGCGTGGACGGCGTGCCCGCGACCGCGACCAGTCCGAGCCGTACGTCGGTGGGCAGCTTCGCGGCGTACCCGGAGGCGGCCGCGCGGGCGGCGGTGAGCCCTTTGCCCTCGGCCATCGAGCCGCTGGCGTCGAAGACCACCACCACGCTGCGCACCGCACCCGTGCCCTGAGTCGACGTCTTCGCGCTGGACACCGTCGCCGGCAGCGCTTCGCCCTCGGCGCTCACCGTCACCGTGGCCTGCTCCAGGTCGGTGCCGTCCGGCAGGTCCGGCAGCCGCAGCGCGAACTCGACCTGGCCGGCGGTCGGCGTGACCTCGGAGACCTGCAGCGAGGGCGCGGCGTACCCCCAGGTGGGGTTGAGCAACCCCAGCAGGACGCCGGCCGCGAGCGCCGCGACCCACCGGGCCCTCATCGGGCCCTCGCGTTGAACCCGAAGACATCCAGTGGTACGGCCACGCCGGACTGCGCCAGCTGATCCAGGAACATCGGGCGCAGCCCGGTGGAGACCAGCCCGCCGAGGTAGCGTCCGTGCTGGTCCTGGCCGGCCTGGTAGTCGAACACGAACAGGTCCTGCAGGCTCACCACGTCGCCCTCCATCCCGATCACCTCGGTGATGTGGGTGATCCGGCGGGTGCCGTCGCGCAGCCGGGTCTGGTGCACGATCAGGTCGACCGCGGAGGCGATCTGCTCCCGGATCGCACGTACCGGCAGGTCCATGCCGGCCATCAGCACCATCGTCTCCAGCCGGGCGATCGAGTCCCGCGGCGAGTTGGAGTGCACCGTGGTGAGCGAGCCGTCGTGGCCGGTGTTCATCGCCTGCAGCATGTCCAGGGCGGCGCCGTCGCGTACCTCGCCGACCACGATCCGGTCCGGGCGCATCCGCAGCGCGTTGCGCACCAGGTCGCGGATGGTGACCTCGCCCCGCCCCTCGATGTTGCGTGGCCTGCTCTCCAGACGCAGTACGTGCGCCTGGTGCAGCTGCAGCTCGGCGGCGTCCTCGATGGTGACGATCCGCTCGTCGTGCGGCAGGAAACCGGAGAGCACGTTCAGCGTGGTGGTCTTCCCGGAGCCGGTGCCCCCGGAGATCAGGATGTCCAGCCGGCCCTTCACACACGCCGAGAGCAGGTCGGCCACCGGCCGCGTCATGGTCCCGAACCCGATCAGGTCCGCCACACCGTACGGGTCGGCGGCGAACTTCCGTACCGTCAGCATCGAACCGTCCAGCGCGATCGGCGGCACCACCGCGTTGACCCGGGAACCGTCGGGCAGCCGCGCGTCCACCATCGGGCTGGCCTCGTCGATCCGGCGGCCCATCCGGGACACGATCCGCTCGATCACCCGGCGCAGGTGGCCCTCGTCGACGAACTCGGCGTCCACCGGGTGGATCCGGCCGAACCGTTCCACGTAGATGTGGCGCGGACCGTTGACCATGATCTCGGTGATGTCCGGGTCGCGCAGCAGCGGCTCGATCGGGCCGTGGCCGAGGATCTCGTCGGCCACCTCGCGGGCGATCCGTACCCGGTCGTTGGCCGACAGCGGCAGCTCCTCGCGGGCCAGGACCTCGGCAATCGCCTCCTTGACGCGGGCGGTGAGCTCGGCCTCGTCGGAGGTGTCGTACAGCTGCGGGCCGAGGTTGGCGAGCAGCGCCTCGTGCACCCGGCGGCGCGCCTCGGCGAGCGGGCCGCGTGCCCCGCCCACCCGGCGCTCGGCCAGCGCCGCCGCCCCACCGTTCGCCCCGGCTCCATTCGCCGGGGGTATGCCCGGCGTGCCGGTGACGGGAGCGTTCCCGGCCGCGCCGACGGTCCCTGCCCCGGGTGGCGGCAGCGGTGCTCCGGGCATGGTTCCCCCGAAGCCGTTCACGCCGTTCAGCCGTTCGGAAAGACTCATCGCAGCTCGCCCCTCTCGGCGGTACGTTCCTCGGCGAAGCCCGGCTGCGGGACGGTGGCCCGGCCGGTGTGCGGGCCATCGGGCGGCATGGTGTTGGGCGGCGCGGTGTCTCGCCACGGGGCGAGGTCGCGCGGCTGGCCGGCCTCGCCCCGCTGGGTGGCCAAGCCCGGCTGGGTGGCCACGCCCTGGGT
>JBOGDE010000359.1:0-5832 GCA_050701695.1 Micromonosporaceae bacterium
GGTAGGCTGCGCGCCGCCGGTGCGCAGCGGGTGGCGGTGGCCAGCTACTTCCTGGCTCCGGGGCTGTTGTACGACCGGGTGGTCGCCGCCGCCGCGGCGGGTGCGGTCGCGGTGGCGCGCCCGCTGGTAGACCTTCCGGAGCTGGTGGACGTGGTGCTGGCCCGCTACCAGAGTGCGGTGCCGGTACCTGCCGTCGCCGCCTGAGCCGCCTCGCGCCTGAGTTCGCCGCCTGAGCCGCCTCGCGCCTTGAGCCGCCTCGTGCCTGAGAGCGTTGGACGGTTACTAAGACCTTCCGCGGCTCGGTTTCATAGGGAGCGTCCAATGCCCCGGGAAGGGACACGGGCGGGTGAGGAGGAGACACGGCGACGCCCGGGCGGGGTCGCCCGGGCGTCGGAATCGCTACGAGTTGGGTGTCAGGCGGTACGGGC
Source organism: Micromonosporaceae bacterium (assembly GCA_050701695.1). Taxonomy (GTDB): domain Bacteria; phylum Actinomycetota; class Actinomycetes; order Mycobacteriales; family Micromonosporaceae; genus WHSM01. The sequence goes on from JBOGDE010000359.1 coordinate 429, forward strand.
CTGGACGCGCAGGCCGCCGCGGCGCTTGAGAGCCCGCCGTTCGTCCTCGCTCATCCCGCCCCAGACACCGGCGTCCTGACCGGAATCGAGAGCCCAACGCAGGCAGTCGTCGATCACCGAGCAGCGACGGCACACCGTCTTGGCCTGCTCGACCTGCAGCAGCGCGGGACCAGAGGTACCGATCGGGAAGAACAGCTCCGGGTCCTCGTCGCGGCAGGCGGCACGGTGGCGCCAGTCCATGACTGCAACACTCCTTGATCTGGATGATGTGTTCCGGGTTATGCACGCGCGTGCGGCATCCCGGCACGCGTGAGCAGGCTTATGACTTTCGCTTGTGAATGCTTTCACGAACTACCGCAATGTCAAGGGGAAACGTCGGCAAAGTTAGGGTCCGGTGAGCAGCGTCACCGGGTGTCGCCTTCCCCGCCTGGTACAACGCCAAACCCTCGACACGGCAACGCCGCAAGGACAGGGTAGTACGCTCCGTGCTCGCTGTGGGGGAATCTCGAAACTCAGCAGACCACCCGCAGCGCCTCCGGCACCGACGTGAGCTGCAGTTGCTCCCGTTCTCCGAGGTAGTCGCCGTCCACCTGGAACGCCACCGGCTGTTGTGCACGCAGCGTGAACGCGTCGACGTCGTGCAGCCGCAGCACCCGGTTGCCGTGGGGATCGCGGTCCTTGGCGAGCATCTGTGTGGCGGTACGCAGCGTGCTCGGCAGTCCGTGGCCACGGGTGGCCATCACGTCGAGTCCGAGGTCGAAGGAGGCGTCCGGGTTCGGGTTCACCGGTCGGCTCCCGAGGTACGTCCACGGCGCGGTGTTCTGGACGATAACCGTGCCCAGGCCGTGCTCCGGATCGGCGCCGTCGCGTTCCAGGGTGATCGTGGGACTGCGCCGGTTGTCGGCGACGTACTGTGCGAACGCCGACCGCAGGTAGAGCCCCGGGGTGGAGGTGCGGCCCCGGATCCGGGCCCGCTCCACCCGGCGGATCACCGCGGCGTCCAGTCCGAGGCCGGCGCAGAAGGTGAACCACCGTTCGTTGGCCCGGCCCAGCCCGACCGTACGGATGCGTCCGGCCCGCAGCGCCTCCAGGATCACCCCGGTGCCCTCGGCCCAGTCGCCGGGCAGCCCGAGCGCGCGGGCGAACACGTTGGTGGAACCTCCCGGCACCACGGCGAGCGCCGGCACCGCCGCCGACGGGCACAGTGCACCTTGCGAGACCACTCGGTGCTGGTCGCCGGCGGTCGGCGTGGTCTCCCAAGGTGCATCGTGCAGCAGCCCGTTGACCGCCTCGTTGACCGTGCCGTCGCCGCCCAGCGTGACCAGCAGGTCGATGCCGTCCTTGACCGCCCGCCGGGCCAGCTCCGCGGCGTGGCCGCGGCGCCGGGTGTACTCGACCTCCAGCTCGACCTCGCTGCGCAGCGCCCGGGCCAGGACGTCCTGGCCCCGGCCACTGGTCGTCGTGGCCTTCGGATTGACCACCAGCAGGGCACGCATGGCCGGACTGTACCGGGTCGTCGATGCGGGTAGCCTCGTCGCCGTGGAGAAGCAGGCTGGTGGAGTGTCGCCCGTCACGTCGCCGCCCACCCTGCGGTGGGCCGTCGTGCTGCTCGCGGTGGAGACTCTGGTGGTGGTCGGGCTGACGGCCTTCCTGGTGTACGAGGATCTGGCCGGCGCCGCCCAGAATCAGGGGCTGGCGACGTTCATCACCTGGTACGCCGGGGGGTACGCGGTCGGGTTCGCGGTCGCCACGTGGGGGCTCTGGCAGCGCCAGCGCTGGTCGCGTACCCCCGCCCTGGTGTTGAACCTGTTCGGGATCCCGATCGGCTGGTTCATGCTGCAGGAGGGGCTGTGGTGGGCCGGCCCGCCGATCATCGGGTACGTGCTGGTGGTCTGCTGGCTGCTACTGGTCGCCCCCACCCGCGAGGCGCTCGGCATCCACTGAGCTGACGGCACTCTGGTCGCCGCTGGCGTCGCCGGGCACGGCGCCGCCGGCATCGCTCAGCGCGGCGCCGGCGAAGATGCGGGCCGAGACGTTCTCCTGGGCCAGCCGGCGCAGTGCCGTGAGCAGGGTGTCGCCGAGCAGGGTGCCGATCACCACGCCCTCTACCTGATGCTCGGTGTCGGTACGTGCCGCGATGGTCCCGACGTCGGCCTCGGCGACGATCTCGGCGGCTTCGGCGTACCGGTCGGTGCTGGCGGCCAGGTCATCGGCGTCGAGCGCCAGGTAGGTGGCGAGTACGGCGATCGCCGCGGCGCGGGCGGGGTTGTCGGGATGCACCAGCCAGCCCCGTCTGGTGAGCAGGTCTTCGAGCATGTCGGCGGCGCGCGCCCGGTGCGGGTGATCGCCGGCGGCCAACCGTTTGGTGACGCTCGCCTGGGCGAGCCCGAACGCGGAGTGCAGCGCCGGCTCGGGGGAGTCGATCTCGTGTAGCAGCTCGCCGATGGTGGAGATCGGGAGCTGGGCCACCTCGACCAGCGACCGGATCACCCGCAGCCGCCGTGCGTGTGCTGCGTCGTAATCAGCCTGGTTCGGGCTGGTACGCCGCCCGGCCGGTAGGAGCCCCTCCCGCAGGTAGTACTTGATCGTCGGCACCGGCACCCCGGTGGTCCGGCTCAGCTCTGCCATCCGCATGGGGTGCTCCCCGAAATCGGCCTTGCGCTGTTGCGCTGATGGTGGATAGTGTAGCTATCGATAGTGGATAGCGCAGCTATCCGTACTAAGGGAGGCGCGGGGACATGACGGATTCCGTGGATGCGTACCAGACCGCAGGTCGGTGGCACCGGCCGCTGCTCTACTTCGTCGCCGCGATGGCGGTGACCACCGTGATCTCGGTGATCGGGCTGTTCGCCGACGACCGGATGCTGGTGGGCGCCCCGATCTGGGCGAAGCCGCTGAAGTTCTCCATCTCGTTCGTGGTGTACGGCGTGACCTGGTCCTGGCTGTACTCGCTGCAGACCCGGTACCGCCGTGGCGGCTGGTGGCTGGGGACCGTCGCCGTGGTCGCCAGCGTGATCGAGATGGTGATCATCATCGGTCAGACGGTGCGCGGGCACCGCAGCCACTTCAACACCGCCAACGACTTCGACCAGGTGCTGTGGATCGTGATGGGCGCCAGCATCGTGGTGCTGTTCTTCGCCAACCTGGTCTGGGCGCTCGCGCTGTGGCGGCAGGGCCTCGGCGACCGGTCCCTGAACACCGCGATCCGGGTCGGTGTGGTGCTGTCGCTGGTCTGCATGGGGCTCGCGTTCCTGATGACGTCCCCGACCGCCCAGCAGCTGGCCGAGATGCGGGCCGGCGCCGACACCTTCACCGGTGCACACAGTGTCGGCGCCGCGGACGGCGGCCCCGGGCTGCCCCTGCTCAACTGGAGCACCACCGGCGGCGACCTGCGGATCCCGCACTTCATCGGGATGCACGCGCTAGAGGCGATCCCGCTGGTCGCCGCACTGCTGCTGTGGCTGGCGCCCCGGGTCCAGATGTTGCGCCCCGAGGTACGCCGGGACGGCCTGATCAAGGTCGCCGGCGCCGGGTACGCCGGTCTGGTCGCCCTGGTGACCTGGCAGGCGCTGCGCGGCCAGTCGATCGTGGCGCCCGACGCGCTGACCCTGACCGCCGCGGCGGTGCTTCTGGGTGCGGTGGTGATCGGTACCGCCGTGGCGCTGACCCGCGGCGCGACCGGGCCGGAGTCGGTGCCCACCCAGGAGCCGTCGCCGGACGAGGAAACGCCGGTGCTGGCATCGGACGGGGAGACTGCGCGATGAGCGCCGGCCTGCTGTTTCAGCTCAGCTTCCTCGTGACCGTGCCGTTCTGGGCGTTGATGATCCTGGCGCCGACCTGGAGTGGGAGCCGCCGGATCATCGGCTCCCCGCTCATCGTGCTGCCGGCGGTCGCGGTCTGTCTGGTGCTCTACCTGCAGGTGTTCGGTCCGCTGTGGACGCTGGTGCTGCAGCCGACCCTGCCGGGGCTGCGGGAGCTGGTGGCCCGGCCGGAGGCACTGGCCGGGCTCTGGGCGCAGATCATCGCGTGGGACCTGATGGTGGGTCGCTGGGTCTACCTGGACAGCCGGCAGCGCCGGATCCACCCGCTGCTGATGGCGCCGATCCTGGTGTTCACGGTGCTGCTGTCGCCGTTCGCGCTCCCGGTGTACCTGGCGGTACGCGTGGCGTTCCCGGTTCGATCCGAGCCCGCGGCGGCCTGACAGTTGCGCTCGGGGGCTGGGGCGCTCAGGGGCTGGTACGCCGGCGCTTGGTGAGCCGGATCGTGGCCCGCCCGCCGTCGTGCTCGGCGTGCACCTCGCCCGCCAGCGCGGTGAGCACCGTCCAGGCGAAGGTCTGGGTGCCGGGCAGCGCCGGCCGTCCGTTCACCGCGACACTGACCGCCACACCGAGCGCGTCCTCGGCGACCGCGAACCGGCACGACAGGTCGGTGCCCGGTGCCGCGTCGCCGACCAGCATCGCGCAGGCCTCGTCGACCGCGATCCGCAGATCCTCGATCTCGTCGAGCGTGAAGTGCAGCCGGGCCGCCAGCCCCGCCGCGGCGGTACGCAACACCGACAGGTACGCGCCCTCCGCTGGCACGGTGAGCACGACGATGTCCTCGTCGGTGGTCTGTCTGATCTGTCCTAACGCCTGGGCCACCTGGTCCTCCCCCTATGCCAGGACTCTAAAGGTTCGTCCGGCACCTCGCCCATAGGTACTAACCGACACTCGTACAAATCGGTAATGCCCGATGCCGGTCATACCTTTTCGGCGAGTTTGCGCAGCGGCGCCGCCTCCAGCCGGTACGGTACCCACTCGTCCATCGGGGACGCCCCGATCGCGTGGTAGAACTCGCGCGCCGGATTCCAGTGCAGCACCCACCATTCCAACCGGCGGTAGCCGCGCCGCACGCAGATCGCGGCCAGAGTGGCGAGCAGTCGCTGGCCCAGCCCGGTGCCGCGGGCCTCGGGGCGTACGTAGAGGTCCTCCAGGTAGATGCCGTGGCCGCCCTCCCAGGTGGAGAAGTTGAGGAACCACAGCGCGAAGCCGAGCGGTACGGCGCCGTCGGTGGCGACGTGGGCGTACACGGCGGGGGAGTCGGCGAACATCGCCGTACGCAGCTGCTCGGCGGTGAGGTGGCAGTCCTCCGGGGCCCGCTCGTACTCCGCCAACTGGTGCACCATCTCCACGATCGCCGGTACGTCGCCGGGCGTGGCGGGACGGATCTGGATGTCACGGGGCATGGCGCCACCCTGACACGACGAAGACCCCGGCGTCTCCACCGGGGCCTTAGGGTCTGTCCTGTGGATCTTCAGTCGGCTGCGACAGGCACCAGACGACGACCGGCGGCGTTGGAGCTTCGCCCGAATACAACACCGGTATTCGGACAAATCTCCGCCTTGCCGGATCGCCGCCTGGCACCT
>JBOGDE010000360.1:0-5817 GCA_050701695.1 Micromonosporaceae bacterium
GCTTGGTCACGGTGAAGCTCGCCACCGGGACGCTGCCGACCGCCTCGGCCCACGCGCGGGGACCGCCCAGCTCGGCGACCAGGTCGTCGGCCGCGTCGGCGGACCGTACGTCGTTCCACAGCAGCGCGGGGTGTACCGCCTCGCCGGCGCCGTCGAGGGTGACCATGCCGTGCTGCTGCCCCGCCACGGCGATCGCCTGTACGCCGTCGAGCAGCCCGTCGCTGGCCCGGGTCCAGGCGTCCCACCAGTGGCCGGGGTCGACCTCGGTGGTGTCGGGGTGCGGGGCGCGGGCCTGGCGTACCACCGCCCCGGTCTCCGCGTCGCAGACCAGCACCTTGCAGGACTGGGTGGAGCTGTCGATGCCGGCGACCAGGGTCTGTCCTGGCACGCGGTCGCGCTGGCTCATCGGCGGATCTCCTCAAGCATCGGGCTGGTCCTCCAGCAGCCTCGCCGCCACATCGGCGTCGGTGACCAGCGAGGTGATGAAGCCGCCTCGCAGCGCCGCCCGGATCGCCGCGGACTTGTGCGGCCCACCCGCGACGGCGATCACCTCGGGGACCTCTCGCAGCTGTTCGACGGAGATCGCGATCACCCGGTCGGCCAGCGCGGACACCGGCTTGCCGGCGTCGTCGAGCAGCCCGGCGCAGACCTCCGCGCGTACCCCCTGCTTGCGCAGCCGCTCGCCGTCGGCGGGGGCGAGGCTGTCGCGTACCAGCGACATCGGCGGGTGCCAGGAGCCGATCGCGACCACCGCCGTGGTGAGGTCGCGGTAGCGCTTCATCGCCTCGGCAACCTGCGGCTGCTGCCGCAGCCCCCGGGCGGTCGCGGCGTCGGAGACCAGCAGCGGCGCGTACACCGGGAAGGCGGGGCCGCGGGCCAGGCTGGCCACCCGGCGGACCAGCTCGACGGAGTTCTCCTCCACCCCTCCCGGGTGTACGCCGGTCAGCTGCACCACCGTGATCTTCGGCAGCTCGGTCAGCGCCAGTGTCATCGCGTGCAGGGTGCGGGAGCACGCCAGCCCGACCACGTCGCCCTCTTCGACCACCTCGGTGAGGTAGCCGGCGGCGATCCTGCCCAGCTGCTGGCGCAGGGTGTGGTCGGAGTCGTCCGGGGTGGCCACCACGATGGCCTCGCGCAGCCCGTACCGGGTGCGCAGCCGGTCGGACAGCTCCGGGTCGATCTCGGCCGGCACCGCGATGTCGATGCGCACCAGCCCGGCCGCGCGGGCCTCGTCGAGCACCCGGGCCACCTTGAACCGGCTGATTCCGAACTCCTCGGCGATCTCCACCTTCGACGCGTTGTCGATGTAGTAGCGGCGCGCGATGGCGGCCGCGCGGATCAGCTCGGCGGGCCGTACCTCCGCTGTCATCGGCCGTCCTCGGGTCTCGGGTGGCGTATCGCTCATCTGAGCGCAATGCGGCTCATTCTTGCACAAACTCTTGACCGGCGGGAAGCACAGATCTTCAATGAACTCCAGCCGTTTGCTCAATTGACGTTGAGGTCCGCTCATATGAGCGGACGTCGGGGCTCAGCACCGCCAGCAGAAACCAGCCCTGAGGAGGACTGAGATGGCAGCCCGACAGGCCGTGGCCGCACTGGCCATCGGCGTACTCGCCCTAACCACCGGGTGCGCCGGCGCGGGCGGTGGCGGCGGCGACGGAGACGAGACCGTCACCATCGCCACCGTCTCCAACCCGCAGATGCAGGACATCGAGAAGCTCAGCGACGAGTTCACCAAGGAGCATCCGGGCGTCAAGCTCCGCTTCGTCACGCTGCCGGAGAACGAGCTGCGCGACCGGGTCACCCAGGACATCGCCACCCAGGGCGGCCAGTACGACGTGGTCACCATCGGCACGTACGAGACGCCGATCTGGGCCAAGAACGGCTGGCTCACCAACCTCGACGGGTACGCGTCCAAGGGCGACTATGACGCCGACGACCTGCTGCCGCCGGTCCGGCAGGCACTGTCGTACCAGGACCAGATGCACGCCGTGCCGTTCTACGGCGAGTCGTCTTTCCTGATGTACCGCAAGGACCTGTTCGACAAGGCCGGCATCACCATGCCGAGCAACCCGACCTGGGAGCAGGTCGCCTCGTACGCGAAGCAGCTCCACGACCCGAAGAACAAGGTCGCCGGGATCTGCCTGCGCGGCCTGCCCGGCTGGGGTGAGGTGCTGGCTCCGCTGAACACCCTCATCCTCACCTTCGGCGGCCAGTGGTACGACGAGCAGTGGAACGCCAAGCTCACCTCACCGGAAACCAGGCGGGCGGTGCAGTTCTACGTCGACCTGATCCGCAGCTACGGCGAGCCCGGCGCCCCCAACGCCGGCTTCTCCGAGTGCCTGACCGCCACCGGCCAGGGCAACGCCGCGATGTGGTACGACGCCACCGTCGCGGCCAGCCTGCTGGAGGACGAAAAGACCAGCAAGGTCGCCGGGAAGATGGGGTACGTCCCCGCGCCGGTCGACAAGACGAAGGCCTCGGGCTGGCTGTGGGCGTGGTCGCTGGCGATCCCGGAGACCTCGAAGAAGAAGGACGCCGCCTGGCAGTTCATGTCCTGGGCGACGTCCAAGGAGTACCACAAGCTGGTGGGCGAGAAGCTCGGCTGGGCCCGGGTGCCACCCGGCGCGCGGCAGTCCACCTACGACCTGCCCGAGTACCAGAAAGCAGCCGGCGCGTTCGCCGGGCCGACGCTGGACTCGATCAAGAACGTCAACGTCACGCAGCCCGGTGTGCACCCGCAGCCGTGGGTCGGCGTGCAGTACGTCGCGATCCCCGAGTTCCAGGATCTCGGCACCAAGGTCTCGCAGGAGATTTCGGCGGCGATCGCCGGCCGGCAGACCGTCGACGAGGCGCTCGCCAAGGCGCAGAAGTACGCCGAGGAGACCGCCCGGAAGGGCGAATACCAGAAATGACGGCGGTGGACGCACTACCGGTCGCCGCCCCGACGCGGCGGCCGGTGAAGGGCAGGCGCACGGTGGGGGAGCGGTGGCGCAGGCGTACGCCGCTGCTGCCGGCGCTGGTGTTCGCGATCGTGCTCACCCAGCTGCCGTTCCTGCTGACGCTGTACTACAGCACGCGGTCGGAGAACCTGCTGCGACCCGGGTCGGACGAGTTCGTCGGGCTCGCCAACTACGGCAAGGTGCTCGGCGACGCGCTGTTCCGCAACGCCGTACTGAACACGGTGGTGTTGACGGCGAGCGCGGTGGTGCTCTCGATGCTGCTCGGCATCGGGTTCGCCGTACTGCTGGACAAGAGGTTCTTCGGGCGCGGTGTGGTCCGTACCCTGCTGATCACACCGTTCCTGGTGATGCCCGCGGCGGCCGCGCTGCTGTGGAAGACCTCCCTACTGAACCCGGTGTACGGGCTGGTCAACTGGGTGCTCGGGCCGTTCGGCGCGGGCAACACGGACTGGGTGAGCCAGTACCCGATGGTCTCGATCGTGCTGGTGCTCACCTGGCAGTGGACGCCGTTCATGATGCTGATCGTGCTCGCCGGGCTGCAGAGCCAGTCGCCCGAGATTCTGGAGGCGGCGAAGGTGGACGGGGCCGGTCCGTGGGCGGTGTTCCAGCGGATCACGCTGCCGCACCTGCGGCAGTTCATCGAGCTGGGGATCCTGCTCGGGTCGATCTTCATCGTGCAGACCTTCGACCCGATCTTCATGATCACCCAGGGGGGTCCGGGGCAGGCGACGACCAACCTGCCGTACTTCATCTACCTGCAGGCGTTCCGGGCCTTCGACGTCGGTGAGGCCGCCGCGGCCGGCGTGATCGTGGTCGCCGGGACCATCGTGATCGCCACGTTCGCGCTGCGGGTGATCTCGGGGCTGTTCAAGGAAGAGGTGTGAGCCGTGAGCAGTGTGACCGTGACAACCCATCGGGCGCCGGTGCGCCGCAACCGCCGGGTACGGGGCAGGTCGCTCGGGGTCGCCGTACTCGGCTGGGTGGTCGGCATCGGGTTCTTCTTCCCGGTGCTCTGGATGTTCCTGACCGGGTTCAAGCAGGAGGCCGACGCGTCCACCGACCCGCCGACGTTCCTGTTCAGCCCGACGTTGGAGCAGTACCGGGAGATCCTGGCGCGGGACTTCGCGCCGTACTTCATGAACTCGTTGAGCGCGTCGCTGATCTCGACGGTGCTGGTGATCCTGCTAGCCACGCCGGCGGCGTACGCGCTGTCGCTGGCCAGGATTCCGCTGTGGCGGGACTCGCTGTTCTTCTTCATCTCCACCCGGATGATGCCGGCGGTGGCGATCATCCTGCCGCTCTACCTGATCGCGAAGAACGTGGGGATGCTGGACAACGTCACGTTCCTGGCGCTGGTCTACACCGCGATGAACCTGCCGATCGCGGTGTGGATGATCCGGTCGTTCCTGCTGGAGCTGCCGAAGGAGGTGCTGGAGGCCTCCAGGGTGGACGGTGCCGGGCTGTTCACCGAGATCCGGTCGATCATCCTGCCGATGATCGCCCCCGGACTCGCCGCCACCGGCCTGATCTGCTTCATCTTCGCCTGGAACGAGTTCTTCTTCGCGGTCAGCCTGACCGCGACCCGGGCGGCCACCGTACCGGTGTTCCTGGTCGGGTTCATCACCAGTGAGGGGCTGTTCTGGGCACGGCTGTCGGCCGCCTCCACGATGGCGGCGCTGCCGGTCGTGCTGGCCGGCTGGATCGCACAGAAATGGCTGGTACGCGGCCTGTCCCTGGGGGCGGTGAAGTGATGCGCGCGGCGATCGTGGAACAGCCCGGAGTGGTTTCGGTGACCACGGTGGACGATCCGGCGCCGGGGCCACGCGAGGTGGTCGTCGAGGTGGCCGCGGTCGGCATCTGCGGCACCGACATCCATATCGTCGACGGCGAGTTCGCGCCCACGCCGTACCCGATAATTCCGGGGCACGAGTTCGCGGGGACCGTGGTGGCGGTCGGTGCGGATGTCACCGACGTCGCCGCCGGCGACCGGGTGGCGGTCGACCCGTCGCTGTTCTGCGGCGAGTGCCACTTCTGCGCCATCGGGCGCGGCAACCTGTGCGAACGCTGGAACGCGATCGGCGTCACCCGGCCCGGCGCCTGCGCCGAGTACGCCCTCGCCCCGGCCGCCAACTGCTTTGCCCTGCCGGACGCGGTCCCGCTGGAGCACGCCGCACTGATCGAACCGCTGTCCTGCGCGGTGCACGGCTTCGACCTGCTGCCCCGCCGGCTCGGCGAGCACTACCTGGTGTACGGGGCGGGCACCATGGGTCTGCTGATGGCCCAGCTCGCCCGGTACGCCGGGGCGGCCAGTGTCTCGGTGGTCGACCTGCAACCGGAGCGGCTCGGCGTCGCCGCGAAACTCGGCGCCGACGCGGTGGCGCGTACCGCCGACGAACTGGGACGACCCCTGGGCTGGGAGGTGGTGGTCGACTGTACGGGCGCCGTACCGGCCATCGAGGACGGCCTGCGGCGGGTACGGCGCGGCGGCACGTTCCAGGTGTTCGGTGTCGCCGCCGCCGAGGCGACCGCCACGTTCTCCCCGTTCCGGATCTACCACGACGAGATCACCGTGGTGGGGAGCATGGCCGTGCTGCACAGCTTCGGCCGGGCGGTCGAGCTGATGGCCAATCAGGTGGTCGACGCCGGCACGATGATCAGCCACCACTTCCCGCTCGACGCGTACCCCCAGGCGTTGGACGCGTTCCGGCAGGGCCGGGGCCGCAAGCTCCAGATCCGCCCCACCGACTCCCGGGAGAGTTAGAGGTCGCGCCGATAGGGCGCCGGCGCTGCGCCGGCACCAGGCGCTCCCTGGCGGCGTTGTCCTCCTCGCCGGTGGCTCCGCCACAGGCTCCGT
>JBOGDE010000361.1:0-5751 GCA_050701695.1 Micromonosporaceae bacterium
GGCGCGCGGTGGCCGGGAGTCCCGGCGCTCGCCGCGCTCGGGCCGGTCACCGCCACGCTCGGGCCGGTCTCCGCGATCGGGTCGGCCACCGCCGCGCTCGGACTTCTCGCTGGGCGCCGCACCGGCCTTGTCCAGGTAGATCTTGCCGCGCTGGTCGACGTCGGCGATCTGCACCTCGACCTTGTCGCCGACGTTGAGGTGGTCCTCGACCTTCTCGACCCGCTTGCCCTCACCGATCTTGGAGATGTGCAGCAGGCCGTCGCGGCCGGGCACCAGCGAGATGAACGCGCCGAACGCGGTCGTCTTCACCACGGTGCCGAGGAAGCGGTCGCCCACCTTCGGCATCTGCGGATTGGCGATCGCGTTGACCCGCTCCACCGCGGCCTCCGCCGACGGACCGTCGGTGGAGCCGATGTAGATGGTGCCGTCGTCCTCGATGGACAGCTCGGCACCGGTCTCGTCCTGGATCGCGTTGATGGTCTGGCCCTTCGGCCCGATCACCATGCCGATCTTGTCGACCGGGATCTTGATCGCGATCACCCGCGGCGCGTTCGGCGACATCTCGGCGGTGCCGCCGATCGCCTGCGCCATCACGTCCAGGATCGCCAGCCGGGCCTCCCGGGCCTGCTGCAGCGCGGCGGCCAGCACGTCGGACGGGAGCCCGTCGAGCTTGGTGTCGAGCTGCAGCGCGGTGACGAACTCACCGGTGCCGGCGACCTTGAAGTCCATGTCGCCGTACGCGTCCTCGGCGCCGAGGATGTCGGTGAGGGTGACGTAGGAGGTCTTGCCGTCCACCTCGTCGGAGATCAGCCCCATCGCGATGCCGGCCACCGGCGCCGCCAGCGGTACGCCCGCGGTCAGCAGCGACATCGTCGACGCGCACACCGAGCCCATCGAGGTCGAGCCGTTGGAGCCGAGCGCCTCGGAGACCTGGCGGATCGCGTACGGGAAGTCCTCCCGCTTCGGCAGCACCGGGATCAGGGCCCGCTCGGCAAGCGCACCGTGCCCGATCTCGCGCCGCTTCGGCGACCCGACCCGGCCGGTCTCACCGGTGGAGTACGGCGGGAAGTTGTAGTTGTGCATGTACCGCTTGGACTTCTGCGGCGAGAGCGTGTCGAGTGCCTGCTCCATGCGCAGCATGTTCAGCGTGGTAACCCCCAGGATCTGGGTCTCGCCGCGCTCGAACAGCGCCGAGCCGTGCACCCGCGGCAGCACATCCACCTCGGCGGACAGCGGCCGGATGTCGCGCGGGCCGCGGCCGTCGATACGCACCTGGTCGCGGAGCACCTGCTGGCGTACCAGCTTCTTGGTCAGCGACCGGATCGCGGCACTGACCTCTTTGTCGCGCTCCTCGAAGTCGCCGGCCAGCCGCTCCTTGACCGACGCCTTGATCTCGTCGAGCCGGGTCTCCCGCTCCTGCTTGGCGGCGATCTTCAGCGCCTCGGCGAGGTCGGTCGACGCGGCGGCCTCCACGGCCCCGTACACGTCGTCCTGGTAGTCCAGGAAGACCGGGAACTCGGTGGTGTCCTTGCCGGCGACGGCGACCAGCTCGGACTGCGCCTTGCAGAGCGCCTTGATCGCCGGCTTGGCGGCCTCCAGGCCGCTGGCGACGATGTCCTCGGTCGGGGCGGTCGAGCCACTGCCGACCAGCGCGATCACGTTCTCGGTGGCCTCCGCCTCGACCATCATGATCGCGACGTCGCCGTCGTCGAGCACCCGGCCGGCGACCACGATGTCGAAGGTCGCCTTCTCCAGCTCCTGGTGGGTCGGGAACGCCACCCAGGTGCCGTCGATGTGCGCCATCCGGGTGGCGCCGATCGGGCCGCTGAACGGCAGCCCGGCGAGCGTGGTCGACAGCGACGCGGCGTTGATCGCGACCACGTCGTACGGGTGCGAGGGGTCGAGCGCCAGGATGGTCTCGACGACCTGCACCTCGTTGCGCAGCCCCTTGACGAAGCTGGGCCGCAGCGGCCGGTCGATCAGACGACAGGTGAGGATCGCGTCCTCACTGGGGCGCCCCTCCCGCCGGAAGAACGAGCCGGGGATCCGGCCCGCGGCGTACATCCGCTCCTCGACGTCGACGGTGAGCGGGAAGAAGTCCAGGAACTCCTTTGGCGACTTGCCGGCGGTGGTGGCCGAGAGCACGACGGTCTCGCCGAGCTGCGCGATCGCGCTGCCGGCCGCCTGCCGGGCCAGCCGCCCGGTGGACAGAGTGATCTCGCGGGTGCCGAAGCTGCCGTTGTCGATCACGGCCTTCGTGGTGTGGTCACCCAACGAATTGGGGATTGGTTCGGTCATGGTACGGATTGCTCCTTCGTGTGCCGGGTCCGGTCCGGACCCTGGCCGGCGATGCCGGGAACGATCGGGGGAGCTGCTCCGCGCCGGTCTTCGATCGAAGTCCACGGGCTCCGCTGTGTTGCGCGGTATCACCCGGGGACCACTACCGAGGACCGGTGCGCGCCGGGCTCCCCTACGGGTCGCACCCGAAACCGTCCGGTAAACGGTGAACCTCCTCCGACTCTAGGGAAGTCGAAGGAGGTTCGTGGCTTAGCGCCGCAGACCGAGTTTCTCGATGAGTGCTCGGTAGCGGTTGATGTCCTTCTTGGCGAGGTAGCCGAGCAGTCGCCGCCGACGGCCCACCAGCAACAGCAGGCCGCGCCGGCTGTGGTGGTCGTGCTTGTGCTGCTTGAGGTGCTCGGTCAGGCCCTTGATCCGCGTGGTCAGCAGCGCGACCTGGACCTCCGGAGAGCCGGTGTCGCCATCCACGGTGGCGTTGTCGGCGATGATCGTCTGCTTGCTGGCTGCGTCGAGCGCCATGTTCTCCCTCTACGTGTACGTCGAGCGCCTTCGATGAGGTGCGGCTCATGGCCTGTCACCGATCTCGCACCCACGGCGCCGTGCAGGCACGCGAGATCACGCCGAGTAGTCGGCGCATCCGCAAGGTTACCAGCCGACCCGGGCCGGCACCTAAACGGCTACTGGTCGGTGAGCACCGTACGGGTCTGGCTGATGTCGCGTTCGATCTGCGCCACCAGCAGCTCGACGGTGTCGTACGTGCGCATCTCGCGCAGTCGTGCGATGAAGTCCAGCGAGATCTGCTCGCCGTAGAGGTCCTCGTGGAAGTCCAGGACGTGCGCCTCTACCCGCCGCTCCTGCCCCGCGAACGTCGGATTGGTGCCGATGCTGACCGCCGCCGGCAGCCGGTCACCGGCCTTGTCGCGTACCAGCCAGGCGGCGTACACCCCGTCGGCCGGGATGCCCGCGTACGGGCGGGGCAGCAGGTTGGCCGTCGGGTAGCCGAGCAGCCGGCCGCGCCTGTCCCCGCGTACCACCACACCGTCGAGCCGGTGGGGACGCCCCAGCGCCGCCGCGGCCGCGCTCACGTCCCCCGCCGCCACACACGCCCGGATGTACGTCGAGCTGAACACCGTGTCGTCGTCCGAGACCAGCGGCGCACCCTCGACGGCGAAGCCGAACGTACGCCCCAGCCGGGTCAGCAGCGCCACGTCACCGGCAGCCTTGTGCCCGAACCGGAAATTCTCGCCCACCACCACCAGGGCGGCATGCAGGTGCTCGACCAGGACGTCGTGCACGAACTCCTCGGCCGGCAGCCGGCTGAACTCCTGGGTGAACGGCAGTACGCAGAGCACGTCGACCCCGAGCCGCTCGATCAGCTCCGCCTTGCGCGCCGGATCGCTGAGCACCGCCGGGTGGCTGCCGGGGCGTACCACCTCGGCGGGGTGCGGGTCGAAGGTGAGCACCACCGAGCGCAGCCCGCGCTCCTGCGCGCGCTTCACCGCGTGCCCGATGATCTGCTGGTGCCCACGGTGCACACCGTCGAAGACACCGATGGTCACCACCGATCGTCCCCAGCCACTGGGTGCACTCTCCAGACCGCGCCACCGCTGCACTTCGTCACCCTCCTCGGGCGAGTTGATATTGACCGTCCAGCATGTCTAACCCCTCGAGGCGGTCATCCGTCACGGCCGGCGGGTGCCAGGACCACCTCGGGGCGGGCCTTGCCGTCGCGTTCGCGTACCACGGCGAGCACCTCCCCCTCCGGGTCGAACACCGCGTACGGGCCGTCGATTCCGGCCGGGTCGAGCGGGTTGCCGTGGGAGAGCCGTACCGCCTCGGGGGTGGTCACGTCGCGCCGGGCGAACAGGAGCGCCGCCGCCTCCCGCAGGGACATGGTCACCGCCTGCCCGGTCTCGGCCAGGGTGTCCAGCGTGCGCGCCGCCTCGATGGAGAACCCTCCGACTCTGGTACGCCGCAGCGCGGTCAGGTGCCCACCGACCCCGAGCGAGGCCCCCAGGTCGCGGGCGAGCGCGCGCACGTAGGTGCCCGACGAGCACTCCACCGCGACGTCGCAGTCGACCAGCTCCGGCGCCGGACGGACTACCCGCAGCAGCTCCAGACGGCTCACCGTGACCTGGCGCGGCTTCAGCCGCACCTGCTCGCCGGCCCGCACCCGGGCGTACGACCGCTTGCCGCCGACCTTGATCGCGCTCACCGCGCTCGGTACCTGGGCGATCTCTCCGGTGAGGGGTGCCAGACCGGCGCGGATCGCCTCCTCGGTGACCGCCGAGGCGTCCGCGCCGGCGGTGACCTCGCCCTCGGCGTCGTCGGTCACCGTCGCCTGCCCCAGCCGGATCGTCGCGGTGTACGCCTTGTCGCTGCCGCTGACGTAGGTGAGCAGCCGGGTCGCCGGCCCGATCGCGATCACCAGGACGCCGGTCGCCATCGGGTCCAGGGTGCCTCCGTGGCCGACCCGCCGGGTCTGCGCGAGTTTCCGGATCCGTGCCACCACGTCGTGCGAGGTGATCCCGGCCGGCTTGTCGACGATGGTCAGTCCACTCGTACCCACGGTCGCCAAGCTTCTCAGACCGGCTGCTCCACCGGTCGCGGCGCCCCGGTGCCCGGCGTCGCCCAGCGGCCGGTGGCCATCCGCAGCAGCAGCGCGACGAGGCGTACCACCACGAACAGGGTCAGCCCGGCCCAGACGCCGACCAGCCCGAGCTGCAGGGCGTACGCGGTCCAGATCGCCGGCAGGAACGCCCCCAGCGTGGCGACCAGGGTGAGATTGCGCAGGTACCGCACGTCGCCGGCACCCATCAGGACGCCGTCCAGCGCGAACACCACCCCCGCGACCGGCAGCATGCCGGCGAACCACGGCCAGGTGACGGCGGCCCGCTCCCACACCGCCGGATCGTTGGTGAACAGCCGCGGCAGCGGCCCCGCCAGCACCCCCACCAGCGCCGCGAACCCGACTCCGAGCCCGCCGCCGAGCAGCGCGATCCGCCGGCCGGTACGGCGCGCGGAGGCCACCCGGCCGGCCCCCAGCTCGGCGCCGATCAGGGACTGCGCGGCGATCGCGACCGAGTCCAGCAGCAGCGCGACGAAGAACCACAGCTGCAGCGCGATCTGGTGTGCCGCCAGCGACGCCGCGCCGAACCGGGAAGCGACCGCCGCGGCCGACAGGAAGCAGGCCTGGAACGCCACCGTACGCAGCACCAGGTCACGACCCACCCGAAGCTGGGCGCGCAGCACCACGGGGTCGGGCCGGGCCGAGACCCGCTCGGCGCGCAGCGCACGTAGGAACAGCGCCGCGGAGACCGCCTGGGCGGTCACGTTGGCGACCGCGGAGCCGACCAGACCGAGCCCGGCCGGGTAGACCAGGATCGGACACAGTACGGCGGAGAGCAGGTTGGCGCCGAGCACGTACCGCAGCGGCCTGGCCGTGTCGTGCAC
>JBOGDE010000362.1:0-5719 GCA_050701695.1 Micromonosporaceae bacterium
GATGGCGACACGGTGACGATCGCCGGCACCGCCCCCGGCCCGGACGGCACCGTCATCGGCCTCGGCGAGGTCACCGGCCGCATCGCCCCCGCATCGCCGTGATCATGGGCATCTCGACGCCAAGGCGCCCTTGATCCTGGAGTGGCTCTCGTGTGAAGTGCCCGTTTCGTCGTACCGTAAAGAGGTGCCGGGTGCGCATGCCACGATCGAGGTCGCCCGACTGGTACGGGCGCCGATCGACCGCGTGTGGGATACCTTCACCGATCTGTCCGTCCGTGCCGAGGTGATGTCGACCGTGGACTCGGTCGAGCCGCTGCACGGCGACGGCTTCGAGATCGGCACCACCTGGCGGGAGACCCGTACGCTCCGCGACGAGGCGCCAGTGACCGAGGAACTGCGGGTGGTGGAGCTGCACCCGTACCACCGATGTGTGATCTCGGCGCGCGGCGAGGGTGGTGACTACCGCATCGCGTACGACTTCACGCCGCGCGACGGGCACACCCGGGTGCACTGCCGGTTCTCCACCGCACCGCCGCAGCGGCTCGCCGAGCGCGTGATCGCTGTGTTCTTCGGTGGCATGGTCACCCGCGTCATCGAAGGCGCCCTGCGCCAGGATCTCGCCGACCTCTCCACCGCCATCGAAGCCGCCGCCGCCTGAGGCCGAGCCCCGCCTGAGGCCGAGCCCCGCCTGAGGCCGAGCCCCGCCTGAGACCGAGTCCCGCCTGGGGCCGAGTGCCGACTGGGGCCGAGTGCCGACTGAGGCCGAGTGCCGACTGAGGCCGAGTGCCGCCTGGGGCCGAGTGCCGACTGAGCGGTGGCCGGCGGTGGTTACCGTGAGGCCGTGGTGATCCGCAATGACTCCGAAGCCCTGGTCGCCTCGATCAGCCGGGGCCAGGGCTGGCTGGCCCTCAGCGCCCTCGGCGTCGTGCTGTCGCTCACCGGCGCCGCGTTCTCCCTGGTCGGGATGGCGATGCAGCCCACGCTGTCCACCCCGGTGGTCGTGGTCACGGCGATCCTGGGATCGGTGTTGCTGGCGATGATGCCGGTGTACGCCTGGCTGACGGTCAACCAGCGCCGGATGTGGCGTAGCTACCAGCTGGTGATCTCGGCCGAGGGCATCGCGTGGTCCACCTGGCGGGGCCGGGCCGCGGCGCCGTGGTCGGCGATCCGCGGGCTCCAGCCCTCGCACGGTGGCCGGGTGATCCGGGTCCAGACCGACCCGCCCGGCCTGCTCACGCCGCGCGGCCTGCCGCTCTGGCACCGCGAGTTCACCATCCACTACCCGGTCCGATTGGCCCTCCTGGAGCTGGATCGGCGTACCTTCACCGACGCCGTCACCCGATTCTCCGCTCAAGCGTCCATGCGCTAGTACGTCCACGCGCTAGGTGCGGCCATCGCGCTAGCTCGCCAGGGCGGCCTCGGCGGCGGTGAGGAAGGTGTCGTTCTCCTCCGGGGTGCCGATGGTGACGCGGACGCCGTCGCCCTGGAAGGCGCGTACGATCACGCCCCGCTGCTCGCAGGCGGCGGCGCAGGCGGCGGCCCGGTCGCGCAGCGGCAGCCAGACGAAGTTGGCCTGCGTGGCTGGTACGTCGGGCACCAGCGCCAGGATCGCCTTGTGGACGCGTTCCCGTTCGGCGACCACCAGATCGACCCGGCGCCGCATCTCGTCGGAGGCGTCCAACGCCGCCATCGCCGCGGCCTGCGCGACCGCGTTGGTGGAGAACGGGGTCACCACCTTGCGTACCGCGTCGGCCACCTCGGGGGCGGCGGCCATCCAGCCGACCCGCAGCCCGGCCAGCCCCCACGCCTTGGAGAGGGTACGCAGCACCACCACGTTCGGCCGGTCACCGAAGAGCCGCAGCGCGTCGGGCACCTCGGCGTCGGTGACGAACTCCCGGTAAGCCTCGTCGATCACCACCAGTACGTCGCCCGGCACCGCGTCGAGGAAGTGCTCCAGCTCGCCACGCCGCACCGCCGTACCGGTCGGGTTGTTGGGGTTGCAGACCAGCACGACGCGGGTGTTGTCGGTGATCGCCGCCGCCATCGCGTCCAGGTCGTGTCCGTGCTCGGCGGTGTTGGGCACCCTGATGCTGGTCGCCGCCGCCCCCGCCGCGATGATCGGGTACGCCTCGAACGACCGCCAGGAGTAGACGATCTCGTCGCCGGGCAGCATCGCCGCCTTCACCACATGCTCGGCGAGCGCGACCGACCCGCAGCCGGTGGCGATCCGCTCCGGGGCGACGCCGTACCGCTCGGAGATCAGCGAGCGCAGCGCCACCACGCCCATGTCCGGGTAGCGGTGCACCTGCTGAGCCGCCGCCGCGATCGCGTCGGCCACCCCGGGCAGCGGACCGTACGGTACCTCGTTGCTCGCCAGCTTGATCGCCTCGGTGAGCCCCAGTTCGCGCGCCAGGTCGGCCGGGTTGCGCCCCGGCACGTACGACGGCAGCGCCGCCAGGTCAGCGCGGGTCAACTCGGTCATGGTTGCCTCCAGAAGGTTCAGGTGTCGGTACGGGTGGCGCGTGCACCACCAGGGTGCGGGCCCACCTGTCGTGCAGGCACCGCTGCAGCGGCCGGTCCCACGTACACCACAGGGCATCGGCGACCTGCAACGGCACCAGGCACGGGAAGACCAGGTGCGGAATCGCCATGAAGGACCAGCGGGAGAACGCGGCGCGGAAGCCCGGGCGGGCGCCGTCGGCACGGATCACCCGGACCTGGAACAGCCGCTTGCCCAGCGTCTGCCCGCTGCTGGCCAGCGCCGGCACCTCGTACGCGAACCACAGCGCGATCCCGATCCCGAAGATCGCGTACTGCAGATTGACGGCACGGTCGGTCGGCGGCGGCAGCTCGGAGATCTGGCCGGCGAGGTAGCGCTGGGTCTCCGGCAGTGTGGCCAGCACCTCCTGCCACCACTGGTAGAGGAACCAGCCGTTGACCACCAGGTTCAGCCCCGCCACCGCCAGGATGTCGACGAACCGGGCCATGAACCGGGCGCTCACCGGGGCGAGTGGCTCCCCGTACACCAGGGTGGGTTGTCCGGGGCCGAGACCGGGCACCACCGCGGGAGCCTCGACCTGCGTGGCGACCGCGGCGCTGGCGGGCTGCGGCTCGGGGGCGTAGGCGGGCGCCGGGCTCGGCGGGCTTGCCGGCGGGGTGGCGTCGGCCGGAATCGCCTCACCGATCCACTGCTCGCCGTCCCAGTACCGCTGCACGTCGGTGTCGACCGGATCCGGATACCAGCCAGGTGGGGTGCCGTCACTCATGCGCCCATCCTGCCGGACCCAGCCCCGCCGCCACAGGCCGGCCCGTCAGGGCGCGAGCGCCGGCTCACAGGTTGCCGCGCCGCTCCTGCTCGCGTTCGATCGCCTCGAACAGGGCCTTGAAGTTGCCCTTGCCGAAGCCCATCGAGCCGTGCCGTTCTATCAGCTCGAAGAAGACCGTCGGGCGGTCCTGCACCGGCTTGGTGAAGATCTGCAGCAGGTAGCCGTCCTCGTCCCGGTCCACCAGGATCTTGCGTTGCTTCAGCTCCTCGATCGGCACCCGCACCTTGCCGATCCGGCCCCGCAGCTCAGGGTCGTCGTAGTACGAGTCCGGCGTCGCCAGGAATTCCACGCCGGCCGTCCGCATCGCATCCACAGTGGACAGGATGTCGTTGGTGGCGAGCGCGACGTGCTGCGCGCCCGGCCCTCCGTAGAATTCGAGGTATTCGTCGATCTGCGACTTCTTCTTGCCGGCCGCCGGCTCGTTGAGCGGGAACTTCACCTTCCGGGTGCCGCTGGCGACCACCTTCGACATCAGCGCGGAGTATTCGGTGGCGATGTCGTCACCGATGAACTCGGCCATGTTGGTGAACCCCATGACCTGGTTGTAGAACCTCACCCACGCGTCCATCTTGCCCAGTTCGACATTGCCGACCACGTGGTCGACCGCCTGGAAGAAACGCTTCGGCTGGAGTCCCGCCTCGATCGCGGCGGAGCGGTCGACAATGGGGCCGCGGCTGGCGAAGCCCGGCAGGAACGGCCCGGTGTACGCCGAGCGGTCGACCAGGGTGTGGCGGGTCTCGCCGTACGTGTCGATCACGGCGAGCCGTACCGTGCCGTGCTCGTCGCTGACCTCGTGCGGCTCGGTGCGGCCGTGCGCCCCCTGGTCGATCGCGTGCCGGTACGCCTTGTCGACGTCCGGCACCTCCAGCGCGATGTCGACGATGCCGTCGCCGTGCCGGGCGTGGTGCCCGGCGCCCGGGGTGCCGGCGCGCACCGTACCGGTGATGACGAAGCGGGCGGACCCGGAGGTGAGCACGTACTCGGCGTAGTCGGCGAAGCCGGTCTCCGGCCCGCGATAGGCGACCAGCGTCATCCCGAACGCCGTGGAGTAGTAGTGCGCGGTCTGCTTGGCGTTGCCCACCATGAAGTGCAGGTAGTCCACGCCCTTGACCGGGAACGGGTCGTGGGAGATGTCATGCGGCACCGCACCCACCAGATCGTCGACGTCCACGTCGTCGTCGGGACCCTGGGTGTCCGGCCGTTCGATTGCCCGCGTCATCGCCACTCCTCGCATCGTTGCGTCGCTGCTTGGGGCGAGCATTGCTCCGGTTGCGGCAGTGGGCAACTGGTAGCTGATTGCCTGGTCAGCTTGCACAAAACATCCTGTGTGTACGCGGTTAGGCTGGTCAATATGACTAGCCTCGACGCTCTGGACGCCCGCTTGATCGCGCTGTTCGCCGACGAGCCCCGGATCGGGGTCCTGGAGTGCGCCCGCCGGCTCGGTGTCGCCCGCGGCACGGTGCAGGCGCGGCTGGACAAGCTGCTCGCCCGGGGCGTGATCCAGGGCTTCGGCCCCCAGGTGTCGCCGGCGGCGCTGGGGTTCGCGGTGACCGCGTTCGTCACCCTGGAGATCCGCCAGTCCCGCGGCCACGACGACGTCGCCGCGCACCTGGTGACCATCCCCGAGGTGCTGGAGGTGCACACCATCACCGGCGGCGGCGACCTGCTCTGCCGCATCGTCGCCCGCTCCAACGCCGACCTGCAGCGGGTGATTGACGGCATCGTCTCCTACGCCGGGATCGTCCGCGCATCGACCATCATCGCGCTCGCCGACCAGATCCCGTACCGGGTGCTGCCCCTGGTCGCGGCCGCCGCCGAGGTTATCCACAGGGAGTGATTCGGGTCTGTCGTTCGGTCATGCCTGTGTGGCACCATGGGCTCGGCCTTTGGTGTACGGGGAGGATTCATGGGCGTTACGGACGGTTCGGGTAACGAGCCCTACCAGGGTGTTTCGGTCGACATCGACACTCTGGGCGATTGGGCGAGGGAGTTCGCCCGGTGGGAGCCGATGGCGGTCCGCAACAGCGATATCGGTGACTGCGGTTACAAGGGCACCTCTGGTGCGTTGCCGGCGGTGAAGAAGGCTGGTACGGCTCACGCGTCGGCCTCGACGGCCGCGTTGGAGTTGATCGGTGCGCTGGATCAGCTGTGGTCGGGTACGGCGTCGGGGGTGGCCGCGGCGGCGGTGTCGTATTCGGACACCGATGCCGGGAACGCGGCGGTGTTGCAGCGGCTGCGGCGTGATCTGGTCGCGACCGCCAAGGGTAAGTGAGGCATCCCGATGGCGGTCGAGAACGACAGCGGTGGTGACGGCGGCGACTCCGCGACCTTCTGGGGGATGTCGCTGGCTGAGCTGTACCGGGTGGTGATGGCGGCGGATCCGGACTGGATGC
>JBOGDE010000363.1:0-5635 GCA_050701695.1 Micromonosporaceae bacterium
GCCGAGGACAGCGTCGACGAGGCGCAGGTACGGGCGTACCTGGCGCAGCGGCTCCCGGAGCACATGGTGCCGGGAGCGCTGGTCACCCTGTCCGACCTGCCATTGACGGCGGCCGGGAAGCTCGACCGGAAGGCGCTGCCGGCGCCGGACTTCGCCGCACGCGCCAGCAGCCGCGGCCCGAGCACCGCCGAGGAGGAGATCCTCTGCGCCGCGTTCGCGCAGGTGCTCGGGCTGGAGACGGTCGGTGTCGACGACGACTTCTTCGATCTCGGCGGCCACTCGCTGCTCGCCGTCCGCCTGGTTTCGCGGATCCGCGCCACGCTCGGAGTCGAACTGGAGATCCGTACCTTGTTCGACGCGCCGACGGTCGCGGACATCGCGGAACTGTTGGGTCGTCCGCGGCCGGTGAGTGGACAGCAAGATCGTCCGGTACTGCGTCCGATGCGTGGGGAAACGCGCTGATCATTTGCCGGCCAGCGGGATATTGTTACCCACCGGTATCCCGATCTTTGGGACTGTCATGGTGGACTCCGGGTGCACGCTGAACGGACAACGGCTTTCCTTGTCGTAGGTAGGACAGTTGGCATCGGCCAGATTACAGACGGTGAAGACTGGCCGATTTGCGCCACGACATAGCACTTTAAATCCAGACAAAAACCCGGTGCTGAGTTGTCAAGTACGGGCCGACGGCCTCCACTGCGGGCTTGCCTAAGGTCCTTAGGCTTTAGTTAAGATCGGCGCACCGATGAGATCGTGGGCATCGTTGCGGTAGGCAATGCCTGTCCGCACGAAAAGCCCTTGAACGTTTTACCAACCGGCACGCGTGTGCTTGTCCGTGAGGTCCATCCTGGATCCGGTCCAGGTCGAGCGGAGGTTTTTCTTTCTTCGGGGAGGCGGGGCACAGTGCGTCTACTTGTCCTGAGCTCAAGCCGGCGCGCCGGAATGCGCGATCGGGCCAACCGCATGGGGGAGTGATCTTGAGCCAGTCTACTGCCATCATACCGACAGAAAGCCCGGGTAACCCGCACAACGGGACGAAGTCCCGGTCCTATCGAAGCCTTTTAGAGGATGCGCCGACTGAGTGGCTTCCGGTCGCCCGGTTGTTGCCTGCCGACTCTCCGCGGCAAAAAGGCGAAGATCCGGAGCATACCCGCATCCTGGCAAGTGTGGAGGCGAAGCTCCCTCCGATTATCGTTCACCGTTCCACAATGCGCGTCATCGACGGGATGCACCGGTTGGGAGCCGCACGACTGCGCGGCGACGAAAAGATCGAGGTGCGATTCTTCGACGGCACCGAGCACGAGGCGTTCGTGCTCGCGGTGGAGACGAATATCGCTCACGGTCTTCCGCTGTCGCGGGCGGACCGGGCGCGGGCCGCGGAGCGCATTGTGGTGTCGCACCCGGACTGGTCGGACCGGGCCGTCGCGGCGCTGGCGGGCCTCGGGGGCAGGACCGTGGCGAAGATCCGGCAGAGGGTGCAGGCGGGCGAGGAGATCCGGGCCAGGGTGGGCCGCGACGGCCGGGTGCGGCCGCTCGACTACGCGGAAGGTAGGCGTCGAGCCTCGGAGATCATCAGAAACCGTCCGGGTGCGTCGCTGCGAGAAGTGGCACGAGATGCAGGGGTTTCGCCCTCTACGGCGCGCGATGTGCGCCAGCGCATCCAGCGCGGTGAAGATCCCGTGAACGCGGTACGCCCGCCGGTCCAGCGTCGCGTCGAACTGTCAGTGGACCGGGTGGAGGTGGCGGGTTCGCCGGTCGAATCCGAACTCAGCTCGAAACTGCACGGATTGCGGAGCGACCCGTCGCTGCGGTTGACGGAATCGGGTCGCTCGCTGCTGCGCTGGGTCCTCTCCAGAGCGATCCGGGTGGAGGAATGGCAAGCGGTCGCGGGAAATGTGCCGCCGCATTGCATGTATATTCTCGCCGATGTGGCCAGGCAGTGTTCGGCGGACTGGCTGCACATCGCCACTGACCTGGAAATGCGGCTGGGTCACCGCCGCCCCGGTAACGGCACCAGCTGACGCGACGCTGCCCCCTGTTCAACCGCGTACACGCCGCGGTTGAACAGGGGGAAATGCCGTGCCGGTACGCCGTGAATCCAGTGCCCGCCCAGGTGCGCCCTTGCCGAATGTCGCACCGTTGTGTGACTCTCGCCGGGGTCGGCAGCGAATCATGGCGACCCCCGGGGGAAGGCAGACAAATGGCTGCGCAGAGCGTCAGAAATGGTGAGGCGAATCTCCGTTCCGAAGAATTGACTTTGCCCGGTCATCGCGGGTCGAGATGGCTTTTCCCCGTGGTGGTCGGATGAACTCCGACGTGGCGGCCGGGGTCGCTTCGCTGGCCGGTGCCGGGGCCGGTTCCCCGGGTCCGCGGCTGCATAAGCGGGATCTGCATCCCAGCCTCTCGGATCCCGTTCTGGATACGATGAATTTCCTGAACGAGATTACCCAGCGTTACCCGGACGCGATCTCGTTCGCGCCGGGACGGCCGTACGACGGCTTCTTCGACACCGGCCAGATCTTCGATGCCATCCGCCGCTACATCGACCATCTGGAACACGAAGGATATTCGGCGGCCCAGGTGCGCGACGCACTGTTCCA
This sequence comes from Micromonosporaceae bacterium, assembly GCA_050701695.1. Lineage (GTDB taxonomy): Bacteria > Actinomycetota > Actinomycetes > Mycobacteriales > Micromonosporaceae > WHSM01. The sequence continues at coordinate 2,601 of JBOGDE010000363.1, forward strand.
GTACGGTCCCACCGCCGGCCGGATCCGGGAACTGATCGCCGACTGGCTGCGTGACGACGAGGGCATCGACGTACCCCCGGAGTCGATCGTGGTGACCGTCGGCGCGCAGGAGGCGATGTTCCTGGCACTGCGGGCGCTGTTCGCGGGCCCGGACGACGTACTGCTGGTCTCAAGCCCCTGCTACGTGGGCATCACCGGGGCCGCACGGCTGCTCGACGTACCGGTGCGGGCCGTATCCGAACGCGCCGACGGGCTCTCCTGCGCGGACCTGGAGGCGGCGGTGGCCGCGGAGCGGGCGGCCGGGCGGCGGCCCCGGGCGTGCTATGTGATCCCGGACCACGCCAACCCCTCCGGCAACACGGTGCCGCTGGGGACCCGGCACGAGCTGCTGGAGCTGGCCGAGCGGCTCGACATCCTGCTGTTGGAGGACAGCCCGTACCGGCTGGTCAGCCCCGGGGCGCAGCTGCCCACCCTGAAGGCGCTGGACCGGACGCACCGGGTGGTGCACCTCGGCTCGTTCTCCAAGACCCTGTTCCCCGGTGCCCGGGTGGGGTTCGCGGTCGCCGATCAGCCGGTCGCCGGCGACGCCGGGACGGAGCTGCTGGCCGACCAGCTGGTCAAGATCAAGAGCATGGTCACGGTGAACACCTCGCCGTTGTCACAGGCGGCGGTGGCCGGCATGCTGCTCGGCTCCGGAGGTCGGGCCTCCACCCTGAACCTGCGGACCTCCGCGTACTACGGCGACACCATGCGGTCCACGCTGCGCCAGCTCGAGGCCTGCTTCCCCGAGGAGCGCCGCACCGCCCTCGGCGTCCGCTGGAACGTACCCAGCGGCGGCTTCTTCCTTGCCGTCGACGTGCCGTTCCGGGCCGACAACACGGCACTGGCGCGCTCGGCGGAGGAGTTCGGCGTGATCTGGACGCCGATGTCGTACTTCTACCCCGAGGGTGGCGGCGACACCGGAATCCGGCTCTCCACCAGCTATCTCAGCGAAGCGGAGATCGTCGAAGGCGTCACCCGTCTCGCCCGCTTCATCGAAACCGAAACCGAAACCAGGCGGGCAGTGCCCGCGCCAGCAGAGAGGTGGTCGACGTGACGACGTACGTGGTCCGGCTGCGCAGCAAGCCACGCATGTGGGGGTGGACGTTCCGATGACGGTCAGTCTGAGCCCCCCGGCACCGCAGATGACGCCGCTCCAGGCCCGTGGCCCGGTGCTGGCGGCACCCCAGATCGCCGGAGTCGGCACCGCCGTAACGGCGCAGTCGTACTCCCAGAGAGAACTTCTCGACCATTTCCGGATCACCGAACCCAAGGTGCGTTCGGTCTTCCTCAACAGCGCGATCGAACGCCGCTTCCTGACCGTTCCCGCCATCGACGCCGCCGGCGAGATCGTCCCGGAGCCACAGGGTGACCTGCTGCGCAAACACAGGCGGCTCGCCGTCGACATGGCCGGCCGGGGGCTGCAGGCGTCGCTGAAGGACGCCGGCATCTCGCTGTCGGACATCTCGTACCTGTGCTGCGTCACCACCACGGGATTCCTCACCCCCGGCCTGACCGCGCTGCTGATCCGGGACCTGGGGATCGACCCCAGCTGCCACCGGGTCGACGTGGTCGGGATGGGCTGCAACGCCGGTCTCAACGCGCTCAACGGCACGGCGGCGTGGTCGGCGGCGAACCCGGGCAAGTACGCCGTGATGGTCTGCGCCGAGGCGTGCTCGGCGGCGTACGTCATCGACGGCACGATGCGTACCGCGGTGGTGAACAGCCTGTTCGGGGACGGCGCGGCGGCGATCGTGCTGCACACCCCGGCACGCGACGGCACCGAGCCGGCAGCGCAGCCGGGTGCCCGGATCCTGGCGTTCGCCAGCCACATCATCACCGACGCCGTCGACGCCATGCGGTTCGACTGGGACGACGACCAGGGGCGTTTCAGCTTCTACCTGGACCCGGACGTCCCGTACGTGGTCGGTGCGAACGCGCGCCGGGTGATCGACCGGGTGTTGGCGAAGGCGGGTCTGCGGCAGTACGACATCCGGCACTGGCTGGTCCACTCCGGAGGCAAGAAGGTGATCGACGCGGTCCGCGTCAATCTCGGCCTGACCCGGTACGACGTTCGCCACACCATCGAGGTGCTGCGCGACTACGGCAATTTGTCGAGCGGTTCGTTCCTGTTCTCGTACGAGCGGCTGCTCGCCGAGGGCGTTGTCGAGGAAGGGGATTACGGGGTGCTGATGACGATGGGGCCGGGCTCCACGATCGAGACCGCGGTGGTCCAGTGGTGACCGGGGACTGGCTGGAGGACGCTACCGACCAGCCGGAACTGATCGTCCACGTGGACGGCGGCCAGGGGCTCTCGTCGGAGCTGATCGCGGCGGTCGGCGCGGTGTGCGACCGCGCCGAGGACCTCGGCGAGGGGGCCACCGTGGTGGTGCACGCCTCCGGCGTACCGGAGTCCGGCTGGTCGGCGGAGCTGACCGTGGCCGCGGTCAGCAAGTGGGAGCGGGTGCTGCGCCGGCTGGAGCGGTTGCCGGTGCCGAGCGTCGCGGTGGCCTCCGGCGACTGTGGCGGCCTCGCGCTGGACGCGCTGCTCGCCACCGACTACCGGATCGCGGCCACGCCGGCGCGGCTGATGCTGCCGGTGCAGGACGGTGCGGTGTGGCCCGGGATGGCGCTCTACCGGATCGCGCGGCAGGCGCCGAGCGCGGCGGCGATCCGCCGGGCGGTGCTGTTCGGGGCGGCGCTGGACTCCTCCGAGGCGGCGGCGCTGAACCTGGTCCACGACGTCGCCTACGACCTGTCGGCGGCGCTCACCACCGCGCTCACCCTGCTGGGTGGCATCTCCGGCGCCGAACTCGCGGTACGGCGGCAGCTGATGTTCGACGCGGCCAGCGTGAGTTTCGAGGACGCGCTCGGGGTCCATCTCGCCGCGGTGGACCGCACGCTGCGGCGTGCGGCGGCACCGTCGTGACGTACCGGACCCTGGACGCGGGTGTGGATGCCGATCTGGCGGCGGCCCGGGAGGTCATCTCCCGGGC
>JBOGDE010000364.1:0-5617 GCA_050701695.1 Micromonosporaceae bacterium
GGCGCAGCCTCCGGCCGCGCCCACCACGGCACCCTCCCCGAGTGTGCCTACCAGCCGACCACCATCGCTGTCTCCGACGCCGCCGCCGATCCCGCCGACCACCACACCACCCACCACGCCGCCGCCGGTGGATCCGCCGACTCCGACCACCTCGCCGTGGCCGCCGCGGCCGCCGATTCCCGGGCTGCCCGACCTGCCGGATCTGCCCGATCTCCCCGATCTCCCAGACCTTCCCGACCTGCCAGGGCTGTCGGACCTTCCGGGTCTGTCAAACCTCACCGGGCTCTCGATACGGATCTGGCCCTAGCGGCCCCGCCGGTGTCGGCTCAGAGGCTGTCGTGATACCTCGGGTCGAGCGAGGCTAGGCGTTGACCTCGGCCCGGTCCCCGCTCTCCCGGTCCCCCGTATCTGAGTGATCTCCCGTACCCGAGTGGTCTCCCGTACCTGAGTGGTCTCTCGTACCTGAGCCGTTCGCGCTGTTCCGGGGGCGTGGGCTGGGCCTGCGACGGCGCTGGGCGGCGCGCGGCTGAGGAACGGACGACAGCCCCGCGCCGGAGATCGCCGACAGCGGCGACGCGGGGTTGCCGGAGCCGGCGGGAGACTGCGGCAACCCCGCAGGTGGCGCGATGCCACGCGCCACCGCTACAGCGCGCTCGGCGAGCCAGCGAGGCACGCAGGGCGAGATCTCACCACACCCCGGGCACGGTTCGCCGGGGGGCGTGACGGGATGGCGCGCGAGCACCGGCTGCGCGCTTCGCCACAGCAACGGGTCTGCGATCTCGGCCGGCAGTGGCGAGGGCGAATCGTCCTCGCCGCCGGCCTTACCCGCGCCCCGCACGACCACAGGCTTCCTTCCGCGTCGTGGTCGTCGCCGAGGGGCCATGAACACAACGCTATTTTCTATTCACACCGAGTTAGACGCACTGGCTGTGCGGGTTTATAGCATTTCATGTCACTCGATCGGGGCAACCCTCACATTCCCTTTCCGGCAAATCCATTTTTGGACCGGCATCGTCGCGAGTCGGATTTATCCCGTACTGGGGCGGATAGCCGACCTGTTTCGCTACCGCGGGAGGGACGCGGCTGGCGGGCCGGCGGCGGGTGGGCCCGAGGCTGGCGGGCCTTCGGCTCGTGGGCCGGAGGCTGGTGGGCCGGCGGCGGGCCGGCGGCGACGGACCGGGGCGAACGCATCGTCAGCCGGACACCGTCCGCGCGCCGGATACCGGTCCGCGAAGCCCACCACCGCGGCCCGGATCTCCGCCGCCACCGGCATCCGCCCCAGCGCGTCGATCGCCGCCTCGAAGCACACCATCGCCGCCGCCCCGAGCGCCGGGTCGGACAGCCCCGTCCGGGCCGCGCGTACCCAGTCGCGGTGCCGGCGCAACGAGCGCAGCGGCTCACAGGCGGCGGCCGCGATGTCCGCCGCGACCGGGTCGTCGAGCAGCGCGGTGGTGACGGCGAGGGGCACCACCCAGTCCGCTCCCGGCTGCGCGTCGATCATCCGGAACTCCAGGTAGCCACGGGGGCGTACCGGCGGCACCAGCGTGCCCAGATGCAGCTCCAGGTCGGCCAGCTCCGGCGGGCGCGGACCGCCGCCGCGCAGCCAGTCCCGGAAGCTGCCGCCCTCACCGGTCAGCCACGGTGCGGGGCCTTCCTGGCGTACGAACGCCACCCGCGCGGCGAGGGCGTACCGCGACCACGCCCGGCGCGGATCCAGGTCACCGCGAGGGGTGCGGGTACGCGTCGCATCGGTGCCGAATCGGTGCAACTGCCTGGTCGAACGCAGCCGCGCACCCGATCCCGACCGACCCGGCGAGTTGGCGAACGCGGCCAGCAACACCGGCCCCAGCGAGTCGGCCAGCCGCCACCGGTACCGGTATCCCGGCCAGCCGTCGGAGTCGTCACCCGCGTCCAGGCAGACCTGCACCGACGCGGAATTGCACATCACCGCCCGCCCGTCGCCGCCCAGCCGGTCGTAGTACGCCTCCAATGCGGCGTACCGCGGCACGTCGAGCACCCGGTGCGGGGTACGCACCACATCCAGCCCCGAACCCTCCAGCACCAGCCCCGCGGCGTCGAGAGCGTCCCGTACCAGAGCGGCTTCGTGGGTCACGGTGGCAACGCACGCGTCCAGCGACGCGGCGGGCGCCGAGCTCAGCTCCAGCTGACCACCCGGCTCGATGCTGAGCCGCCCGCCACCCGGCAGCGCGCCCCCACCGGGGGAGCCGTCGTCGCCGCCCGCCAGATCGCCGAGCCCCGCCAGCGCCTCGTACAGCCGCGGTACCGACGGCCGCAGGAACGGGTCGCTCCGATCGCGTACCAGCCACTCGAGCTCCACACCCACCCGGCCGATCGGGCCGGTACGGAAACCGGCCGCGGCCAGATAAGCCTCGGCCTCTCCGAGGGTGAGCGGGCCAGCCATGGGGCGCCTCCGGGACCGACCGGGCAGTGACCAGAATCCGCGCACGGTGGTACGACAGCAGGGCACTGCGAAGGAGAACTAACGAGAATGCCGGACACCGGAATCCGGTGATCCGAGCGCCGATTTCTGGGGCGCGATTTCTATTAGCGGCCGGTTGCCGACCCTTGTCCAGAGGCCAAGGTGAGAATCTGCCGAACGGCAGGAGGGTTGTGTCCAAAGACCCGAATCCCACGGCCGGAAGTCCCCCGCCACGGCCTCGCCAGAGCGGGTGGTGACCATGTCGCTAACGGCGAGGCGGGTGGGCTCCGACGTATTCGTCGACCCGACCGGCGAGGCGGTGCACCCGCGCGGCGAACTCGTCGGACGGCCGCATGGTCCGCTCGGCGGATGAACGCAGCAGCGTCGCCTCCCGGCGCAGCTGTGCCAGGTACGAGTGCTCGGCCGGATCCGGGTAGCCGTACAGCCGGTGGTACAGGCGCCGGATCACGTCGGTGAGCTCCCCTCGTACCTCCACCCCGCCAGCGTAGGAGCAACCCGCGTTACGGCGCAGTGAAATCTCACCGCCCCGGTCAGTCATGGCGGCCGAAGAGTTTGGTGGCGAGCACCGCGGCCTGGGTGCGGCGCTCCAGGCCCAGCTTGGACAACAGGCTGGACACGTAGTTCTTCACGGTCTTCTCGGCGAGGAACATCTTCTCGGCGATCTGCCGGTTGGTCAGGCCCTCGGCGATCAGCTCCAGGATCTTGCGCTCCTGCTCGGTCAGCGCGGACAGCTCGGCCGGCTGGTCGCCGCCCCGGCGCAGCCGGTCGAGCACCCGCTGGGTCACCGTCGGGTCCAGCAGGGAGCGGCCGGCGGCCACCGTGCGTACCGCCTCGACCAGGTCGGTGCCTCGTACCTGTTTCAGGACGTAGCCGGCGGCACCGGCCATGATGGCGGCGAACAGCGCCTCGTCGTCCTCGTACGAGGTGAGTATCAGCGCCCGGATCGACGGGTCCACCGAACGGATGTCGCGGCACACGTCGATGCCGCTGCCGTCGGGGAGCCGGGCGTCGAGCACCGCCACCTGGGGGCGTACCGCGGGGATCCGGCGTACCGCCTCCTCGGCGCTGGCCGACTCCCCCACCACCTCGATATCACCTTCGCGCTCCAGCAGGTCACGCAGGCCGCGACGCACCACCTCGTGGTCGTCGAGCAGGTAGACGCTGATCACGTCTCTTTCTACCGCAGCGGGCGGTACGGAGACAGATACTTCGGGCCACGGTCCGGGGACCTTCGTCCTGCGGGTCACGGGGTCAGGGTCACCGGAATGTCCACCACCTTGACCCGCGAGCCGTCCTCGGCCGAAATCTCGTACACCTGGATCCGGCCGGGCTGGCCCGCGGCGACCCGGTAAGCCAGCGTGGTGGCGTACCGGCCGCGGCAGCCGGTGCCGCAGGTAGCGGTGGTGAAGCCGGTGGCGATCTCAGTGCCCGAGGCGTCGAGTATCCGTACGTTCACCGTCGCCTCGTAGGTGTTGGCGGTGCCGGCGATCGTCACCGGGCTGCTCACCGACTGGCCGATCAGCGGGCTGGTCACCACGATCGCCGGAAGCAGATCCGCATACTCGGTACGGTCCACCGGCCAGCCCGCGGGCTCCCCGGACACCTGGAAGCCCACCTTCCGAACCGTCGGGTACTGCGTCAGGGTGTAGACCACCTGGGCCTGCCGCAGCCGCGCCAGGTCGCGCCCGCCGTCGTAGAAGGCACGAGGGAAGCTCACCGTCGCGACCTCGCCGGACACCGACGCGGTGTACGTCAGGCCGGACGGCAGCGCGGTGCGTACCCCCGCTGTCCGCTCTGCCGCGGTGGGACCGGCGATCAGCTCCCGGATGGCGAGCTGCGTGGTGGCCACCGTCGCCGGGCGGGTCCGCCGGGTGAAGGCCAGTGTGCCGTCCCGGGTCAGCCACAGCTCGATGGTCACGGTCCCAGACCCGGTGGGGGCACCGCGGCTGGCCGAGCTGCCTGTCGGCGTGGGGCTGCCGGTCTTCGGCGGAGCGGCCGAGGACGGTGCGGACGTCGGGGCCGCGCCACGGGAGCCGCTGGTCTGGGCACAGCCGGCGGCCAGCACCGCCAGTGACAGCAGGACCGCCGCCAGGGCGGGAAGACAACGACGAGACATGACGACCTCCGGTGCCGGGTGCGGGCTCACGGTGTGGCCCGATCGCTCTCACCGTCACGCGCCGGTGCCTCAGTACCTTCACCATCGTGTAACCGGAGTGTCACAGGGAGCGTGACCCGTCACCGGGTGCCGTGCCCCGGCCGGCTCTCCACCTCGATCCGGCCGCCCAGCAGCTCGGCGTTCTGCCGGGCGATCGCCATCCCCAGCCCACTGCCGCGCGCCGTACGGGAGCCGTCGACCTTGGAGAACCGGTCGAACAGGTGCGGCAGGTACGCCGGCGGGATTCCGGGACCGGTGTCGGCGACGGTGACCACAAGCCGGGTTCCCACCACCGCGGCGGTCACCGTCACCTCGCCACCGCCGTGGGTCACCGCGTTGTCGACCAGGTTGCCGACCACCCGCTCGAACCGGCGAGGATCCGTCGTCATCGTCACGGGCTCGGCGGTGAGCGCGACCCGGTCGGTCATCCCGCGCCGCGCCAGCACCGCGGCGAGCAGCTCGGCCAGCTCCACCGGCTCCGGGCGTACCGGCTCCGACCCGGCGTCCAGCCGCGAGATCTCCAGCAGCTCGTCGACCAGCCGGCGCAGCCGGACCACGTCGCCGATCAACAGCTCGGCCGGGCGCCTCGCGTCGTCGGGCAGAGTGTCCAGGCTCTCCCGGAGCAGACCGGCCTCCGCCACCAGCGCCGCCACCGGGGTACGCAGCTCGTGCGCCACGTCCGCGGTGAACCGGCGTTCCCGCGCCTCCGCCCGAGACAGCGCGGCGAGCTTGGCTCCCAAAGCCTCCGCCATCCGGTTGAACGAGTCCGCCCAGGTGCCGAACTCGTCATCGCCGCCGGGCAGCCGGGTCTCCAACAGCCCCTCGGCCACCGCCCGCGCGGCCCGGCTCGCCGTACCGACCGGTTCCAGGGTGCGGCGGGCCACCAGCCGGCCGGTCAGCGACGCCACCACGACCACGGTCAGCCAGCCGGCGAGCAGCACCAGGCCGAGCTGCCGCAGCTCGGCGTACCGGCGGGTTTCGTCAGTGACCAGGTACAGCTC
>JBOGDE010000365.1:0-5610 GCA_050701695.1 Micromonosporaceae bacterium
GGCTGGCGGGGCGCCCGCGACGGGCGGCTCAGCGTACGAAGGCGCGTACCTGTGCCGAGACCGTGTCGTCGGTACCGAACGCGAAGTGGCTGATGCAGCCGGTCTTGGTGTTGGTCGCGCCGGCGAGCACCGGGCTCTCGTGCGGGATCACCAGCTCGTCGCACGGCGACCACCAGCTGCCGTAGTGCACAGCGCCGGGCGTCTCGTCGCCGGCGTTGAGCTCCTTCATGAACGCCGAGTCGGGGCGCATCTCGAAGCACGGGATGTCCGGGCAGCCGTACGCCCAGTTGGTGCCGTGGTGCGGTGTGCCGAGCGAGGCGTAGTCGTCGACCTTGGCGGTGCCGCCGAGCGCCTTCAGGTACCAGCGGGTGTTGATCCCGCCCATCGACCAGCCGACGATGTCCACCTTGCTGGCGCCGGTCTTCGCCAGTACGCCGTCGACATACTTCGCGAACTGCTGCGCGATCGTCTTGTTCGACTGGGAGGAGAAGTAGTCCCAGGCGTACAGCTGGCTGTCGGTGTACCCGTCGCGTTTGAAGTCGGCGATCATCTCGTAGAAGCTCGAGCTGTTGCCCTGGTAGCCGTGCACGAACACCACCGGGTCACGGTCGGCGGTGGTAGCGGCGAGCGCGGTGACGGCGGGCGCGGTGACCGCAACCATGGCGGTGAGCGCGGCGGCGGCGAGCAGCCGCCGCCAGACGTGGTATCCGGTCATAGTGGTTCCTCCCGATCGGGGTGCCTCCCTGTGGCCCCTGACGATACGGACATAAGGGTCGGGTGAACCATGGCCGAAGCTGTCCACGTCACTGACATTTACGGCCAAGGCGGGGGTGCGCTGTGGTCGCACCGGCGTAGCGCGCTCAGCGCCCAGCTGCTGGTGGCGTACGCGACGGAGCGCGGCCTGAGCCCGGGAGAGTCTCTGGTGGGCAGCGGGATCTCCGCCGGGGTGCTGGCCGAGCCGGATTCCGAGATCGCCGGCTGGCAGGAGCTGCGGATCGCCCGCAACCTGGTCGCCGGGCTCGGCGACGAACCGGGGCTCGGCGTACGGGTCGGGCTCCGGTACCACCTGCCGGTGTACGGCGCGTTCGGGCTCGCGTTGATGTGCAGCGCGACGGTACGCGACGCCCTGGCGCTCGGGCTGCGGCTGCGCGCGCTGGCGTACGGGTTCTGCCGCCCGGTGGCCGACCCCGCCGCGGGCACGGTGACACTGGTGGCCGACCGGCTACCGGCGCCGGTCACCCGGTTCCTGGTGGAGCGCGACCTCGCCGCCTGGTACGCACTGATCCGGGAGATCGTCCCCGCGGTACGCCCGGTAACGCGGGTCGAACTCGGGTTCGGTGACCCTGTGGTGTACCGGCAGCTGCTCGGCGTCGAGGTGGAATGCGGCGCCGGCCGGCACGCGGTCACGGTCCGCGACGGGGTGCTGGGGCTGCCGCTGCCGCATGCCGACGACACCGTACGCGCCAGGTACGAGCGGCAGTGCCACGAGCTGGTAGCACGGCGTACCACGAGAACCGCGTCCGGTCAGGTGCTCGCCGTGCTGCGGGCGCGCCGGGGCGCGATCCCCAGCCTCGCCGAGGTCTCCGGCGAGCTGATGGTCAGCGCACGGACCCTGCGGCGGCGGCTCACCGCCGAGGGCGTGTCGTTCCGGGAGCTGTCCTGGACGGCCCGCCAGGAGCGCGCCGAGCAACTGCTCACCAGCACCGACCTCACCGTGGAACGGGTCGCCGCCAGCGTCGGGTACTCCGAGGCCGCCACCTTCGTGCGCGCCTTCTCCCGGCGACACGGCGTGTCACCGACCGCGTATCGGCGTACCCGGGCAGGGGTGCTCGGCGGGCGACACTGGTTCTGATCATCGCTCCACGGCGCCGGGTGACGCCCGGCCGACCACTGCCTCCAGTCGCCGCCGGGTCGCCGCTGTCAGGGCAGGGTCGGTCGTGGCGGTCCAGGAGGCCACCTCGGTCGCGGTCTCCCGGGAGAACTCTTCGAGCGTCACCAGCAGTCGGGTGGTCGCGTCGATGGCGAGCGCGACCGCGTGGAGGCGTTCGACGTACATCGGTCGGCCTCGGAACCCGTGGCGCTCTTGCCCGGGGCCGCTCACCCCGGCCTCGAGCATGGAGAGCGGACCACCCTCCTCGAGGTACTCCGCTGCGAAGCCCACCATCTCCTCGAGCATGGCGCGGGTCGCCTCTGCCGTTCGCTCGAGCGTGCCGGCGAGGGTGCTCGGAGCGGCCTGGTCGCCGAAGAACGCCCGCAGGACGCCCTCGATCTGGAAGTGGGGCTCCTCGGGCTCGGTCTCCAACCAGGCGGCCAGCGCCGCGCGTCCGGACGGGGTGATCGTGTATCGCTTCCGCGAGCGCCGACCGGCCGGCTCCTCCTCGACGGCCGCCCAGCCGAGGTCGGCCAGCCGTTTCTGCTCGCGGTAGATGTGCCCGTCCGAGACCGACCAGACGAACCGCAGGCTGCGCCGGACCTGCTGGGTGAGCTCGTAGCCGGTCCAGGACCGCGTGGCGAGCAGGCCCAGCAGGCCGTACGTCGTGGGCGAGGCGAAAACCATGCGTTCAGACTACTCGCAATGTGAGTAGTCTGGATGTACTGTCGTCCTGACGGCGTGTCGCGAGGAGGCTGCGATGGGGATCGGCAGATTGAAGTGCCCGGTGGTCGACGTCAACGACCTGGCAGTGGCCGAGGCGTTCTACTCCGAGCTCACCGGAATCCCAGTGATCCCCTCGGTGTTCCCCGGCCGCTTCGCCTATCTCGGGCAGCCCGACCCGTGGCGCGCGGACCTGATCATGCACCTCGTAACGACCACGAAGGCCCCCGAGGCCAACCGCGGCCACATCGACATCTGGGTCAGCAGCATCGACGAGGCGATCCCGCGCATCGAGGCAATCGGCGGCTCAACAAAGAAGGACCCGACGATCTACCCGTGGCCGGGGTCGTTCCCCGGGGAGGTCCCGCGCATCGACTGGGCGGTGATGCGCGACCCTTTCGGCAACGAGTTCTGCCTGGTCACGATCCTGTCGCCCGAGCAGGTGCGCGCGGTCCTGGACGCGGCCGCCGAGGGACCGGGCGACGACCAGCGCTGGCGCGCCGCCATCGCGGGCCTGACGCCCGCACCGCTCACACCGAAGCGGTCGCGGTGGCCGTGGGGTTGCGCACCGCCACCGCAGGCTCGGTCGCCGGCGTCGAAGAACCGTCGCTGCGCGCCCTGACCAAACTCGAACAGGTGCTGCCATCCCGGTTGCGGCACCGCGTCGAAACCCTCCAGCAGGCCACGGTACGGGCCGGCAACGCACCCGGCCCGCGAGTCTCCGCCGACACCCTGATGGCGATCGCGGAAGCCTGCCGCCGACACGAACGGCTCCGCTTCGACTACACCACCCACCATGGCCACGAGACCGTACGCACCGTCGAACCACACCGCCTTGTCAACTTCGGCCGGCACTGGTACCTGGTCGCCTGGGACCCGAGCGCGACGACTGGCGCATCTTCCGCGCCGACCGGCTCACACCGCGTACCCCCACCGGCCCCCGGTTCACTCCGCGCGAACCCCCCGACGGCGACGTGATCACGTACCTGTCCCGGCAACTGTCCGAGGGTGCCTGGCCCCACCAGGCAACCATCACACTGCACCAACCCGCCGAAGCGGTCGCCGACCGGATCTGGCCCGGCATGGGCGCCCTCGAAGCCCTCGACCAGCACCGCAGCCGGCTGCACCTCGGCGCCGAGACACCCGCTGACCTCGCGTGGATGGTCGCTGTGATCGGTGTCGACTTCACCCTCACCGAGGGCCCACCTGAGCTCACCGATGCACTTCAGGCCCTCTCCACGCGCTGTGCCCGCGCCGTACAAGGGGCCACATGAGGCTACGTGGGGCGGGCGGGACTTGAACCCGCGACCGAGGGATTATGAGTCCCCTGCTCTGACCAGCTGAGCTACCGCCCCGCGGCGGCAAGCCTACCGCTCGCGGCCCCGAGAGTCCGGAACCGCCGCCACCGGTACGGCATAGCCGGAGGCGAACGGCGTAAAGACTGGATTTCCTGGCGTGTCGTGGCTACCGGGGCTGGCCCCGAGTGGAGATATGCGGTAGGCCTGTGACGGCACAACTGATTGCGGTTGAGCTATCGCAGCTGGAGGGAGAGAGGCGCGATGGGGCGCAGCACAGTGTGGACATCGCGGATCCGACGGGCATCCAGCGAGTGGGAGCGCGAGCTCTTCATCGACGGGATGTCACCGGAGGAGGTCCGGGGCGCCCTGTATGACGTCACCCGCACCATCGACCACCTGCGGATCTCGCTGGCAGCAGTGGGGCAGGTCGCGGACTCCTGGACCGAGGGCGGGGGCAGGCACCAGGAGAGCGTGAAGACCGCCCGGCAGCGGTTGTCGGCCGCGGTGGAGAAGCTGCAGCCGATCGCGCAGGACCTGCAGGCGGCGTTCTACGCCTTCGAGGACGTGGCGCGCGACATGGCGAAGTCCGGGGATGGCGCCCGTGCCGCCGCGCCGCCGGCCGCGGCTCCGCTGCCGCCGCGGGTGCCTGGCCAGTCCGTCGGTGGTGCCGGCCAGCCGGCAAGCGTACCACCGGGCCCGCCGGTCGGGCCGGGCCAGCCGCTCCCGCCTCCGGGTATGCCGCTGCAGGGGCCGCCGTTGCCAGTCGACGGTCATTCCGGGATGCCGCCGCGCTCGCCACTGCCGGCCTCGCACGACACCCGTACCGTCAGCTGATCGGCGCAGCCACGTGGGGGTAGCTCACGGCCCGCGATCATGTCGCCGTGACCTGGTCGGTTGCTAGCGTCGCTGGTAATGGGCGACGACGCTCCGTACCTGGACGGCGTCGCTGATCCGAGCCCGGCGGCGTACCGAGGAGCCACAGACCAGGCTCGTACCCCGATCGGCGTGCTGCGACGGCTGCTCGACGGCAACCGGCGGTTCTTCTCCGGCGCCCCGCGCCACGGCTACGACGTGACCCAGGCGCGCCGCCGCGCGGAGCATCCCCGGCCGGTGGCGTTGGTGATCGGCTGCATCGACTCCCGGGTGCCGCCCGAGGCGGTGTTCGACCAGGGTTTCGCCGAGCTGCTCGCGGTGCGTACCGCCGGGCACGTGCTGGATACCGCCGGGCTCGCCTCGGTGGAGTTGGCGGTACGCAAGCTCCGGGTGCCCCTGATCATGGTGCTGGGCCACGAGTCGTGCGCCGCGGTGGAGTACGCGGTCGACGCCGTACACCGCGGGGAACAGCCGCGTGGTGACCTGGGCAGGCTGGTCGACCGGATCGCGCCCAGCGTGCCACGGGACACCGCCCTGTCGGGCACCCAGACCTACGAGGGCGCGGTACGGGGTCACCTCGCCGCGACGGTGGCCGAGGTACGGGCGATCCCGGCGGTGGCCGACGCGGTCGCGAGGGGGGAGCTGGCGGTGGCCGGCGTCCGTTACGGCGTCACGTACGGCCGGGCGCAGCTGGTGGTGCCGCCCGAGGCCGCACCCTTAGGGCCCGAACAGGCGGCACCCGTAGCACCCGAACAGGCGGCGCCGTAGCGCCGGAACAGGCGGCGCCGTAGCGCCGGAACATGCGGCCGGGCGGCGCGGGGTATGACAATGCCCCCGGCGGCAGCC
>JBOGDE010000366.1:0-5609 GCA_050701695.1 Micromonosporaceae bacterium
GGGCTGCGTACCGGCGCGGGGCGGGCCATCGGTCGGGGTACTTGCACCTAGGCGAGAGTATGTCCCGGTGTCTATAGAAGGAAGGGCCAGAACGGTCAAATCTGATGTTGGGGCCGCAGAACGCCGGATCCCTGCGCGGCTTGAGCGGTATCGCCTAGATGATCACCTACATGCCAGTAACAGGATGCGTTTGACCAGGCACTTTGCGTGATCGCGGTGACCATCCAGGTACGCCGCGAAACCCGGAGATATCCGGCTCGGTAGCCTTCCCCCAAGGCCCGAACCCGGCGACCGGACGACCATGGAGGCGGCAAGGTGTCTGAGCGGACACTCGTACTGATCAAGCCCGATGCGGTACGGCGTGGTCTGGTGGGCGAGGTGCTCACCCGGCTGGAGCGCAAGGGGCTGACGCTCGAGGAGCTGCGGCTGCGGACCATGGACGGCGACCTCGCCGACCAGCACTACGCCGAGCATCTCGAGAAGCCGTTCTACCCGCCGCTCAAGGAGTTCATGACCTCCGGCCCGCTAATCGCGCTGATCGTCTCCGGCGACCAGGCGATCGAGGTGGTCCGCACGCTCACCGGAGCCACCGACGGTCGCAAGTCGGCCGCCGGCACCATCCGGGGCGACTTCTCGCTGTCGAACCGGGAGAATCTGGTCCACGCCTCCGACTCGCCCGAGAGCGCCAAGCGCGAGATCGCGCTCTGGTTCCCCGACGCGTAATTGTCGTACCCGCGACCTAGCGTCCCGGGTCATGAGATGGGCAGAGTTCGCCCGGGCGGCGCCGGAGCTGGCCGCCATGGCCCGGGATCGGTTTGAGCGTGACCAGATATTCCTGCTCGCGACCCTCCGGCCGGACGGTTCGCCACGGATCAGCGGGGTCGAATGCGACTTCGTCGACGGTGACCTCATGACCGGGATGATCTGGCGCTCGATGAAGGCGCTCGACCTGCGACGGGATCCGAGGTGTGCGGTCCACAGCCTGGTCCCGGACAAGGCACACGAAGCTGACAACCAGGGCGACCTCAAGCTTTCCGGTCGCGCCGTCGAGGTGCACGACCCGGTCCACAAGCGCCGGTACGAGGAGACGTTGCGGGCGCGGATCGACTGGGCGCCGTCCGAGCCGTACCACTGCTTCGGCTTCGACCTGGAGTGGGCCGGGATGGTGAGGTTCGCCGAGGGCCACCGGGAAGTGTGGAGCTGGCACGTAGGTGGTGCCCTGACCCGCCGCGAGATCCCCGAATTCGGGCCGTGACCGGTCTGGAGCGCGTGCCTGCCCGGTGTCTTTCGCCGGGCGTAGTTCACCGGCCGTCGCGGGGGCCGAACACGCGCAGCGCCTCGGCGTCGGAGTTGCGGGCGTGCACGTACTCGTCGGCCCATCTGGCCGCCTCCGGGTAGCCGCTCTCGGCGGCGATCCGCGCGCACGCGGCGTCGGCGTCGAAGCCGGTACGTCGCAGCGTCACCGCGCCGTCGGCGAGCAGTGCCCAGTGCGCACCGGTCGCGCCGTACGGCATACCGACGCTGCCCGGGTTGACCACCAGTCGCCGGTCGACCAGCCGCAGGTACGGCATGTGGGTGTGGCCGCACACCACCGTGGGCTCCGTGACTCCCTCGAACACCTCCGACCAGCGCGCCAGGCGGCTGTCGACCAGCACCACCTCTTCGTCGTCACGTGGCGTGGCATGGCAGTACAGCACCGGCCCGAACCCCGCGACGTCCACGGTGACGGTCAGCGGCAGCCCGGCCAGCAGCGCCACCTGGTCGGGCCGCAGCTGCGCCGCCGCCCGCGGCGCGATCGGGTCGGGGATCGCGGTTTCGTCGGCGCCCCGGGCGAGTGCCACCAGCTCCCGGTCGGCGTTGCCGCGTACCCACACGGCTCGTTTTCCCAGACCAACCAGAAGATCCAGCGTGGGTACGGGCATCGGCCCGGCGGCGAGGTCGCCGGTGAGCACCACCAGGTCAGCGTCGCGTACGTCGGGCTCGGCGAGCACCGCCTCCAACGCCGGAAGCACACCGTGAATGTCTGAAAGCACCGCGACTCGTCGTACCGTCATGCCGCCGAGGTTGCCGGACCGGGGCCGTCGCGCGCCAGGGAGGTTCGCGCACGGCGTACACACCGATATCGGGTGAGCCGATGACTACCGTTCGGGTAGCCTGGAGCGCAACAAGGCAGTATCAGAAGCAATGACATCAAAGGCAACGACCCGGCCATCACCGGTGAGCCTCCGGAAGAACGGGCCTCGGCCTCAGTAGAACCGGACGGGTTCGGCCCGTCACAGCCGACCAACGAGCGGGCACTTCCCTTCAGTGCCAAGCGAGGTGGTACCGCGGGCCACGCCGCACGGCGTGGGTTCGTCCTCGCATACCGACGTGTATGACGAGGAGCACCACCGATGCCGTACCCACTCGACGAGCCCGAGCGCGGTGTGCCGGCGAGCCCGTCGTTCCCCAAGCTCGAGGAGCGGGTGCTCGACACCTGGGACAAGCACGGCACCTTCGAAGCCTCGGTGAACGCGCGCGCGGCCGGCACCGACGGCGACAACGAGTACGTCTTCTACGACGGCCCGCCGTTCGCCAACGGCCTGCCGCACTACGGCCACCTGTTCACCGGGTACGTCAAGGACGTCGTGCCGCGCTACCAGACGATGCGGGGCCGGCGGGTGGAGCGGCGGTTCGGTTGGGACTGCCACGGGCTGCCCGCCGAGGTGGAGGCGGAGAAGCAGCTCGGCATCTCCAGCAAGAGCGAGATCGACGAGCTGGGCGTCGAGAAGTTCAACGACGCCTGCCGTACCAGCGTGCTGAAGTACACCCGGGACTGGGAGCGGTACGTCACCCGCCAGGCCCGCTGGGTGGACTTCGACAACGACTACAAGACGCTCGACCTGGATTACATGGAGAGCGTGATGTGGGCGTTCAAGACGCTCCACGACAAGGGCCTGGTGTACGAGGGGTTCCGGGTGCTGGCGTACTGCTGGCGCTGTGAGACCCCGCTGTCGAACACCGAGACCCGGATGGACGACGTCTACCGGGACCGGCAGGACCCGGCGCTGACCGTGGCGTTCCAGATGGAGACCGGCGAGAAGATCCTGGTCTGGACCACCACGCCGTGGACCCTGCCGTCCAACCTGGCGCTCGCCGTCGGCCCCGACATCGACTACGCGGTGGTCTCCAAGGGCGGCCAGACGTACGTCGTCGGTGAGGCGCGGCTGGCCGCGTACGAGCGCGAGCTGGGTGACGCCGAGCGGGTCGGCACTCTGAAGGGCTCCGAGCTGGTCGGGCGCCGCTACACGCCGATGTTCGACTTCCTGGTGTCGACGGTGGAAGGCACGCCGGCCTTCACTGTGCTGGGCGCCGACTTCGTCTCCACCGAGGACGGCACCGGGGTGGTGCACATGGCGCCGGCGTTCGGTGAGGACGACCAGAACGCCTGCAACGCCGCCGGGATACCGACCGTGGTGACCGTCGACGAGCACACCAGGTTCACCTCGCTGGTCTCGGCGTACCAGGGCCAGCAGGTCTTCGACGCCAACAAGCCGATCATCCGCGACCTCAAGGAGCGGGGCGCGGTCATCAGGCACGACAGCTACACGCACTCGTACCCGCACTGCTGGCGCTGCGACACGCCGCTGGTCTACAAGGCGGTGTCGAGCTGGTTCGTCGCGGTCACGCGGTTCAAGGACCGGATGGTCGAGCTGAACCAGGAGATCAACTGGGTGCCCGGCCACGTGAAGGACGGCTCGTTCGGCAAGTGGCTGGCGAACGCACGGGACTGGTCGATCTCCCGTAACCGGTACTGGGGTTCGCCGATCCCGGTGTGGAAGTCCGACGACCCGGCGTACCCCCGGCTCGACGTGTACGGCTCCTTGGAGCAGCTGGAGCGTGACTTCGGTGTGCGGGTTGACGACCTGCACCGGCCGGGGATCGACGAGCTGACCCGGCCGAACCCGGACGACCCGACCGGGCGGTCGACCATGCGCCGGGTGCCGGAGGTGCTGGACTGCTGGTTCGAGTCCGGCTCGATGCCGTTCGCCCAGGTGCACTACCCGTTCGAGAACCGCGACTGGTTCGAGCACCACTACCCGGGCGACTTCATCGTGGAGTACATCGGGCAGACCCGCGGCTGGTTCTACACGCTGCACGTACTGGCCACGGCGCTGTTCGACCGGCCCGCGTTCCGCAACTGCCTGGCGCACGGCATCCTGCTCGGCGAAGACGGCCGGAAGATGTCGAAGAGCCTGAAGAACTACCCCGACGTGTACGAGATGTACGACTCGTACGGCGCCGACGCCATGCGCTGGTACCTGATGAGCGCACCGGTGATCCGGGGCGGCGACATGTCCGTCACCGAGTCCGGGGTACGTGACGCCGTACGCCACGTGGTCAATCCACTGTGGAACGTGTGGTACTTCTTCTGGCTGTACGCCAACGCCGACGGCTACACCGCGACGCCGCGAACGGATTCGCAGCACCTGCTCGACCGGTACGTGCTCGCCAAGACCCGCGAGCTGGTCGAGCAGGTCACCGCGGAGATGGACGCGTACGACATCTCCGGTGCCTGTGAGGCCGTGCGCGGTTACCTCGACGCGCTCACCAACTGGTACGTACGCCGTTCCCGCGACCGGTTCTGGTCCGGCGACCGGGACGCGTTCGACACCCTGGCGGCGGTGCTGAAGACGCTCTGCCAGGTGGCGGCGCCGCTGCTGCCGATGGTGACCGAGGAGATCTACCGCGGGCTCACCGGTGGCGAGTCCGCGAAGGCGCCGAGTCCCGGGCGTGACGCATCGAGGGAGTCGGCGCCTTCGGTGCACCTGACCGACTGGCCTTCGGCGGAGTCGCTGCCGGAGGACCACGACCTGGTGGCCGGGATGGACGCCACCCGGGAGGTGTGCTCGGCCGCGCTGTCGCTGCGCAAGACCCAGGGGCTGCGGGTACGGCTGCCGCTGTCGACCCTCATCGTGGCGACGCCCGACGCGGAGACGCTGCGGCCGTTCGCCGAGTTGGTGGCCGACGAGGTGAACGTCAAGCAGGTCGAGTTCACCGACCAGCTCGCCGACTACTGCGAGCAGGTGCTCACGGTGGTGCCGCGGGTGCTCGGGCCGCGGCTCGGCAAGCAGGTGCAGCAGGTGATCAAGGCGGTGAAGTCGGGGGACTGGTCGGTCACCGACGGCGTGGTGACCGCCGGTGGTGTCGCCCTCGACGAGGGGGAGTACGAGCTGAAGATGACCGCCCGCCAGGCGGACCGCTCGGCCCCGCTCGGCGATCGCGGCGTGGTCGTCCTCGACACCGGCGTGACGCCTGAGCTGACCGCCGAAGGTCTCGCCCGCGACGTGGTACGGGTGATCCAGCTCGCCCGGCGGGACGCCGACTTCGACGTCTCCGATCGGATCCGGGTGCTGCTCGACGCACCCGACGAGGTGGCGGCCGCGGTGCGTACCCACCGGGAGTTCGTGATGGCCGAGACGCTGACCACCGAGCTGGAGTTCGGCACGGTGGGCGGGGAAGGCTACGCCGGCGAGGTGGGCGACGACGCGGTCCCGGTACGGGTGGCCGTCACCCGGGTCTGACCGCACACGCGGCGGCGCCCGGGTCCGAACAATGCGGACCCGGGC
>JBOGDE010000367.1:0-5602 GCA_050701695.1 Micromonosporaceae bacterium
CGGTGGCCGGACCCCCTCACCGCGACCTGATCCGCCTCCCCGAATGTCCGTCAGCCTCCAGACGGGCGCGTGGGTAAACGCGGGCCCGGAGCCTGTCCCCGCCGGCTCCGGGCCCGCACCTCTTTCTCGTACCCACCGGCCGACATTGGCAGCGGATCACTCCATGCGTCGGGTCAGTTACGGTTGCGGCACACCGTTTGACGTGCTGTTATAACCATGTGTGATCGACCCTCGCTCGGATGGGTGAATTGTCAACTGAGGCGTTACCGTCGTTCTGAGGCGAGGTTAAGTAGGGGAAGGGACTCGGCGGATCCTCGCCGGCCTCGATAGACCTGCGGGGGGTGCAGGGAGCCGCGGCGTCGGAGTCGGGTGGACGCGAAAGTGTCCCCCTCCGGCGCCGCCGGCCTGCCCGCGGTCAGCTGCGGCGCCGCCACCTCCCGCCCCGCCACGCACCACCCACGCCGGCAAGGTGCAACGCGATGAACAGCAGCCCGGCGGTGGTCAGGGTGCCGGGAGCGAGCAGTGGCGTACCGAGACTGGTACCGGTCACGGTCAGCAGCAGTGCCACTCCGAACAGGACAGCGGCGACAACAGCCATCATCGGAACCTCCAGAGGTCAGTGACCTGGAGTGTGGCACCCACAGAGGCGTGCCGCCATGGCAGCAGTGGGTCACTGCCGTACCCAGACCGCCTTCGCGTAGCCGCCGGCCGGTGCGCCGTCCGGCGCCGCCGGCTCCGGTAGCGGCGCCAGCTTCGCGGCCCAACCCCCGGCCGGTACGCCGTCCGGCCCCGCGACGTAGGTCTCGACACCGGTCTGGTACCAGGCGCGGACCGGCCGCAGCGCGAGCGCCCCGACGTTGGCGGCGGCGACGGTGATCCGGCCGGAGTCGTCCAGCTCGCCGGTGACGTACGCCCGGCGCAGCGCCCTCGGATCACCCTCCAACTGGTCGCAGCCCTTGAGGATGACCGCCTCGGTGGAGCTGAGCGCGCCGGCCAGCGCGGTCGCCAGCGCCCCCCGGGTCTGGGACAGCCAACCGGCCACCGACTCGGTGAACTCGGCGGTGGCCCGCAGCCGCGCCGCCAGGCTCTCGCCCTTGTCGTCGCCGGCGAGATCCCGCATGGTGGCCGTCCAGTGGGCCGCGAACGCGTCGTACCCGGCGCCGCTCCAGCCCAGCTCGCCCGCCGCCCGGTCCAGCGGCGCCACCAGATCGTCGTGGTACGACCCGGCGAGCTGACGCAGCGTGTCGACCGCGCCCATCAGGTCGGCCGGCGGGGTGGCCAGCAGCATCCGCAGCGCCTCGCCGGGGCGTACCCGTAGCGTGCGCATCAGCCCGGTAAGCGGATGCCCGGCCGGCACTCCGAGCTGGTCGATCACCAGGTCGACCCGGTGCAGCAGGTCGCTCGCCTCGGCCGCCAACAGATCCAGGGAGTCCTCGATCACCTCGAAGCTCATCACACCCCCTTGTCCGGCCGTACCGTCAGGGTGCGGTCGGGGGCCTTGGCGTCTTCCCAGGTCTCGGAGCCGGGCGTGGCCGCGGAGGTGAGCTTGGTGGCCAGCCGGATGTCGGTCTCGGCGTAGTTGGCGGCCACCTTCGCCAGCCGCTCGGCGGTGTCGACCAGTCGTTCACCGCGCTCGTTCGCCTCGGTGGCGCGCGCGTCGAGGGCGGTGCTCCACTGCCGGTGCAACTGGCGGCACAGCTCCCCGAAACCGCCGGACCCCTCGCCCCCGAACGACCCCGCGCCCGGGTCGACGCCGCCGATCAGGGCGCCGGCGCGTACCAACGTGTCGCCGGAGTGCAGCACGGTGCCGGCGAAGTCCACCAGGCCGCGTACCTGCTCGACGCGGGATGAATCCGTCATGGGCTGCTCCGTGGGTTGGTGTGCCGGGCTGGCTTACTCGCCGCGCAAGGGCTCGTAGTCGCTGAATTTCTCCTCGTACAGCTTCTTTCGCGCCCAGCTGCCGGCGTGGGACGCCGCCTGGCAGGCGGCCAGCACCGCCTGCTCGAGCCGCTCGGTGCCCCGCGGGTCCAGCGCTTCTTCGGCGATCGTCACCTCGCGGAACTCACCGCCGCCGGTCACCACGATCTCCACCAGACCATCGGGGGAACGCACCGTGACCTCGACGTCGACGATCGCCTTGCCGAACTCGCGCCGCTGCTCGTCGATCTTGCGGTACTGCTCGATGGCCTCCTCGATAAAGGCTTCATCGATCTCGCGAGGCATCCGGAGCTCCTCACCGTCTGTGCGAACCCAGTCTCGGTGAGGAACCGTACGGTACTGGCGCGAAAAACGCCGGACACCCCCTCCCTCTTGTCGCCGATCCGATACCCCCACACGCTAAGCGCACCCCCCACCACTCCCCAACCCCGCCGCTCCCACCTGTGGATAACCGGCTCGCCTGGTCGCGAATCTCGCGTCACCCGCCGCCGAGGAACACCAGCGCGATCTGCGGCAGGTACGTGACGAGGAACAGCGCCCCGAGCAGCACCGCGGCGGTGGGCAACGCCGACCGGGCCACCTCCAGCACGCTCATCTTGGACAGTCCACTGGCGACGAACAGGTTCAACCCCAGCGGTGGCGTGATCATGCCGATCTCCAGGTTCATCACCATGATGATCCCGAGGTGGATCGGATGTACGCCGAGCTCCAGACCGATCGGCAGGATCATCGGCGCCAGGATGATGATGGCGCTGGAGGTCTCCATGAAGCAGCCGATCACCAGCAACAGCAGGTTCACCAGCAGCAGGAAGACCCACTTGTCGAGATCGGCACCGAGCAGCGCGCTGGTGATCTCGCCGGGAATCCGCTCGGAGGTCAGCACGAACGAGAACAGGATCCCGTTGGCGATGATGAACATGATCATCGACGAGGTGCGTACCGAGGTCACCAGAATCGGGCCGAGATCTTTGAAGCCGATCTCCCGGTAGACCCCCATCGCGATGATCAGGGCATAGAAGACCGCCATCGCGGCGGCCTCGGTGGGGGTGAAGATCCCCCCGTAGATGCCGCCCAGCACCAGCGCCGGGAGCATCAGGCTCAGCGCTGCGTCCCGCAGCGCGCGGAGCTTCTCCGCCCGGGTCATCACGATCGCCTGTTCGCCACCCAGCTTGCGCCTGCGCGAGATCACCACCACGGTGAGCAGCAGCATCGCCCCCGCCACCAGCCCGGGCATGATCCCGGCGATGAACAGGTCACCGATCGACTGCTCGGTGGTGATGCCGTACACGATGAGCGGGATCGAGGGCGGGATCAGGATCCCCAGCGAGCCCGACGTGGCGATCAGCCCGGTGGAGAACCGTTTGCCGTACCCACTGGCGATCATCGCGGGGATCAGCAGCGTACCGACCGCGATCACCGTGGCCGGGCTCGATCCGGAGATCGCCGCGAAGAACACACACGCGATCACCGCGGTCATCGCCAACCCACCGTGGAAATGCCCCACCAGCGCGTTGCCGGCCGCGGTCAGCCGTTTACTGATCCCGCCGCGGCTCATGATGTTCGCCGCGAGTACGAAGAACGGGATCGCCATCAACGGAAACGAGTTGAGCGAATTGAACAGCCGCTCCGGCACCTGGGTGAGCGGGATGGTGGTGAAGTAGTAGAAGTAGACGAACGAGGTGAGCCCTAGCGCGGCCGCGATCGACGTCGAGGACAGCAGCAGCGCGAACAGCAGCAGGAACAGCACAACCGACGCCTCAATCATCACTGGCCTTCCTGAACGTCAGCCCGGCGTCGTCCGCCCCGGGTGCTTTCAGTCCGGCTGCCTCGGCCTCGTGCTCCAGCAGCGATTTCTCGGCCTCATCGAACGCGGTCCGTCCGCGGGACACCCGGTAGAGAATTTCCAGCGCCCGCAGGCACATCAGGGTGAAGCCGATCGGGACCGCCAGCTCGACGACCCACAGCGGCAGCTTCAGCGCCGGGGTCACCGTCTGACTGGAGAACGGTTCGAACAGCAGCAGCCACCCGAAGCCGCCGACCACGGCAAGGTAGATCACGGTGACGGCGGCGCCGAGAATCGCCATCGCGCGGGTGCCGAACTTGCCGACGAACGGCGCCACCAGGTCGACCTTGACGTGCTCGTTGTGGCGCAGCGTGATCACCGCACCGAGAAACGTCGAGCAGATGATGGAGTAGATGATCGCTTCCTCCGACCAGAACACGAACACACCGAAGACGAAGCGGAGAATGACGCTGACGATGGCGACGAGCGCGGCCAGGCCGAGGAACCCGGCCGCCAGACCATCCTCCACACGTGTCAGCACCCGGTCGAAGCCGGACATGAAGCCTCCTGAGGTAAGGCCGGGGGCGGCCGGCGGCCACCCCCGTGCCGAGGTGCCTACTGCCGCTTGAGCAGCTCGTCGATCACGTCCTTGCCGACCACGTCGGCGTACTGGTTCCACACCGCCGGTACGACGGCGTCCTTGAACGCCTGGCGCTCGGCGTCGGAGAGCGCGGTGATCGTGGTCGAGCCCTCGTCGAGGATCGACTTCTTCGCCGACTCGTTGACGTCGAACGCGATCTTCCGGTTGTACTCGCTGGCCTCGTCCGCCGCCTTCGTGACCGCCTTCTGCAGGTCTTCGGGCAGCTTCTGGAAGAAGTCGTCGTTGATCACGAGTACGTAGCCGAGGTAGCCGTGGTTGGACTCGGTGACGTACTTCTGCACCGTGTGCATCTTCTGGGTCTCGATGTTCGAGTACGGGTTCTCCGCCCCGTCCACCACGCCCTGCTGCAGCGCGCTGTAGACCTCGGAGAACGCCATCGGCGTCGAGCTCGCGCCCCAGCTGCTGAACTGGCTCTTCAGTACGTCAGACGGCTGGATCCGGAAGCTGAGCCCCTTCACGTCCCCGGGCGCCTTCATCTCCTTGTTCGAGGAGAGCTGTTTCAGCCCGTTGTCCCACAGCCCCAGCACCTTCGTCTTCTTCGCGGCGAGCTGTTTGTTCTGGTAGATCGCCTTGCCGACGGTGGAGTCCGGGGACACCACCTCGGCGATGTCCTCCACGCTGTCGAACAGGAACGGCAGGTCCAGCACCTGGATCGCCGGCGCGATGGTGGTGAACTTCGCGGTGGACGGAGCGAGCATCTGCACGCTGTTGGACTGCAGCGCCTGCAGCTCGTCCTTGTCGCCGTACAGCTCGGAGTTGGGGTAGATCTCCACCTTGATCTTGCCGTCGCTGCTCTTCTCGATCAGCTCCTTGAACTTCTCCGCCGCCTGGCCCTTGGGGGTGTTAGGGGTCACCACGTGCGAGAACTTGATGGTGAACTCGGCGGTGTCCGCTCCTCTCCCGGCGCCACGCGCGCACCCGGAGGCCACCAGCACCAGCGATGCGGCCACCGCCGTCCAGGTCATCACACGGCGGGCGTTGATCATTCTCATGCGAGACGCTCCTTCCGGTCCGGGTCGAGGTGTTTCTCCCGGATTTCCTTCGGATGAACGCTGTGATCGTGGTCACTCAGCGGCGGTACGTGGAAGGCTCGGACCGGAAAGTTAAGACCCGCCTTACACAACCGGGCGAAATGCCCGCCGTACCCCAGCTGAGGTGCACCGATGCCCGTACCGCCGACCACCGTGACCCGGCGGTCGCTGCTGGCCGCGGCGCTGGCC
>JBOGDE010000368.1:0-5565 GCA_050701695.1 Micromonosporaceae bacterium
ATACCGGTGTTGTATGCGGGCGCGCCGACAACGCCGCCAGCGGGCGAATGGGTCCGGCGCAGCCGGCCAGCGGGGCTTCGAGACACGGCCTTGCCCGGCCCGGAGCGAGAGACATGCCACGAGCCTGGCACAGTTCGGCGGTATGAGCGCGTTCTACGCCGTGCCGGCGCTGGTGCGGGCGGGCCATCCCGGACCGTGCGCGGTCGTCGCCGCCGGCGTCACGCTGCTCGCCGTGGCGGTGGGCCTGACGCCGGGGCGGGTGGTCGCGGTGGCGGCGGCGGTGCTCGCGGGGCAGCTGTCGATCGGGTGGAGCAACGACTGGTTCGACGCCGGCCGGGACGCGGCGGCGGGGCGTACCGACAAACCGGTGGCGAGCGGGGCGGTGCCGGTGCGGGCGGTGGCGTACGCGGCGCTGCTGGCGGCGGCCACGACGACCGTGCTGTCGCTGGCGCTGGGCTGGTTCGCCGGTGGGCTGCACCTGGTCGGGGTGGCCGCCGGCTGGCTGTACAACTGGCCGCTGAAGGCGACCGCGGCCTCGGTGCTGCCGTACCTGGTCGGGTTCGGTGTGCTGCCCGGCTTCGTGGTCGCGGCCGGCGGCGCGGCGCCCGCGTGGTGGCTGCTCACCGCCGGGGCGCTGCTGGGGGCCGGCGCGCACTTCGCCAACGTACTGTCCGATTTCGGGGAAGACCTTTCCACGGGGGTACGTGGGCTGCCCCACCGGCTGGGCCCGGCCGTGAGCCGGTGGACCGCAGTGGGGTTGCTGCTCGCCACCGGCGCGGTGCTGGTCTTCGGCCCCGGGCGACCCGTGGGATGGGCGCCGTGGCTGGTGCTGATCGGTTCGGCGGTCGCGCTGCTCGGCGCCATCCTGACCCGCCACCGGTTCGGCGAGCGCCTGCTGTTCCGGGTGGTGCTCACGGTGGCGCTGCTCGACGTCGGCCTGCTGATCGCCGCCGGGTGAGGCGTGGAACGCACCCGACACGGGGTGACCACCGCCGGGATCACGCCGCCGATTACGCTGTACGGCGGCCTTACGACCCGGGCGTGCGACAGCGCCGGAGGTTTGTTGAGTGACCGGGAACCGTCTCGGGAGGACATCGTGCGCCTGACTCGCCGTACCAGTGCTCTGATCCTCGCCGGCGCCCTCGTGGCGCTGGCCGGATGCAGCGCCGGTCAGAACAGCCAGACCTCGGCGAAGCAGCCGTCGGTGGCCGGGGTGAACGCCGACCTGGGCGGGATCGCGCTGCGCAACGTACAGGTTGGGTTCACCGACCGGGAGCACCGCAGCTACGCCAAGGGCGGCCAGGCACCGCTGGACGTACGGATCTTCAACACCGGCGCGGCGGCCGACTCGCTGGTGAGCGTGAGCTCGGAGGTCGCCGGCTCGGTGGTGTTGGTGGGCGAGCCCGACGACGCCTCCGAGGTGTGTCCCGCGGCGAAGGTCAGCGTGCCCGCCACCGCGGTGCCGACCGAATCACCCGCGGAGTCCCCCGATGAGTCGCCAGCGGAGTCGCCAGCGGAGTCGCCTGCCGCGTCGCCCGAGGCCACGCCGGAGCCCGAGAGCCCGGCGGGGAGCGCCACCTTCTCGGTCGACCTGGCGCCCGGCGGCTGCGCGCTGCTGCAGCCCGAGCGGCCGTACCACCTGGTGCTGACCGGGTTGAAGCAGGAGGTCGAGCCGGGACTCACGGTGCCGGTCACGTTCCGGTTCGCCAAGGCCGGTGAGGTGACGCTGCAGGTGCCGTTCGGGATGCCCACCGACGGCGCGCACCACAGCCCGGTGAACATGCACCCGGAGGAGCCGCACGTGGTCGGTGGCGGTCCCCGGCACGGCGAGGACTCCGGGCACGAGTAACTGCTCGGCCTCCCGCCGCACCTGCGGGGTTCTGTCGTACCAGCCTTCTAGGGTGCGTAGCGAACTGAGGGGGCGGGCGTGAGCGAGCGAAGCGAGCGAGCCAGTCGGCTCAGCAGCGCGCGCGAGCGCGCCGCCGAGCGAAGCGAGGTGTGCGCGTGAGCAGTCGACGAGCCAACCGGACGGTACGGCCGGCGTACCACTGTGACGAGTGCGGCCACGCGGTGCCGAAGTGGCTGGGGCGCTGCCCTGACTGCGGGGCCTGGGGCTCCATCCTGGAGGCACCGACCGGCCACACCGCGCCGGCGCTGCGCGAGGTGGGCGCGACCACACCCGGACAGCCGGCGCGGCCGATCGGCACGGTCAGCGCGTCGCCGGCCCGGCACCGGGCCACCGGGGTCGCCGAGCTGGACCGGGTGCTGGGCGGCGGGCTGGTGCCGGGCGGGGTGGCGCTGCTCGCCGGCGAGCCAGGGGTGGGCAAGTCGACGCTGCTGCTGGACGTGGCACACCAGTGGGCCGATCGCTACCCCGACTCGTACGCCCTGGTGGTCAGCGGTGAGGAGTCCACCTCCCAGGTGCGGCTGCGCGCCGAGCGGATCGGGGCGCTGCACGACCGGCTCTACCTGGCGGCCGAGACCGACCTGTCGGCGGTGCTGGGGCACATCGACACGGTGAAGCCCAGACTGCTGGTGCTCGACTCGATCCAGACCATCACCTCGCCGTCGGCGGACAGCGCTCCCGGCGGCGTCACCCACGTACGGGCGGTCACGGCGGCGCTGGTGTCGGTGGCGAAGGAGCGCGGCATCGCCACCGTACTGGTCGGCCACGTCACCAAGGACGGCGCGATCGCCGGCCCGCGCGCCCTGGAGCACCTGGTCGACGTGGTGCTGCACTTCGAAGGCGACCGCCACTCCACGCTGCGTATGGTGCGCGCCATCAAGAACCGGTTCGGCGCCGCCGACGAGGTCGGCTGTTTCGAGATGCACGACGGCGGGATCCGTGGGCTCGCCGACCCGTCGGGGCTGTTCCTCACCCGCCACGCGGACGCCGTACCGGGGACCTGCGTCACGGTCACCCTGGAGGGGCGGAGGCCACTACTCGCCGAGGTCCAGGCCCTGGTGGCGTCCACCCAGGGCCCGGTCCGCCGTACGGTCAGCGGGCTGGACTCGGCACGGCTGGCGATGGTGCTGGCGGTGCTGGAGCGCCGGGCGAAGGTCCGGCTGCACGACCGGGACGTGTTCGCGGCCACCGTCGGCGGGGTACGGCTCGCCGAGCCGGCGGCCGATCTCGCGGTCGCCCTGGCGGTGGCGTCGGCGGCGCGTGACGTACCGCTGCCGCCAGATCTGGTAGCGGTTGGTGAGGTGGGGCTTGCCGGTGAGCTGAGGCCGGTGGCCTCGGCGCCACGCCGGCTGGCCGAGGCGGCGCGGCTCGGATTCCGCCGGGCGCTGGTGCCGCTCGGCGCCGATCCGGCCGCGACCGGCCAGCCCGCCGGGCTGCACGTGACCGAGGTTTCCGACCTGGGCAGCGCGCTGCGGGCCGCGGTCGAGGCCTGGTCGGCGCGCGAGCAGCCGCTCGACGCCTGAGGCGGCTCGACGCCTGAGGCGGCTCGAGGCCTGAGGCGGCTCGACGCCTGAGGCGGCTCGAGGCCTGAGGCGGCTCGACGCCTGAGGCGGCTCGAGGCCTGAGGCGGTGCCTGCCTGGGGCTCGCCGCAGCCCTGCCTGGGGCCCGCCGCAGCCGGCCGACGATCGGCGGGACAGGGCCCGAGCCTCACGGCGGCGTGCCGTCGGCCCTGCAGTGAGTCAGCGCCAGTTGGCTGGCGGTGGCAGCTGTTGGTCCTGCTCCGACGGCTGCCCGACATGCTCCGGTGGCCACAACACCGGCTCGGAGCCGGTTTCCGGGGTACTGGTCGCATCCGGCCAACCTGATGCGACCACAACCCCAGAAACAACGCCGTACGGCGGGACGCTGCCGTTGCCAGCCGGCGGACCACCAGAGGTCTGGCCGTGCCAGGACGGCGGGCCGCTCGGCGGCGGGAGGTGGGGCCTGGGCTCTGCCCAGCCAGTCTGGGGTGGCTGACCGGGCGGCTGCTCCTGGTAGGGATGCTGACCCGGCGCCTGCCCCGGATACGGCTGACCCTGGTCCGGCACCTGCCCTGGGTACGGCGGCTGACTCTGGTGCGGCGGCTGACCGTGGTGCGGCTGACCCGGGTACGGCGCCTGGTCCGGCACCTGCCCCGGGTACGGCGGCTGACTCTGGTGCGGCGGCTGACCGTGGTGCGGCTGACCCGGGTACGGCGCCTGGTCCGGCACCTGCCCCGGGTACGGCGGCTGACTCTGGTGCGGCGGCTGACCGTGGCGCGGCGGCTGACCTGGCGGGTGGCCTACGGGGGACATCGGCGGATATCCAGCCGGTGAGGTGTGAGCGGACTCCCCGGTCGCGGGTGGATTCGGCGGCCGCCCGGCATACGGGTCAGGAGCGGCCGCCGGGTGCGGACCCGACACCGGGTGCGGGTCCGACACCGGGTGCGGGCCTGACGCCGAGCTCGGAGCCGACATCGAGTCCGAGGCCGGTCCGAGGTGCGGGGCGTACGGCGGAGCCGACGGCAGGGGGGCCGAGGCCGGGTACGGCGGTGGGGCCGGGGGCGGCTGGTAGCCCCCCGGTGCCGGAGACGCCGGGACGCCATTGCGAGACGGAGACGTCGAGGCCGCCGGCGGGGCCGGTGGGTCCATCGCTGCCGGCGGGGCCGTGTGCGGGCCCGGCAAAGGCGTCTGCGGCACCGGCGGAGCCATGTGTGGCCCTGGTGAGGTCGGAGCCGCAAGCTGCCCCGCAGGGGCCTGGCGGGCGGCAGGCGCCTGACGCCCGGGGGGTGCTTGATGCTCCGGGGGTGCTTGCTGAGCCGGGGGTGGATGCTGCGCCGGCGATGCCTGCGGCGAGGCCGGGGGTGCCTGGGGCGCCTGGGGCGAGGCCGGTGCGGCCTGGTGGGTGGAAACGTCGGGCCGGCCGGTGCTGTCACCGCCTGAGTGGAGACGCTGGGTGAGGTCGGTCGGCGGTTGCGGCGGGCGTCGCGGATCCAGCCTCGTGGTGAGTTCACTCGCCAGCGGCTCCCCCGGCGCCAGGCTCTGCGTAGGCTCGCTCGGGCCCGGGTCGGGCGGCATCATCATCGTGCGCGTCTCGAGCACCAGCTCCGGTGGCCGGTACCGCGATGGCGGAGGCGACACCGGCTGATCGTGGCGTGACCCGGGTGACCCCGATGTCGCCCGGTGCGACGCCTCCGCGCGCGGGCCCCCACCCTGCGGGAGGCCCGATGCTGACCTGTCCCGCTCGACGCTCGGCGCGGGCTGCGGCGCCTGCCGCGAGGGCTGCGCCCACGTCTCGTGCGGCGCAACCGGCTCGGGCTGCGCCTGCGGTGACCAGGAATCCGGTTCGTCCGTGGTCGATCGCAGATCCTGCGCCCAGGACTCCAACGGGTCCACGTCCCGCGACGCCGGCTGTGGGTCACGTCCCGACCGCTCCGGCGGCCGCGCCGGGCTCCTTCGGGACGGCCCGCCGGAAACGACCCGCGTCGGCTCGGACTCGCCGGCCGGTGACGCTCCCGGCCCGTGCTCCGGACGCAGCAGCATCGTGTGCGGCTCCTGCGACGGCGTCGGTGGCGCAGCCGGCGGCTCGTGCCGTGCCGCTGGCGGGCCGTATGGCGCCGCGGGCGACACCGGGTCCGGCG
>JBOGDE010000369.1:0-5516 GCA_050701695.1 Micromonosporaceae bacterium
GCCGGTGGGTGCGGGCCAAACGTCGCACCGTCCGCGCCGGCGACGTCGGCCTCGAACCCGGTCCCCGGGCGCTCGCGGACTGCATCACACAGTTTCAGGCGGCGCGACGCGGAGGCGTGAGCCTGCGGGCGTGGCGAGCCGTGGAGAACGGGCACCGCCCGCCCGGGCCGCAGTTGCTGGACGGCATCGTCCGCTCGCTGCAGCTCGACGAGACCGAACAGGTCCATCTGCGGCGGCTGGCACACGCCGCAGCCTCCAACACCCGACCCAGGTCTTCACCCCCCGGGGAGTTGGCCGAGGCCGCCGCGCACGTCGTCGCCGGCCACACCGGCCCGGCATACGCCGTCGACCACCGCTGGCGCGTCATCGCGGCCAACGCCGCCGTCCAGGCCGCCGCGCCCGGCATAGCCGTCGGTCGCAACCTGCTCCGGTGGTTCTTCAAAGACCCGCGTGCCCGACGCCTGTTGCCGGACTGGGAGCAGGAGGCCGTCGAGCTTGTGGGCATGGTGCGCGCCGTGCAGGCGCTGCATCCGCACGACGACTGGTACGAGGCGGCGATGACCCGCCTCGCTAAGGCCGACCAGACCGCCGAACGTCTGTGGAACGACCAGACGTACATCTCGCCGCTGCGACCGGTGTCGGCGATCCGCGTGCGATGCGGCCAAGGCGGCATCACCGAATTCACCGCGACCCGGGTGCAGCCGGCAGCCCCGGACTACTACCACGGGGTGCAGATCGTCCTTCTGAGCTGACCCTGCAACGAGCAGGATGACCAGCTCGGCGCTTGTCCGAATCCCTCAGCGCGCCCCAGTTCGTCGCCTCGCCTGTGCTTGAGTCGACAGGCGACAAAGCAGCAGGTAATGGTGTGTTAACGATGAGTAACCGGAACTGTCGTTGCCGCCAGTAATTCTGTCTGGTACCACCAGACTACGCGGAGCATGCTCTATCTCACCGTTCGCCTCCTGGGCGACACAGGACGGGCCGCGTCGTACGCAACGGCTGGGTGCGCATGTGGCTGGTTCCGGTCCCCGCCAGGCGAGTGGGTGAGACCCGTCGGGACGACCGTAAGCGGGGCAACGCTATGTCGAGGATTCGCAGGCGCTTCTGGGCCGCAGGGCTGATCGCGGTCATCGCGTTGGCGGGATGCCAGGACAGGCCCGCGGAAGACGGCGGCCGGCCACCGGTGAAAACCCCGTCGCCTGCCGCGTCGTCGATGGATCCGAAGAAGGCAGCGGAGGCAGAAGCTCTGGACGCGTACCGGGGCATGTGGCATGCGTTCGTCGAGGCGGCGAAGACATCAGACGCGACTGCGCCGGAGTTGCGGCGGTACTCCACTGAGGACGCGTTGAAAGCGATCGTGGCCAGCCTTTACGCGGATCAGAAGCGCGGCCACGTCACCAAGGGAGAGCCCGTCCTCGACCCACGGGTGACGAAGCTTGCGCCTGCGGCGTCGCCGCAGGAGGCGTCAGTGCTGGACTGCGCAGACAGCGGCCGGTGGCTAAAGCACAAGAAGTCCGGAGGCCTGGTCAACGCGGCTCCGGGCGGGAAACGCAAGATCTCCGCGCGAGTGAAGCTGTACGGCGACCGGTGGAAGGTCGCGTCGTTCGCAGTGGAAGGGCTCGGGTCATGCTAAGCCGCCTCCGATTGTTCCTGATCGTTGCGATTTCGTTCGGCGGCGTAGCGCTGGTGTGGCCGGTTGGGCCGGCTCTGGCCGACGACGGATGGAGTGGAGTCGGCTGTGACCAGCAGCCCCAACCCGAATGTGAAGTGGCTGCGGGCACGCGTGGCGGCGGGGAGAAAGCTCCGAAGCCACAGACCGGCTCGGGGGGTGTCTGTCGCGACAAGGCTGGTCGCCGCGCACCCTGCCACGACCCGTCAGCAGGGCAAATGTCGTCGGACGGATGTTACTACCGGCCGGCAGACGTGGATCCAGCTACCGAGGAGGCGATGGGCGGTCGCCCGGACGGCCCTGGCGACTGGTACTGGCGGACCTGCCGCGGTGACCTTGCGGGCACCACGAACAGCATGATGCTGGTGTGGTTGGACACGCCGCCAGCGATCTCGCCGGAGATCTTGGCGCGTCAGGCCGTGAGCCGGTTGCGCGTGCCGGCCCCCACAGTGCGGCTGAACCCGGCGCCACCGGCGCGGCAACTGGTGCATCTGCCGACGTGGATCTGGGTGGACCGCGCGGTGTGGACGGCGCGGTCAGCGACAGCGTCGGTGCCGGGTCTGTCGGTGACCGCGACGGCGACGCCGACGAAGATGGTGATCTCGACCGGGGACGGCACCACGGTGACCTGCCAAGGCCCCGGTACCCCCTGGGCGGCGGGCAGGGATCCGCATGCGTCGTCTCCGACGTGTGGTCACACGTACACGAGTCCCGGCTGGCGGCGGCTGACAGCGACGGTGACCTGGTCGGTGTCGTGGGCTGGCGGCGGCGCCAGCGGCGCGGTCCCCGCACTGAGCACAACCTCGACCCGCACGGTGCGGGTCACCGAGTCTCAGGCCCTCAACGGGCGGTAACCCAACAACACAAACAGCCAGAGGGACGCGACGGGAGGTGCGGCATCGTGGCGGTAGACGCTACCCGAGATCAGGCGCCGGAGGTCGGCGAGCGACCGGCGGGCCGCGCCGGGCCGGTTGCGCGGCCGGTGATCGGCAGGCGCGTAAGTGTCCCGAGAGTCCTGCTCGGCGCCGCGGTGATCCTGGCCTGTGCCCTCGCGGGGGCGGTTGTCGCGGCGAAGGCGGATGCGCGGACGCCGGTGCTGGCCACCGCCCACGCGTTGTCGGTCGGGCAGAGACTCGCCGAAGGCGACCTGGTTGTGGTGCGGGTGGCCGCCGGCCCCGGCGTGGCGACCGTGCCGGCGTCGCAGCGTTCGAGTGTGGTGGGCCGTGCCGTGGCGGCGCCGCTTCCCGCCGGCACACTGCTGGCCCGCGCCCAGCTGGGTGAGAGTGCGGCGTGGCCGCCTGCGGGGCAGTCGGTGATGGCGGTGGGTGTCAAACCCGGACATGCCCCGGCCGGGTTGGCGGCCGGGGCCCGGGTCAGCGTCCTGGTGGTGCCCGCCGGGGCGGCCGAGGCCGCGGGCGACGGCGCTGCCAGCGTGGGCGGGCGGGTGGTGACGGCGGAGGCGACGGTGGTGGACGTGTCCGCCGCCGCGGACCAGTCCGGGATCACGGTGGTGTCGGTGCTGATGGGCGCCTCCGACGCCGCCAGGGTGGCCGCGGCCACCGGTGAGGCGTCGATCGTCCAGCTCGCCGGGCAGGGGTGAGAGCCATGTTGATCGCCGTCGCGTCGGTGAAAGGCTCACCCGGCGCCACCAGCCTGGCCCTCGGGCTGGCGGCGTTGTGGCCGGCCAGGGACGCGGTGCTGGTGGAGGCGGACCCGGAGGGCGGAGATCTCGCCGCCAGGTTCGGCCACTGTCCGCAACCCGGCCTGGCCAGCCTGGCGGCGTCGGCGCGCGCTGGTGTGGCGACGCAGCCGCTGCGCTGGCACACGCAGCACCTCGCGGTGGGCGCGGACGCGGTCCTCGCGCCTCCGGGGGACGGCGCGGCGGCGTCGGTGCAGACCCTCGCCTACAGCGCCCGGCAGCTGTCAGCCGACCCCGGCGCGGGGACCGTGGTCTGCGACCTGGGGCGCCTGACCCATGGCGGCCCGGCGGCGCCGATCGCGGCGGCCGCGGACCATCTGCTGCTGGTGGTGCGCCCCACGTTGGAGGACCTGGCGCAGTTCGACGCCCGCCTCGCCTGGCTGCGCAGCGGGGCCGCCACGACCGGCAGGTTGTGGGTGGTGCTCGCCGGAAGGGGCGGTTACACAGCCACCGACGTCGCGCTGGCCTGGGGTGTGAAGGTCGCCGGTGAACTGCCCCGCGACGGGTGGGGCGCCGGGGTGCTCTGCGGCAGGCTGTGGTCCCGGGGCTGGCGGCGGCTGCGTCTGTCCCGCGCGATCTGCGGCATCGCCGCGTCCCTCACCGCCGCCGGCGCCGCGAAGGCGCCTGGCTTGCTCTCCACGCCGAGTGTCGCGGCTTCCGCGGCGGCGGGTTCGGCGACGGCAGGGGTGGTGAAGACCCCATGACCGGGTGGAGCGGCTCGCAGCAGCAGGCGTTGATCGACCGGGTCCGCGGCGAGGTCGCCGACCGCCTGCGCTCCAACGGGGCACGCCTGATGGGGCCGGCACGCGCCGAGCGGATCGGTCAACTGGTGCGAGAGTCCCTCGACGTGCACGCCCGCGACCTCCTCGCCGCTGGCCGCATGCCGCTGGATCCCCCGGTGGAGGAGCAGGTGAGCGCCGCGGTGGTCAACGCGTTGACCGGGATGGGGGGCCTGCAGCCGTTGCTGGAGGACCCGACCATCACCAACATCTTCGTCCACGGGCAGGTGGTGTGGGTCAAACGCGCCGACGGGACCAAACAACGCGTCCCGCCGGTGGTCCGCACCAACGAGGAGCTGATCGACCTGATCAAGGAGATCGCCGCCCGCGCCGGCGCTGACGAGCGCCGCTTTGACCGGGGTGTGCCGCGGGTGAGCGTGAGGTTGCCGGACGGGTCGCGGCTGTTCGCCACGATGCTCTCCCGCGAGCCGTCGGTGAGCATCCGCCGCCACACCCTCATCGACGCCAGCCTGGATGAGATGGCCGGCCGGTACGGGGTGATGGACGCCGGGCTGCGGGACCTGTTCACCGCCATGGTCAGGGCGAAGAAGAATGTGATCATCTGCGGCGGCACCGACACCGGCAAGACAAGCCTGCTCCGCGCGTTCGCCCGGGCGATCCCGCTCGAGGAGCGGCTGATCACCATCGAGGACACCGACGAGTTGGCCCTCGACCAGGACCCGGCGCACCCGGACTGCGTCGCCCTGCAGGTGCGCGAGCCCAACATTGAAGGCGAAGGCGGCATCGACCAGGCCGAACTTGTCCGCTGGGCGCTGCGGATGGCCCCGGACCGGGTGATCCTCGGCGAGGCCCGCGGCGGTGAGGTCGTCCCGCTGCTGAACTGCATGTCGCAGGGCAACGACGGCTCCCTCGCCACCATCCACACCTCGTCGTCGAAGCAGGCGTTCACAAGGTTGCAGACCTACGCCGCGCAGGCCGCGGAGCGCCTGCCGTTCGAGGCCACCGCCCCGTTGATCGCCGGCGCCGTCGACTTCGTGGTGCACCTGGCGTGGTCCGCCGACGGGAAGCGGGTCGTGTCCAGCGTGCGGGAGGTCTCCCACGCCGACGGCCGCGACGTGATCTCCAACGAGGTGTTCGCGCCGGGGCCGGACCGACATGCGGTTGCGGCGGCGCCGATCCGCGCCGAGACCCTCGACGAGCTGATCGCCGCCGGGCTGCCACCACACGCGGCGCGGGGGTGGTGAAGGTGACCGCGCTGTTTGCCGTGCTAGGGGCGGGTGTCGGCGCCGCGGTCCTGCTCATCGCCACGGGTCTGCGGCCCGCGGCCCGCCGGTCGGGCCCGTCACGGACCGAACGGGGACGCGCCGGCCGTGAGGTCTCGGCGGCGCGAATCGCCGTTGTGCTCGGG
>JBOGDE010000370.1:0-5477 GCA_050701695.1 Micromonosporaceae bacterium
GGTCAGGTCGAGTGCCAGGTCCTCGGCCGGAGCGGGGGAGCGGGACCGGCCGGGCGCCCGCCGTACGTCGGGGCGGGTCAGCACCACGCCGCCGGTGGTGTCCTCGGGCACCGGGGCATACCCGTGCTCGCGGAGCTGGGTGAGCAGCCGCGCCGGGGCGTACGGGGTGACCAGCACGGTGGGGGCGAGCCGGCGCAGTGCCAGGTGCGAGAGCCGCTTGTCGGCGTACAGCTCGGCGAGGATGGTCGCGTCGTCGCTGCGCAGGTAGGCGCCGGCCGAGCCGACCCGCAGCCCGCCGTGCCGACGTGCGGTGTCGTCGACCAGGTACGTCAGGGCCTGCGGCACCGGCGTCACCGACCGCCTGCCGAACAGCTGGTGCACGTCCTCGGCCGACATCCCGGCGTCCAGCGCCCGGCGTACGCTGCCCGGCGTCACCCGGTAGACCGTGGCGCCGCCGCCGGACTCCGCGTCGGCGGCCAGCGACAGCTCCGCGGCCAGCGCGGGCTCCGGCGGCCCCGGCACCACCACGGTCAGGTCGGCCTGCACCAGCACGTGATCCACCGGCTCGGGCAGCAGCTTGCCGAGCGCGGTGGTGGCGTCGTCCGGCTCGCCGGTCACCAGCAGCCGGCCGTACGAGGTGAGCGCGGCCAGCCCGGTGATGCCGAGCGCGGCGGCTTGCGCGAGCGCCCAGGTGACCGACTCGTCGCGGTGCCGACCACCCCGCCGCGGTGCCTGCCAGGCCAGCCACTCGATGACCTCTCCGGGGCCGGGGGTGGCGCCGTCGGGGAGGGCCGCGAGGCAGTCCAGCGCGGCCCGGCGCAGCACCGGCGCGCCGACCCGCTCCACGTCCGGCGACAGCGCGGTGAGCGGCCGGTCCCGGGCGGTGTCGCGTAGCCCGACCAGTCCGGGCTGCCGGGGCATCGTCAGCCAGCCGATGG
Organism: Micromonosporaceae bacterium; assembly: GCA_050701695.1. Taxonomy (GTDB): domain Bacteria; phylum Actinomycetota; class Actinomycetes; order Mycobacteriales; family Micromonosporaceae; genus WHSM01. The sequence continues at coordinate 939 of JBOGDE010000370.1, forward strand.
CCAGCCGGGCCCACCGGGTGGCCAGGTCGCCGGCCCGCCAGGCGTCGTACGCCCCGGTGGGCAGCCAGCGCGGCTCGGCCTCCCGATCGTCATCTATCAGCCCGGCGGCGTACGCCACCTCCAGCAGCAGTGCGGTCAGCGGCTCCTCGATCCCGGTCGCCCTGGCCAGCCGGCGCAGCGGAAGCACCCCGATGCCGCCGGCCCGCAGCAGCGGCACCGGCTCGCCGGTGAGCGTCTCGGCGAGCGCCTCGACCTGGCGTACCGCCTCCATGGCCTGGCCTGCGCCGGCCGCGTCCGCTTTCGCCGGGTCCTGCCGCGGCGGGTCCAGGGCTGGCGGCGAAGGGTGCGGGGTGCCGAGCGGCCCGTCGGCCCGCAGCAGCAGCCCCACCTCGCGGGGCAGCTCGACGGTGCTGTCGTCGATCTTCACCAGCAGGTGCCGGGAGACCAGCCACCCGACCGCGGAGTCGGTGCGGCTGGTGTCGCTGACGGTGCCGATCGGGGGGCCGGCGGCGAGCCGCTCCAGCACCTTGCGGGCCGGCTCGGGCGCCGCCGCCACCGCCTGCCGCAGCGCCGCCGGATCGTCCGCCACCTGCGCCGCGACCGGGTCCAGCGCCGTTGCCGGTCGCCCCAGATTCGCCGGGTACGGCGAGCTGCACTCCTCCACCACCGGCACCACGTGGAGGTCGTCGTCGGTGCCGTACACCAGGGCGCGGGCGCGCAGGGTGTCGACCGCGGCCCGGACCGGGCCCCGAGGGACCAGCGCGGCCACTTCGTCGTAGGTCACCGAGGAGCCGCCGAGCAGCCGCAGGGCGTCCAGGATCTCCAGGGTGAACAGGTCCAGCTGCTCCAGGGCTCGGGCCACCGACAGCCGGGACTGGGCCCGGGTGGCGAGCGCGGAGACGTCGCCCGGCACCGGCACCGCCAGCTCCGGACGCGCGCACAGCAGCGCGGCCAGCACGTCGTCGGGCAGGCTGCGGAGGTGGTCGGCGAGAGTCATGTCCGTACCACGGTAATGGCTGGGACCGACGATCGGCCGGGCCGGTCGCCCGCGGGGCTGACCTGGTGTGCCAGACTTTCTTGTGCCTGGTACCCGAGCTTCTGCCTGGCACCCGAGTGAGGCCCGACGAGGAGGAACGATGGCGGCTGAGCCCCGCAAGCCGGCGGCGAGCAAGAACAAGGTGGTCAAGGACGGCCACCTGCCGGTCTCGGAGTTCCTCTTCGACCGCTCCGGCGCCGGCTCCCCGTACGGCGAGGACCTGGAGTTCCCGCTGCCGGTCGACAGCCTGGCCTACCGGCACAGCGAGCCGCAGCCGCGCCGCGAGCGCTGAATCTTCCTTGGGGTCGCCCCGGCCCACCGTTAGCCTGTACGAAACGGGGCAGCGCGGAGCTCCGCGCCTGTCGTCTCCTTCGAACAGTTGAGGACCAGCAGTGCCTACCGGCCGAGTCAAGTGGTACGACGTGGAGAAGGGCTTCGGCTTCCTGACCCGCGACGACGGCGGCGACGTCTTCGTGCACAAGGGCGCGCTGCCCAGTGGCGTGGACGAGCTGCAGCCCGGACAGCGGGTCGACTTCGGCGTGGTGGAGAGTCGCCGCGGCGACCAGGCGCTGTCGGTGAAGCTGCTCGACAAGCCGCCCACGATGGCGGAGCTGCGCCGGCGTTCGCCGGACGAGCTGCACGGCCTGATCGAGGACATGATCAAGGTGTTGGAGACGAAGGTGCAGCCCGAGCTGCGCCGGGGCAGGCATCCGGACCGCAAGGTGACGCGCAAGGTCGCCGAAGTGGTGCACGCCGTGGCGCGTGAGCTGGAGACCTGAGCGCCGTACCCCCGCATGAGCCGGAGAGGCTGTCGCCTCTGAGCTGTCTTTGCCCGGTGATCACGTGACGCTCGACGTGCGATCACCGTCTGGTTACCCGCGTCCGCGACGGTCGCAGCATGACCGTGCTGGAGCGGGGGGACGGATGGCGTACCGGATCGCGGCGCTCGTGCTGGTCGGGCTGCTGGTGACCGCCGCGATGTCGGTCGCCGTGGTGACCGCTTCCCGGGGCGAGGCGGGGGTACCGGCTCCGGTGCTGGCCGCCGGACGTGAGGTCGCCACCATCGCCCACCGGGGCGCCTCGGCGTACGCGCCGGAGAACACGTTGCCCGCGATCGAGCTGGCCGTCGAGCAGCACGCCGACCTGGTCGAGATCGACGTACAGCAGACCCGCGACGGGGTGCTGGTGGTGATCCACGACACGACGCTGGCGCGTACCACCGATGTGGCGGAGCTGCATCCGCTGCGCGGGCCGTGGCGGGTCGCCGACTTCACGTACGCCGAGCTGCGGGAGCTGGACGCCGGGGCCTGGTTCGGCGAGGAGTCCACCGGGGTAGGGGAGTTCACCGGGGTACGGGTGCCGACCCTGCGCGAGGTGCTGGAGACCCTCGAAGAGACCGACGCCGGGTTGCTGCTCGAGGTCAAGGCGCCGGCGTTGTACCCGGGGATCGCGCAGCGGGTCGCCGACGGGCTGGACGGGCGGGCGCACTGGGGCGACGGCGGGCGCCGGCTGATCGTGCAGAGCTTCGACTGGGGCTTCGTACGGGAGTTCGCCGAGCTGCGCCCCAAGGTCGAGGTCGGCGTGCTCGGCACCCCCACCGCCGGTGAGCTGGCCGAGGTGGCGCGCTACGCCGACCAGGTCAACCCGCAGTACGGCAGCTTCGACGCGGCGTACCTACGCCAGGTGCACGAGCTGGGGATGGCGAGCCTGGTGTGGACGATCGACGACCCGGAGCAGATCCGGGCCACCGTCGAGGCCGGCGCCGACGGCGTGATCACCAACCAGCCCGACGCGATGCGCCGCCTGCTGTACGCCGCCGGCTAGGGCGTGGCCGCCCGGCCCCGCGACCCGCTGCCCGGCGTACGCGATCAGGCGATGTCCACTGTGCCGCAGCGGTAATCGATATCCGGCGCGCTGGGTGGCCAATGCCTGATCAACCACCTTTGAGAACGTCAGTCGATGTCGAGTTCGATGAAGACCAGGTCGACGTCGAGGTCGGGGCGGGTCGCCAGGACCGCCTCTAGCTGCGCGTACCGGTCCTCGTTGTTGATCACGATGATCCGGCGCGGGAGCGGGTAGTCGTACACCTTCACGTCGATCTTCTTGAAGGTGTAGAGCGGGGTGGCGGAGACCGGTGCGTGGGCCATGGCGCCGTAGTTGCGGTACAGCACGGAGACGAACAGCGTACTGACGTAGCTGCTCTGGTTGCCGGGGCCGATGACCTGGGTGAGGCGCCCGTCCGAGGTCGGGTAGCGGTGCAGCACCTCGGCGATGATCCGGGCGTGCCGGCGGTTCTCCAGGTTTCCGGCGGCGTGCGCCATCCCCCAGCTCACGTTCCGGATCGGTTCCAGGTCGTCGCCGATGCTGGGGCGTTGCAGTGGCACCGCGCCGAACGCGGAGAAGATCCCGATCACCACCAGCACGTGGACGGTCAGCTCCCGCAGCCGCCCCTGTCCGGAGCGGCGTACCCGGGCCAGCAGCGGCGTGACCCCGCTCAGCCCCACCAGGCAGACCACGAACAGGGCGTGCACCGCCTTGTCGAAGTAGTACGACAGGTGCCCGATCGAGATGATCTGGAAGACGCCGAGCAGGATCGAGATCGTCGCGACGATGACCAGCTGGACGCTCATCATCCGCCACACCGGGGAGCGGGGGGCGGTGGCCAGCCCGGCCAGCAGCAGTACCGCTATCCCGACCGTGAGGGGCCGGTTGACCCCCTCGGCGGGCCCGCGCGGCAGCAGGTCGGCCAGCGGGCTGACCCGGTCCGAGTACATGATCAGGAACGGTGCGAGCCCGAGCGGGATGGTCGGGATCGCCGCTGCCAGCGTGGTCACCCAGCACGCCATCACCCGGCGCCGGTACGCGACCAGGGCGGCGATCGCGACCGCGCCCGCGAACGGCAGCAGGAAGAAGTACGTCCAGCTGATCCCCACCACCAGTGCGCCGATGGTGACGATCAACTCCCGGGTACGCCGGGGCGGCCGCGCCACCAGCGCGACCAGCACGGCGAGCATCGCCAGCCCCATGATCTCGCCGGGGTAGCCCCGCATCACCATCGCGACCAGTTCGCTGAACACCACCGCCGCCACCACGAAGGCGTACACCGCGGTTTTCGGCCAGCCGTGCAGGTGGCGCGGCGCGACCCAGCGGGCCGCCCAGAACACCAGGACGGCGAAGAACGCGTACCCGGCGATGTGGTAGCCGACGTAGTGGTCGAACGAGGTGAGAGCGTCCGGTGGCGGCGCCCCGCCGCGCAGGAAACTGTCCAGCATCGCGTACAGGAAATGGGAGAGCTGCGGGTAGGTCTGCATCCCGGACAGCAGGTACGGCTCGGTCTCCCCGCGCGCGAAGAACGCGTAGTGGCCGGTCAGCCCGATCGCGTCGTACAGCGAGAAATGCCGTGCCATGTCTTCGCCCAGGATCACCATGCTGATCCGGTCGGTGAAGTCGGCGCCGAGGTACGGGATCACCAGCACGGCGGTGGCCAGCAGCCCCCCCGCCGA
>JBOGDE010000371.1:0-5456 GCA_050701695.1 Micromonosporaceae bacterium
CAGGCGGCGTCCGGCAAGGCGCAGGTTCGCCCGGATCCCGGTGTTGGATCCGGGCGGTTCTGCAACGCGGCCGGTCGTCGTCTGGGCCCGTCGTAGCCGGCCAAAGATCGGCAGGACAGGGCCTAGGCGGCGCAGCGCGGCACCGGTACGTGTCGCAGCCGCCGGAGTCGGTTGACCGTGTCGGTCGGCAGGCTCCGGGTGGCGATGGCGCGCGAGATGTCGCGGAACTGGCGTGCCCGGTGCAGCTGGGACCCCAGATCGGTGCCGGTGATCCGGTGTCCCAGCGGGACCGGGACCTCCATCGCCCGGAAGCCGGCCCGCAGCAGGTCGACCGTCATACCCGTCTCCACTCCGAAACCGGAGGCGAGAGGGCGGGCGGCGTCGAACGCGGCCCGGGTCAGGCACCGCTGCCCGGACAGCGGCTGCAGCGGTGCCCAGCCGGTGAACTCCAGGATCGCGTGCCGGGCCAGCCGTAACGCCAGCCCGTGCCCGCCGCCGCGGACCGTACGCGGGAACAGCGCGATCGCCATGTCGGTCTGGCCGCGAAGCACCGGCTCGATCAACGGGGCGGCGGTGGCGGCGGTCTCCCCCAGGTCGGCGTCGAGGAAGAGCAGGTGCCGCGGCAACACCCGGTGATCGGCCTCGTCCAGCACGTGCACCGCGTCCGCCCCGGCCACCATCGCCGACGCTTTGCCCCGGGTGTACGGCAGCGCGATGGTGACGGCGCCGGCGCGCTGCGCGTACCCGGCGGTGTGGTCGGTGGAGCCGTCACTGACCACGACCACGACATCGACGCCCGGGAGCGTACCCGCGGCCTCGACGGTCGCGGCGATCCGTCTCTGCTCATCCTTGGCGGGAATCACCACCGCCACTGTCCCCGTTGTCATTTACCAACGGTACGGACGCCGCGACCGCCCACTCAAGAGGTGACCCCCGAACCGTTACCGGCTCAGAGGCTGTACGACGGCCTCTCAGGCGTCCCGCGGCGGGTGACTGGCGGTACGGGTGGCGCCCACCGACGCCACCACCACGCAGCCCACCGCGAGCCACTGCGGCGGCGCCAGCAGCTCGCCGAGCACCACCATCCCGGCCAGCGCCGCCACCGCCGGCTCCAGGCTCATCAGCACCCCGAAGACGCTGGTCGGCATCCGGCGCAGCGCCTCGATCTCCAGCGAGTACGGCACCACCGACGACAGCACCGCCACCCCGGCGGCCAGCACCAGCAGCTTCGCGTCCCACAGCGTCGCGCCGGACTCCGCGATCCCGAACGGTGCGATCAGCAGCGCCGCCCAGACGGTGGCCAGTGCCAGGCCGGTGCCGCCGGGGGTGTGCTCGCCGAGCCGGGCGCCGAGCAGGATGTAGCCACCCCAGCAGGCCCCGCCGAGCGCGGCGAACAGCACGCCGATCAGGTCCACGGCGCCGCCGCCCTCGGTCAGCAGCACCACGCCGGCACCGGCGAGCAGCACCCACAGGCCGTCGTACCAGCGGCGGGAGCCGAACGCCGCCACCAGCAGCGGGCCCAGGAACTCGATGGTGACCGCCATCCCCAGCGGGATCCGTTCGAACGCCAGGTAGATGCTGAAGTTCATCACCCCGAGCACTGTGCCGAAGGCGGCCACCACGCCGACCGCCCGCCAGCTCAGTTTCAGCGAGGGGCGCCACAGTGCGACCAGCAGCAGTCCGGCGAACACCAGCCGCAGCGTGACCACGCCGATCGGGCCGGTGTACGCGAACAGCCCCTTCGCGATGGCACCGCCGACCTGCACGCTGACCACGCCGCCGAGCACCAGGGCCGGCGGCGGTACCACACCGAACAGTCGTTGCAGGGGCACGCCCGCACGGTACGTCGCCGCCGGTCCCGAACCATCACCAATAACCACCGCCCGCCACGGAGTGTGACGAGTATCCCGGTTCCGGTTGCCGAGCGCGTACCACAGGCGCAGGCTCAGGGACGGGCAACACCGCAACGGGCAACACCGCAACCTGAGGGGGATTCATGGCGGTCTGTGAAGTATGTGGAAACGACTACTGGATGGCGTTCGAGGTCCGCACCGTCGGCGGCGAGAGCCACACGTTCGACTCGTTCGAGTGTGCGATCCACAAGCTGGCGCCGCGCTGCGAACACTGTGAGTGCCGCATCGTCGGCCACGGCGTGGAGGCCGGGGGGCGCTTCTTCTGCTGCGCGCACTGCGCCCGCGAGAGCGGTGTGGCGCACGGCGAAGAGCTGCGCGACGCGGTCGGCGCCCACCCCGGCTGAGCGTCAGCCGCCGCTACGGAGGGCGTCAGCCGCTGCTGCGGCGGGCGCGGGCGCGGCGCTTGCCCTCGTGCATCGCCTGGACCCGGGCGACCGGGATGGCGTGACCTTCGGCGATCAGCTCCTCGGGCAGCCGCTGCGGCTCGGGCAGCGCGTCCGCCCACGGGTCGGCGCCGCCGAGCAGGTCCGGCGCGGTGCGTAGCGTGAAGTCGGCGGGGGTGACCCGGTCCAGATCGGACCACGCCAGCGGGAACGACACCGGTGCGCCCGGCCGTACCCGCGGGCTGTACGCCGCGACCACGGTGGCGCCGCCGGACCGGGTGGAGTCGAGGAACACCCTGCCGCCCCGGTCCTCACGGATGTACGCGGTGGTCGCCAGCGCCGGGTCGATCCGCTCGGCGCGGGCGGCGATGGCGCGGCACGCCGCCGCCACGTCCTCCATGGGATGCGGCCCGATCGGCGCGAACACGTGTACGCCCTTCGCCCCGCTGGTCTTCACCGCGCCGGCCAGCCCGGCATCGGCCAGCGCCTTGCGTACCAGCCGGGCGGCGGCGACGGCGACTCCGAACGGCGCCCCCTCGGGCGGGTCGAGGTCGAGCACCAGGTGGGTCTGGTGGCCGGGATCGTCGAGGCGGGTCAGCGTCGGGTGGTACTCCACCGCGCGCTGGTTGGCGAACCACAGCAGGGTACGGCGATCACCGCAGACGGCGTACGCCACCTCGCGCTTGGAGCTCTCCGCCCACAGCTTCACCGTCGGCACCCAGTCCGGGGTGTACTTGGGGACGTTCTTCTGCATGAACGCCGGCTGGCCGGGCCGGACCCGGATCACCGACAGCGGCCGGTCGGCGAGCTGGCGCAGCAGCTGCTCACGCACCGCGTCGAGGTAGTCGACCAGGTGACGCTTGGTGGCCTGCGCCCCGTCGAACAGCGGTGCGTCGAGGTTGGTCAGCGACACCTCGTCGCGCAGCTCAGTCACGGATGCGTTCCGTCAGGCGCACCGTGACGCTGTCGCCCGCCTGCTTGCCGATCGCCTTGCGTACGTCGGCCTTGACCGGCAGCTTGTGGTTGCCGTCGCCGAGCGCCATGAACGAGCTGCGGAACGGGTGCCCGTCGATCGTCCCGGCGATCTTCACCAGCCCCCGGGTGCCGAAGTACTCGGCCGACTCCGGCCAGATCAGGTACGTCCAACCACCCTTCGCGGGGCTCTTGCGCAGGGTCGCGGTGAACTGCTTGTCCATGGCCATCACCCTTCTCGAACCGCATCTTGAAAGGTAGACCTGGTGGCCCGGAAAAATTCATCGCCGCCGGTATCGCAGAATCGTAGGCGTGACCGAGATCCATGCCGCGCGGTTCGCCGAGCTCGACCCCCCGACGCTGTACGCGCTGCTCAAGCTCCGGGTCGATGTGTTCGTGGTGGAGCAGGACTGCCCGTACCCGGAGCTGGACGGGCGCGACACCGAGCCGGCGGCGTGGCATATCTGGGCCCACGCCGAGGACGGGCCGCTGGGGTATCTGCGGGTGTTGGAAGATCCGGACGGGGTGGCGCGGATCGGGCGGGTCTGCACGTCGGCCGCCGGACGCGGCCGGGGTATCGCCGGCCAGCTGATGGAACGGGCGCTCGCCGCGATCGGGCCGCGTGCCAGCCGGCTCGACGCGCAGGCACACCTGACCGGCTTCTACGGCCGGTACGGCTACGCCGCCACCGGGCCGGAGTACCTGGAGGACGGCATTCCCCACGTACCGATGGCCCGGCCGGGCACCGCTACGGCAGTGCCGCGATGAGCTCGGCGAGGTCGCGGCGGCGGCCGGTGTAGAACGGCACCTCTTCGCGTACGTGCAGCCGGGCCCGGGAGGCGCGCAGGTCCCGCATCAGGTCGACGATGCGGTGCAGCTCGTCGGCCTCGAACGCCAGCATCCACTCGTAGTCGCCGAGCGCGAAGCTGGCCACCGTGTTGGCCCGTACGTCGGGGTAGCCGCGCGCCATCTTGCCGTGCTCGGCAAGCATCCCCCGCCGCTCCTCGTCGGGCAGCAGATACCAGTCGTACGAGCGGACGAACGGGTAGACGCAGACGTACGCCTTCGGCTCCTCACCGGCCAGGAACGCCGGGATGTGGCTCTTGTTGAACTCCGCCGGCCGGTGCAGCGCCATCGACGACCAGACCGGGGTCAGGTGCCGTCCGAGCGCGCTGCGCCGCAGCAGCCCGTAGGCGTCCTGCAGCGCGTCGGCGCTCGGGGCGTGCCACCACACCATCAGGTCGGCGTCGGCGCGCAGCCCGGACACGTCGTACGTGCCGCGTACCACCACGTCCTTGCCGGCGAGCTGCTCGAACAGCTGCGCGGTCTCGCCCACGATCCCGTCTCGCATCGCCGGCAGCGGCGAGGATGCTCCGAACACCGACCACATGGTGTAGCGGACGGTGTCGTTGAGATCCTTGATCCGGGCGGCCTGCGTCATGGCTTCGATTCTTCCAGGCCGGCCAGGACGGTCCGCGCGGCGGTCTGGCCGGAGCGGATACATGCCGGGATTCCGACCCCGTCGTACGCCGCCCCGCACACCGCCAGCCCGGCCACCCCGGCCACCGACGCGCGGATCCGGCGTACTCGGTCGAGGTGGCCGACGGCGTACTGGGGCAGCGCGCCACCCCATCGGGTGACCCGGCTCGCGACCGGCGCGGACGCCAGCCCGGTGAGCGCGGCGATGTCGCTGACGGCGGCGGCCACCAGCTCGGTGTCGTCGTGCTGCAGCGTGTGCTCCTCGCCGTACCGGCCGATCGAGGCGCGTACCACGTGGCCGTGGCCGGCCAGATGTGCCCACTTCTGCGAGGCGAAGGTGAGCGCTTTGACCGTCCGCCGTTCGCTGGTCGGCACCAGGACGCCGCTACCGGGCGGCAAGTCCCCCTCGGGGTAGACAAGGGTGACGATCGCCATGCTGGCGTAGTCGATGCCGGCCAGCTCGCCCGCCGCGGAGGGCGCCACCCCTCGCAGCAGCGGCGCCGCCTTCGGCGCCGGCACCGCCACCACCACGCCGTCACAGTCCAGCGCCGTCGGTGCCGGCACCGGTCCTGCCACCAACCGGAATCCTTCGGGGGTACGGCGCAGCTCGCGTACCGGAAGGCCGGTCCGCAGCTCGCCGCCCGCCGCGAGCACCGCGGCCAGCACCGCGTCGGCCAGCGCCCCCATCCCGGTGCGCAGACCGCCGAAC
>JBOGDE010000372.1:0-5440 GCA_050701695.1 Micromonosporaceae bacterium
GGTCCGGGCACCCCGGGCCGGCGCGGCGCGGGCGCGGCGGCTGCGACGGCTGCGGGGACACCTGATCGCCTGGCTGTTCCTGGCCCCGGCGCTGGTGCTGTTCGCGACGTTCAAGTTCGTACCGATGGTGCGGGCGATCGAGATGAGCTTCCACGACGTACGCCCCTACCTGGGCGACCGCTGGGTGGGCGGCGCCAACTACGCACGGGTGGTCACCGACGAGGCGTTCCTGTCCGCGATCTGGCACACGGTGGTGCTCGCCGTCGGGCAGACCGCCGGCTCGATCGTGCTGGGGCTGGTGCTCGCCTTGCTGCTGGAAGGCGCGGCGAAACACCTCTGGTTGGTACGCACCGCGGTGTTCCTGCCCGCGGTGGTCGCGTTGGCGGTGGTCGCCGAGGTATGGCGGATCCTCTACTACCCGGCCGCCGACGGCATGATCAACAGCGTCATCGGCTGGCTCGGGCTGGGTCCCTCCCAGTTCCTGAACCACGCGGACAGCTCGCTCACCTCGGTGATGGCGGTCGGCATCTGGCGGGGCGCACCGTACGACATGATGATCTTTCTCGCCGGGTTGGCCGGCGTGGACCGCACCCTGTACGAGGCGGCCGATGTGGACGGTGCGTCGATCTGGCGCCGGCTGTGGCATGTCACGTTCCCCGCGCTGCGGCCGGTGTTCGCGATCCTGATGACCCTCGCCGCGATCCGCGGGCTGCGGGTGTTCACCGAGATCTTCCTGCTCACCAACGGCGGCCCGAACGGCTCCACCGAGGTGCTGATGACCCTGATCTACAAGCTCGGCCTGGAACGCAACCAGCTCGGCGTGGCCGCCGCCGGCTCCGTGGTCCTGCTCGCGGCCACCGTCGTCCTCACCCTCGCGGTGCAGGTCGCCCGACGCCCCCGGGAGGCACGATGAGCCGGCGGGACTCCGCGCTGGGCTTCACCTCGCTGCCGGGCGTCGCCGGCCGTACGCTGCGGCTGCTGCTCTACGCCGTGCTGGCCTTCGTCTTCGCCGGCCCGCTGGTCGCGCTGCTGGTCGGATCGTTCAGCCGGGTGCCGGACCCGAGCCGGCTCAGTCTGATCCCCACCGAGTTCACCCTCGCCAACTACGCCGTCGCGATCGAACGCGACGTGCTGCTCTACCTGCTCAACTCGTTCATCGTGGTCGGCGGCGGGCTGCTGCTGCAGGTGCTGGTCAGCGTCTCTGCGGCGTACGCGCTGGCGCGCAAGAAGTTCCCCGGGATGCGGCTGGTCTTCCTGCTGATCCTGTCCACCATGATGCTGCCCGAGGAGATCCTCGCGATCCCGCTCTCGATCGTGCTCGCCGACGTACCGGTGGTGCACGTCAACCTGATCGGCAGCCTGGCCGGGATGATCGTGCCGGTCGCCGCGTGGGCGTTCTCGATCCTGGTGATGGCCGAGTTCATGAAGGAGATCCCGGTCGAGCTGGAGGAGGCTGCCCGGCTCGACGGCGCCGGCGACCTGCGGATCTTCTGGTCGGTGGTGCTGCCGCTGTGCCGGCCAGCGCTCGGCGTGATCGGGATCTTCGGCTTCACCATGATCTGGGACCAGTACATGCTGCCGCTGCTGGTCGCGCAGGACGCCAGCCAGTTCACCCTTCCGCTGGCGCTGCGTACCCTCCGCAACGACGACCAGGTCGGCGTCGGCGCGCTGCTCGCCGCCGCACTGCTCGCGCTGCTGCCCTCCGTACTCGCGTTCCTCGCGATGCAGCGTCAGTTCATGAAGGGCCTCACCGCCGGTGCCGTCAAGGGCTGAGGCGTCGCCGTCAAAGGCTGACCCTTCAGCGCTGTTTCCAGGCGTACAGGTGCTCGGGGCGGCCGGCCTGGCCGTACCGGGCGTTGCGGTCGGCGAGGCCCTGCTCCACCAGGTGCTCCAGGTAGCGCCGGGCGGTGACCCGGGCGACGCCGACCACGTCGGCGATTTCGGAGGCCGAGACCTGCGCGACCGCCTGCCGCAGGTGCTCGGTCACGGCGTTCAACGTGGTCGGGCTGAGCCCCTTGGGCAGCGCGGGCTCGCTCGATCCGCGCAGTACCGCCAGCGCCCGGTCCACCTCCACCTGGTCGCCGGCCTCGCCGGTAGCCGCCATCTGTCTGCGGTACGCCGCGTACCGCTCCAGCTTGTCGCGCAGGGTGGCGAACGCGAACGGCTTCAGCAGGTACTGCACCACCCCCTGCGAGACCGCGGCCCGTACGGTGGCCAGGTCCCGCGCGGAGGTGACGGCGATGATGTCGGCGCCGTGGCCCGCCGCGCGGATCGCCCGGCACACGTCGAGGCCGCCCATGTCGGGCAGGTAGAAGTCGAGCAGCACCAGCTCGACCGGCCGGCTGGCGAGGACCCGGATCGCGTCGGCGCCGGAGTACGCCACTCCCGCCACCTCGAAGCCGGGCACCCGGGAGACGTACGCCTGGTGCGCCTCGGCGATCAGTACGTCGTCCTCCACGACCAGGGTCCGGATCACCGCGCCACCACCTCCAGCGGCAGCCGCACCTCGAACACGGCGCCGGCGGCCGTACCCCGACCATCGCGCCGCAGGGTGAGCGAGCCGTGGTGGCGGCGTACCACCTGATCCACCAGCGCCAGACCGAGACCGCGGCCGTCGCCTTTGCTGCTGGCGCCGCGCCGCAGCAGCTCCGGAAGCTGGTCCGGGTCGAGACCGGGACCGGTGTCGGCGACCGTGACGAGCAGCTCGCCGCCGGCCTCCCGCGCGGTGACCGAGACCTGCCGGGGCACCTCGCCGGCCAGCGCCGCCTCGATCGCGTTGTCGATCAGGTTGCCCACCAGCGTCACCAGGTCACGCGGGTCGATGGTGTGGTCGCCGACCGCGGTGTCGTCGGTGACCACCAGCTCCACACCGCGTTCCCGCGCCTGCGACGCCTTGCCGAGCAGCAACGCCGACAGCACCGGCTCGGCGACCGCGCCCATCACCCGGTCGGTCAGTTCCTGGGACAGCCGCAGCTCGTCGGTGGCCAGCCGTACCGCGTCGTCGGACTTGCCCAGCTCCACCATCGCGACCACGGTGTGCAGCCGGTTCGCCGCCTCGTGCATCTGCGCCCGCAGCGCCTCGGCGAACCCCCGTACGGAGTCCAGCTCACCGGTGAGCGCGGTCAGCTCGGTACGGTCCCGGAACGTCATCACGGTGCCGAGCCGGCGCCCCTCCCACACCGCCGGGCGCTGGTTGACCACCAGGGTGTGCAGCCCGACGATGTGCGACTCGTCGACCACGTCGTCGCCGGACTCGGTGACCTCCCGCAGCGAGGGCGGCACCAGCTCCGAGAGCGGACGCCCCACCACGTCGGTGGGCAGCTCCAGCAGGCGTACCGCCTCGTCGTTGGCGAGCTGCACCCGGCGGTCGTGGTCGAGCACCAGCAGCCCCTCCTTCACCGAGTGCAGTACGGCGTCCCAGTACTCGTACATCCGGGTGATCTCGCGCGGGCCGAGGCCGTGGGTCTGCCGCCGCAGCCGCCGGCTGACCGCGAAGCTGCCGACCGCGGCGATCCCGAACGCCAGCAGCGCGACCGCCAGGATCGCGGGCAGCTGGCGCAGGTAGTCACGGCCGATCTGTTCCAGGGTGATCCCGACGGAGACCAACCCGACCACCTGGCCGCTGGTACGCACCGGGACCACCGCGCGTACCGACGGCCCGAGGGTGCCGGTGTACGTCTCGGTGAACGGCCGCCCGGCCACCGCCGGTGCGATGCTGCCGATGAACTTGTGCCCGACCTGGGCCGGGTTGGGGTGCGAGAGCCGGGTCCGGTCCAGCCGCATCACGACCACGAAATCGGTGCCGGTGGCGTGGCGTACCGACTCCGCATAGCTCTGCACCGCGGACGTGGCCGAAGGCGCGTCGGCGACCTGGACGGCGGCTCGATCCAGTGACCGGGGCCACAGTCTGGGGCAACCCCGTACCCAGGAGGACCCCGATGGCTCTCTTCACACGTTCCGACGCGCCGCGCCGGGATCGCACCCATTATCTGTACGTCGCGGTGCTGGTCGCCGTGGCCGCCGGCATCCTGGTCGGCTTCGTCGCCCCGGAGGTCGGCAAGAGCCTCAAGCCGCTCGGCACCGGCTTCGTCGGGTTGATCAAGATGATGATCAGCCCGGTCATCTTCTGCACCATCGTGCTGGGCATCGGCTCGGTACGCCGCGCCGCGAAGGTGGGCCGGGTCGGCGGGCTCGCGCTCGGCTACTTCCTCGTGATGTCCACCGTCGCGCTGGCGATCGGCCTGGTGGTCGGCAACCTGATCGACCCGGGCGCCGGCCTCAACCTCACCGACTCGGTACGCGACGCCGGCGCGGAGGCCGCCAGCAAGGGCGAGGCGGAGGGCACCGTCGACTTCCTGCTCGGCATCATCCCGGTCTCGCTGGTCTCGGCGTTCACCGAAGGCTCGGTGCTGCAGACCCTGGTGGTCGCGCTGCTCGCCGGCTTCGCGCTGCAGGCGATGGGGGACGCCGGGGCGCCGATCATGCGCGGCGTACAGCACGTACAGAAGCTGGTGTTCCGGGTCCTCGCCATGATCATGTGGGTGGCGCCGGTGGGAGCGTTCGGCGCGATCGCCGCGGTGGTCGGGTCGACCGGTCTGGACGCGCTGACCAGCCTCGCCGTGATCATGGGCGCCTTCTACCTGACCTGCGTGATCTTCGTGGTGGTGGTGCTGGGCACGTTGCTGCGGCTGGTCACCGGGCTCTCGCTGTTCCGGCTGCTGCGGTTCCTGGGCCGGGAGTTCCTGCTGATCGTGTCGACCTCGTCGTCGGAGTCGGCGCTGCCCCGGCTGATCGCCAAGATGGAGCACCTCGGTGTCTCCCGCCCGGTCGTCGGCGTCACGGTCCCGACCGGCTACTCCTTCAATCTCGACGGTACGGCGATCTACCTGACCATGGCCTCGCTGTTCATCGCCTCCGCGATGGGTACGCCGCTGTCGATACCGGAGCAGATCGGGCTGCTGCTGTTCATGGTCGTGGCCTCGAAGGGCGCCGCCGGTGTCACCGGTGCCGGGCTCGCCACGCTCGCGGGCGGACTGCAGTCGCACCGGCCGGATCTGGTGGACGGTGTCGGCTTCATCGTCGGCATCGACCGGTTCATGTCCGAGGCGCGGGCGCTGACCAACTTCGCCGGCAACGCGGTCGCCACCGTACTGGTCGGCTCCTGGACCGGCGAGCTGGACCGGCCCCGGGCGCGTGCGGTGCTCGCCGGTGACGTCCCGTTCGACGAGGTGGCGTTCGCCGACGGCCAGGACGGCACGTA
The DNA here is from genome assembly GCA_050701695.1 of Micromonosporaceae bacterium. GTDB lineage: Bacteria > Actinomycetota > Actinomycetes > Mycobacteriales > Micromonosporaceae > WHSM01. The sequence continues at coordinate 5,261 of JBOGDE010000372.1, forward strand.
CCGGCGGTCGGAGCCGGCCGAGGAGGCCGCGCCGGATGCGGCGGCTGCGGCGCCGGGGGCTTCGGCGGCGGCCGAGGTCGAGACGGCGGGAGTGGCACGGTGACCGGGCGTACCGGCCACCGGGTCAGGCTGGCGTGCGCGGTCGCCGCGGTGGCGGTCGGCGCCGCGGTCGGCCAGGCC
>JBOGDE010000373.1:0-5412 GCA_050701695.1 Micromonosporaceae bacterium
ACGTACCACTTCGAGCGCCTTGTCGGCGATCGACTTGCCGACGTTGGGGATGGCGCGTAACCCGGCCAGCTCCAGCCCCGCCAGGTCCTCGTGGTGACCGGCGATGGACCGGGCGGCCTTCTCGTAGGACCGCGCCTTGAACGCGTCGCCGCCGGTGATGGTGAGCAGCTCCGCGTACTCCACCAGAGCGGCAGCGATCTCCCTGTTAGCCGGCGCCATGCTGTGAAGCTTAGAGACTGTCGCCTCTGTGGAGCCGGGCGGCGAGACACGACCGCCGCGCCGGGTCGGTGGGGGCGCGGTCGCCCGCGCCCCACCGTGGTGTCACGGCAGCCGGTTGGCGAGCCGTACCGTCGCGACACCGAGCAGCACCAGCAGGAAGCTCAGCCCGAGCAACCCTGTCGGATCCGGCACGGCGCTGACCGGAGGCGCGCTCCCCACCGTGTCCGCCACCCGCAATCTGACAGACGTATGGCCGACAAGTCGGACTATTTCTCGTACATGCTGGAGGGGCCTTCCTGGATCTTGTCCGCCGGGGGCTCCGCCACGCTGACCTTGGTGCCGAAGTCGGAGAACGCGATCTTCTGCACCACCGTGGACTTCCTGCCCTCCGCGGTGATCTTCATGCTGGTAGCCAGTGAGGTGAGCCGGCCGGCGTCGTCGACGGTCGCGGTGAACGGCACCTTCCGCGCCTCCGGGCCCAGCTCCTTGAGCGTCTCCTCCAGCTCCTTGGCTTCTTCCGGTGTGGCGTGCTGCTCGGCGTACCTCCGCAGGTCCAGGGTGCCCTGGTACGTGCCTTTGCCGGTCTGCTTCACATCGTCGGAGGCGGACAGCAGATATTCGGCGTTGCCGACCGGGTTGCCGGCGTCGGCGAACGTGCTGCCCGCCGGCAGCTTGTCCATGTCGAGGTGCAGCCACTGGCCGAGCACCTCGACGTACATGTCCTTGCCGAGGATCCGCAGCTCCATCTCCTGGCCGGCCAGGTCGAGTGTCGCGGTACCGACCTTGCCGGCCGGGTCGAATGCGCCCTCGGTGGTGATCGCCACGTCGTCGACCGTCATCGTCGAGGTGAACCGGAAGCTCTCACCCTCGATCTTGCGGTACGACTGCGCGAGCAACGCAGGCGCGCTCCGCGACTTCTCCGCCGACGGCGTGGGCTTGCCCCCCACAGTCGGGTCGGGGTCCCCGCCGCAACCCGTCAGTGCCATGGTGACGGCGGCGAACACCGCCGCGCCTGCCGCGATGGTGCGACGCATCCTCACTCCTCAACTCCGCTGGTACGCCGTCCTGGCGCCCGTAACCCGCCCTGCGCCGCGGCCGACCGTTGTGGCCGCGCTCGCGCCTCCTTCACGTACACGACAACGGCCCGGCTGCGGGTTGCGCAACCGGGCCGTTTCACGTGCATCATCGCCGCTACTTGGCAGCGGCGACCTCCACCGGAATGGTGGCCGACACCTCGGGGTGCAGCCGCACCTTGACCTGGTAGTCACCGACCGTCTTGATCGGGCCGGGCAGCTCCAGCCGCCGCCGGTCCACGTCCGGACCGCCGGCGTCTTTGATCGCATCGGTGATCTCGGCGGAGGTGATCGAGCCGAACAGCCGGCCCGCGTCACCGGCGCGCGCGGTGATCTTCACCTTGAGCGCTTCGAGCTGGCCCTTGACTTCCTGGGCCTGGTCGAGGTTCTGGATCTCTCGCACCTCACGGGCCCGCTTGATCGTGGCGACCTGCTTCTCGCCGCCCTTGGACCAGCGGATCGCGTACCCCTGGGGGAGCAGGTAGTTACGGCCGTAGCCGTCCTTGACCTCGACGACGTCGCCAGGGGAGCCGAGGTCGGACACCTCCTGGGTAAGGATGATCTTCATCGCTCCTGATCCTCCTTACCGGGCCAGGCTCTTGTACGGCAACAGGGCCATCTCGCGGGCGTTCTTGATCGCGCGGGCGATCTGGCGCTGCTGCTGCGAGTCGACCCCGGTGACCCGGCGGGCACGGATCTTGCCCCGGTCGGAGATGAACTTGCGCAGCAGCGCGGTGTCCTTGTAATCGACGTAGGTGATCTTCTCCTTGTGGAGCGGATTCACCTTCTTCTTCGGTTTGCGTACGGCAGGCGCCTTGGCCATTGCTCGTTATCTCCAGTTACGTCATGCCGCCGTGATGGCGGTTGCTTGTCAGAAGGGTGGTTCCTCGTCGTACCCGCCGGCCTGGCCGCCGGCCTGGCCGCCGCCCTGGCCGCCACCGGAACGGGCGGGGGTCGCGTTGGCCCACGGATCGTCGCCGCCGCTGTTGTTGCCGCCGCCGGAGGCGCCGAAGCCGCCGCCCCCACCGGAGCTACGCGACATCCGCTGCACCTTCGCGGTGGCGTACCGCAGCGACGGGCCGACCTCGTCGACCTCCAGCTCGTACACGGTGCGCTTCTCGCCCTCGCGGGTCTCGTAGGAGCGCTGCCTGAGCCGGCCCTGCACCACTACCCGGGTGCCCCGGGTGAGCGACTCGGCGACGTTCTCCGCCGCCTGCCGCCACACGTTGCAGCTCAGGAACAGTGCGTCGCCGTCCTTCCACTCCCCGGACTGCTTGTCCAGGAAACGCGGCGTTGACGCGATGCGGAATTTCGCGACCGCCGCACCGGAGGAGGTGAAACGCAGCTCCGGGTCGTCGACCAGATTGCCGACCACCGTGATGACGGTGTCTCCTGCCATGGATTGCTCCTCAGTCGTCTCGCGCGTGCCCGCCGTGTCGAACAGCTATCCACCGTGCCACAGGGGTACGACGCGCGCGGTCCTATCGCAGATCCGGGCGGATGACCTTGGTCCTCAGGATCGACTCGTTGAGTCTCAGCTGGCGCTCCAGCTCCGCCACCGCGGCGGGCTCTGCCTGCAGGTCGATGACGGCGTAGATGCCCTCGGCCTTCTTCTGGATCTCGTACGCCAGGCGCCGCCGGCCCCATACGTCGAGCTTCTCCACCGAGCCACCCGAGGTACGGATGACGTTGAGGTAGGTCTCGAGAGACGGAGCTACGGTGCGCTCCTCGAGATCGGGATCGAGGATCACCATGACTTCATAGTGACGCAAGACGAATCTCACCCCCTGTGGTCTCAGCGGCCACGGTCTCTCCGTGGCAGGGAGGTCGTCGCGTCGTACACACGTAGAGGCGGGATACGCCCGCCTCGTGTGGACTGTGCTTGTCGCCCGGCTTGACCGCCAGACAACCGGTCAATCATACAGCTCGGCCGGAGCGTGCCCGTGGCGGGCCGCTCCGGCCGAGTGACAGAAAGGCCGCGGGGCGCCCTATCCGAATTCTCTGGGTGGGACCTGGGGAGGAACGACCACACCGACGAAGTGGAATCAGGCGCCCCGCGGGGCTTATGGAGTTGTCAGACGCTCCTCACACCGGTGGGGCGTCCTACCACGATGGTACGCAGCGCGGCAACACCGACGCCGAGCAGGCACACCAGCGCGATCAGCGCCAGCGTGGTGGTGCCAGGGCCGCGGGTGCTGTTGCTCTTGACGACCGGGTTGACCGAGTCGCGGTCACCGGCGTTGCTGTCACCGTCGGATACCGGCGGCGCGGCGTCCGGGTCCTCGTCGCTGGTGCCGCCCTCGCCCGAGCCCACCCGGCCCTCGGAGTCGGCCGGGGGTACGGCGCCGCGCGCCACCGGGTCGTGCGGCGCGATCGGGCGGTCACCCGCGTCGGGCTGCCCCGGTGCGGCGGTGCCGCCGCCGGGGTTGGTGCCGCCCGGCTGGCTACCCGGGTCGGTGCCGGGGTTACCGCCGGGGTTGGTGCCGGGCTGCTGCGGCTGGTCCGCCGCCTCCTCCGTGGTGATGGTCGCCGCGGAGTGCTTCTTGCTCAGGTTGGTGTCGAGCCCGAGGAGACCACACTTGGGCACCATCGTCAGCTTCGCCGACTCGGTGGCGAAGCCGAGGGTCACCGTGTCGCCGTCGGCCACCACCACGTCCTTGCCGCCGGACGTCACCGGGGACCCGTTGACGTGCGGGACGGCGGCCACGCCCAGCGAGTTGAGCACGTCCACGTCGCCCACGCCCTCGCTCTTCTGCGTGGTGACCGCCGTCTTGTCCGGTTCGGAGGTGGACGCAAGCAGGCTGCAGCCTCCATCGAAGGTCACAGTCGGGTTCGCCGCCATCGCGGGCGCCGCGAGCAGGGCCAGAGAACCGAACCCCACCACCCCTGCGGCTGCCACGACGATGCGTGCCGACCTGCGTCTCGCCATCTTCCTCACGCTTCCAACCCCCAGGTCAATGACGCTGCACCCCCGCTGGGGGAACGTCAATCGTGCTAACGATGATCTTTACGCCCGGTGACGCTGCGTGGGCGCGATTTCTCCACAATGCCTGACGTACGGCAACGCTGCCCACGCAGTGGTCACCCATGCGTGGTACGCCCGGCGAAGCAGAGCCCCGACCCCGCCGACTAATGACTATGCCAACTTCGAATCGATCTCGCTACCCGCCCCGGCGTGCCGGTGCCCGCGCTTTGTGTCACAGCGACGCCGTACGCTCGCCCTCATGCGCATCGGAGCACACGTTGAATGGGCGGATCCGCTCACCGAAGCCACCGCGCGGGACGCTCAGGTGGCGCAGTTCTTCCTCTCGGATCCACAGGGCTGGGAGGCGCCCGCGCCACGGCAGGATACCGAGCGGCTGCTCGCCGCCGACCTCGACGTCTACGTGCACGCGCCGTACCGGATCAACCTGGCCTCGCTGAACAACCGGATCCGGATCCCGAGCCGCAAGCTGCTCGCCCAGCACGCCGACGGCGCGGCGGCGATCGGCGCCAAGGGCCTGATTGTCCACGGCGGCCACGTCACGAAGGGTGAGGACGTCACCGCCGGCCTGGTCAACTGGCGCAAGGCCTTCGAGTACGCCGAGAAGACCGGCGGATTCCCGCTACCGGTGCTGATCGAGAACACCGCCGGCGGGGACAACGCGTGTGCCCGCCGGTTCGACATGCTGGCCCGGCTGTGGGACGTGGTGGGGGAGTTCGGTGCCGGGTTCTGCCTGGACACCTGCCACGCGTACGCCGGCGGCGAAGCGCTGCTCGGCATCGTGGAGCGGGTCAGGTCGATCACCGGCCGGATCGACCTGGTGCACGCCAACAACTCCCGGGACGGCTTCGACTCCGGTCGCGACCGGCACGACAACCTCGAAACCGGCCAGATCGACGGCGAGCTGATCGCCGAGGTGGTGCGCGCCGCCGGTTGCCCGGTGGTGGTGGAGACCCCGGGTGGCGTCGAAGGACAGGCCGCGGATATCGCGTATCTCCGCAAACACCTGACGAACACCGCCGGCTGAGGCGACCGCCGGGGTCGCATGCGCGACTAGTGTCCTGCGCCGGAAGTTGGTGGATGAAGTCCGGGGTCCAGGTGGTGGCTCGCAAGGCGGAGGAGGAGCCAATCCCGGTG
>JBOGDE010000374.1:0-5411 GCA_050701695.1 Micromonosporaceae bacterium
GCGTTTCGGATCGCGGGTCGGCGCCGGCTGGCGCGGCTCGCCGAATACCTGGGCGCACCGCCGCTCGGCGTACCGGCGGATGCCTGGCCGGTGTGATTCGTGGCTCGGGTTTCGGGCGAAACCGGGACGGGAAGGCCTGCTGGTGATGCGATCCGGGTAACAAACACGGTAGAAACACCTACCTCATTGCCGCACAATTCGAGCCGTACCATCGCTGGTGTCTGACCCTCCGCGACCGTCACCGCGGGACGCGCGTTACGTTTGACAACTGGCACCCGGCTCGATTAAGAAGCCCGGTGCCATCTGTTAATGCCATGAACTGAGCAGGAGAGCCGTGCCGTCTGCCACCAAGAGCAACCGTCTGGTCATCGTCGAGTCACCGGCGAAGGCCAAGACGATCTCGGGCTACCTTGGCCCGGGATACGTCGTGGAGGCGAGCCTCGGCCACATCCGCGACCTGCCCCGCAACGCCAAGGAGATCCCCACCGAGTACCGGGATGCGTCCTGGGCCCGGCTCGGCGTCAACGTCGAAGCGGACTTCGAGCCGCTCTACGTCGTCAGCCCCGACCGCAAGTCGCACGTCACCAAGCTGAAGAAGCTGCTGAAGGACGCCTCCGAAGTCCTGCTCGCCACAGACGAGGACCGTGAGGGCGAAGCGATCGCCTGGCACCTGGTGGAGACCCTCAAGCCCAAGGTGCCGGTACGCCGGATGGTGTTCCACGAGATCACCAAGCCCGCGATCGCCGCCGCCGTGGCCAACTCCCGTGAGATCGACCAGCCCCGCGTCGACGCCCAGGAGGCGCGCCGCATCCTGGACCGGCTCTACGGGTACGAGGTCAGCCCGGTGCTGTGGAAGAAGGTCATGCCGAAGCTGTCGGCGGGCCGGGTGCAGTCGGTGGCGACCCGGATCGTGGTGGAGCGGGAACGCCAGCGGATGAAGTTCCGTTCCGCCGAGTACTGGGACGTGACAGCGGAGCTGTCACCCACCCGCAATGGGGTCGACATGGAGGCGGGGAGCGAAGCGAGCCGCCGGTTCACGGCGAACCTGATCGCGCTCGACGGGGATCGGATCGCGACCGGGAAGGACTTCGACGCCGCCACCGGGCGGGTCAAGGCCGGCGCCAACGTGGTGCACCTCGACCAGGAGGGTGCCCGGGGGCTGGCCGCCCGGCTCGACGGGGTGCCGTTCCGGGTCACCCGGGTCGAGGAGAAGCCGTACCGGCGGCGGCCGTACGCGCCGTTCATCACCTCGACGCTGCAGCAGGAGTCCGCGCGCAAGCTGCGGCTGTCCTCGGCGCAGACGATGCGGGTGGCGCAGCGGCTGTACGAGAACGGCTACATCACGTACATGCGTACCGACTCGACCAACCTGTCCGAGACGGCGCTGTCCGCCGCCCGGCAGCAGGTGCGCGAGCTGTACGGCGACCGCTACGTGCCCGCCGAGCCGCGCCGCTACCAGCGCAAGGTGAAGGGCGCACAGGAGGCGCACGAGGCGATCCGCCCCGCCGGCGAGACCTTCCGTACCCCCGGTGAGGTGGCCAAGGAGCTCTCCGGCGAGGAGTTCCGGCTCTACGAGCTGATCTGGCGGCGCACCATCGCTTCCCAGATGACCGACGCGGTCGGCAACTCGATCTCGGTACGGATCCAGGCGCTGTCGTCGACGGGTGAGGCGTGCGACTTCGCCGCCACCGGCAAGACCATCACCGACCCGGGGTTCCTCAAGGCGTACGTGGAGTCGTCCGATGACGAGACCGCCGAGGCCGAGGACGCCGAGCGCCGGCTGCCGACGTTGGCCAAGGACCAGTCGCTGACCGAGGAGCGGCTGGAGGCGCTGGGCCACAGCACCCAGCCGCCCGCCCGCTACACCGAGGCGTCGCTGGTCAAGGCCCTGGAAGAGCTGGGCATCGGCCGGCCATCCACGTACGCGTCGATCATGCAGACCATCCAGGACCGGGGGTACGTGTTCAAGCGCGGCCAGGCGCTGGTGCCGTCGTTCCTGGCGTTCGCCGTGGTGGGGCTGCTGGAGCAGTACTTCGGCCGGCTGGTCGACTATGACTTCACCGCCGCGATGGAGAATCAGCTGGACATGATCGCCACCGGGGACGAGGCGGCGGTGAACTTCCTGCGCGCCTTCTACTTCGGCGGCGACCGGGGCGTGGAGGGCTCGGTGTCGCGTTCCGGTGGCCTGAAGAAGCTGGTCACCGAGAAGCTCGGCGCGATCGACGCCCGGGGCGTCAATTCGATCCCGCTGTTCGACGGCGTGGTGGCGCGGGTCGGCCGGTACGGTCCGTACCTGCAGCGTGGCGGCGACAACGGCGAGGGTGAGCGCGCCTCGCTGCCCGACGACATCGCCCCCGACGAGCTGACCCCGGATAAGGTCGAGGAGCTGTTCAAGCAGGGCAGCGGCGAGCGCAAGCTCGGCGAGCACCCGCAGTCCGGTGAGCCGATCCTGGTCAAGGCCGGCCGCTACGGCCCGTACGTCCAGAGTGGAGACAAGTCGACCTCGCTGCTGAAGGGGCAGGCGGTCGACACGCTCACCCTGGAGGAGGCGCTGCGGCTGCTCACCCTGCCCCGGGTGGTCGGCGCCGACCCCGAGGGTGTGGAGATCCTGGCCCGTCCCGGTCGGTACGGGCCGTATCTGACCAAGGGCGAGGACACCCGCTCGCTGGAGAACGAAGAGCAGCTGTTCACCGTCACCCTGGACCAGGCGCTGGCACTGTTCGCGCAGCCCAAGGCCCGGGGGCGGCGCGCCGCCGCCGCACCGCTGCGGGAGCTGGGCAACGACCCGGAGACCGGCAAGCCGGTGGTGATCAAGGAGGGCCGGTTCGGTCCGTACGCCACCGACGGCGAGACCAACGCCTCGCTGCGGCGCGGTGACGAGGTGGAGACGGTCACCATCGAACGCGCCGCCGAGTTGCTCGCCGAACGCCGTGCCAAGGGCCCGGCCACCCCGCGCAAGCGCGCCGCCAAGAAGGCCCCCGCCAAGAAGGCCGCGAAGAAAGCCGCCCCCCGCAAAGCCGCCAAGAAATCCTGACCCCCCGGGCGTACGTAGATCGGCGTTTCGGGAACGATCCAGCCGCCTCGGCGCGACATCCGTTCCCCAAACCGCGATCATGCCGGCTCCGGCATCCGGCGCCCGGGGCCGGCTAGGGGCCGAGGACGCGGGTGAGGTAGTCGTTGGCGAAGACCCGCTCGGGGTCGAGCCGGTCGCGTACCGCGAGGAAGTCGCCGAAGTGGGGATAGCGGTCCGCGACGTCGGGAGCGGTGAGGTAGTGCAGCTTGCCCCAGTGCGGCCGCCCGTCGAGGTCCTTCATCGCCGCCTCGAACTCCCGGAACAGCGGCTCGTACGCCATGCCGACGAACTGGTGCACCGCGAAGTACACCGAGTCCCGCCCCCAGGCGGGGGACATCCAGATGTCGTCGGCGGCGGCGAAGCGTACCTCCACCGGGAAGTTGGTCTTCACCGGCGAACGGTCGATGACGCGCCGGATGGCGGCCAGCGCATCCCGGGCGGCGGCGCGCGGCAGGTTGTACTCCATCTCGTTGAACCGCACGTGGCGCGGCGTACACAGCACCCGGTGCGAGACGTCGGAGTAGACCCGCGGCGACATCGAGCTGGCGACCAGCCGGTTCAGCCGGGGGATCGCGGAGGGGGCGCGCCGGCCCAGCCGGGCCAGGGTGCCGAACGCGGTGTTCTCCATCATGGAGCGTTCCCACCACGACTTCAGCGACGACATCGGCTGCGTCGGCTCGTCCGGATCCATCCGGTTGAGCCGCTTGACCAGAGCCTTCTCCGTGTACGGCATCCAGAAGAACTCGAAGTGGTCGTTCGCGGCGACCTGCTCGTCCAGTTCGTTGAGGATGGTCTGCAGCGACATCGGCCGCTCGTCGGCGTGGAGCGGGAAAGCCTCCTCGCAGCGCAGCGTCACCTCGCTGATCAGCCCGACCGCCCCCAGACCGACCCGGGCCGCGTGGAACACCTCGGGCTCGGCCTCCGCCGAGCAGCGCAGCACCTCACCGGTGCCGGTGACCAGCTCCAGCTCCTCGACGAATCCGGCCAGCCCGGTGAGCCGGCCGCCGGTGCCGTGGGTGCCGGTGGAGATCGCGCCCGCGATGCTCTGCCGGTCGATGTCGCCCAGGTTCGCCATTGCCAGCCCGTGCTCGGCGAGCAGCGCATTGAGCTGGTGCAGCGGCATCCCGGCCCGCACCCGCGCCCGCCGCGCGGCGGTGTCGATCTCCACCGGCTCCCGGTACGCGTCGAGCACCACCCGGACCCCGTCGGTGGCGGCGATGGAGGTGAACGAGTGCCCGGCACCCACCGGCTTGAGCGGCAACCCGTCGGCGGCGGCGTCACGTACCGCCGCCACCAGCTCGTCGCGGCTGGCGGGGCGGGCCACCCGGCGCGCGGTGGTGCGCTGGTTGCCGGCCCAGTTGGTCCAGGTCGGGTGCAGCGCGGCGTCGGGTTTCGTCGTGGGAGCGTTCATCGATCACATCCTGCCTCACGCCCCGGCCGTGGGGGCATGCCGATGTGCCCGAGTGAGGCATGATTATCTGATCTACCAGGTACGACAGCTGCTGGTGACATCACAGGGGAGCAGTCTGGAGTGAGAGTGACCGAGCAAGGGCAGGCGAGCGGTACCGCGAGCGCGAAACGCGGCGGGGCGCTGCGCCGGGCGCCGGTCCAGGAGCGCAGCGCCGCGCGGGTGCGGCGGATGCTCGACGCCACCGCGGCGTTGGTCGAGGAGGTCGGGTACGAGGGGCTGACCACCACCCTGATCGCGGAGCGCGCCGAGGTGGCGATCGGCTCGGTGTACCAGTTCTTCCCGGACAAGCGCGCGGTGGTGCAGGCGCTGACCGAACGCAATCTGGACACCTACCGTTCCCAGGTCGCCGCCCGGATGGCCAACGGCCCGTTCGACCACTGGTGGGAGATCGTCGACATCGCGATCGACGAGTACATCGAGCTGCACCGCTCGGCGCCCGGCTTCCGGGTGCTGCACTTCGGTGACGTGGTGGACCGGCACCTGCTCGACGCCAGCCAGGACAACAACGCGGTGATCGCCGGGGCCCTGGCGCAGCTGGTGATCACCCAGGCCGGGGTGAGGCCCGGCCCCCGGCTCGACCTCGCGGTGATCATCGCGGTGGAGGCCGGAGACGCGCTGATCAAGCTCGCGTTCCGGCGCGACCCCGACGGCGACGAGCAGATCCTCACCGAAGCCAAGACCCTGCTCCGTGACTATCTGCATAAGGCGATAGGCGACTAAGAGGTCGCGCAGATAGGGCGCCGGGGCTGCGCCGGCACCAGGCGCTCCCTGGCTGCGTTGTCCTCCTCGCCGGTGGCTCCGCCACAGGCTTCGTCGTCCGCCTTGCCAGGAAACGCCTGGCACTCGGCTCGCACCCGCCGCCCTATC
>JBOGDE010000375.1:0-5362 GCA_050701695.1 Micromonosporaceae bacterium
GGTTCGCGGTGGCGGGGGCCGCGCTGCTGCAGCTGGCCCTGGCGGTGCCGGACCTGTTCGCGGCCGGGGGCGGGCCGCACGCCGACCGGGAGGGGGCCGCGTTCGACGTGGCGGTCGCGGTCGGCTTCCTGTTCGCGGCCCGGTTCCCGGAGCGGGCGCGGGCCCTGGTCCCGATCGCGGTGGTGCTGGCGGTGGCGCTCGCGGTCGCCACCGGGATCGACCTGGCGGGCGGCGCCACCTCGGTGCTGCACGAGCTGGGCCATCTGCTGGTGGTGGTGCAGGCCGGGCTGCTGTGGCTGCTGGGTCACGTCGGGCCGCGCGGCTGGCGTACCACCCGGGCCGCGACCGCCTGATGTGGCCGGTTGTGGCCCCGTCCGGCCGCCGCGTTGAGAGGATCGGGCCATGAGCGTTGAGTGGATCGGGCCATGAGCGTTGAGAGGATCGGGCCATGAGCGTTGAGTGGATCGGGCCATGAGCGTTGAGTGGATCGGGCCATGAGCGTTGAGTGGATCGGGCCATGAGCGTTGAGTGGATCGGGCCATGACGAGACGTCTGTACGCCGCGCTGGTCGTCGCGGTCGCGCTCACCCTCGGGGTCGCCGCCCCGGCCGCCGCGCACGTCACGGTGGAGCCCCGCGACGCCGTCCAGGGCGGGTACGCCCGCGTCGCCTTCCGGGTGCCGAACGAACGCGACAACGCCAGCACCACCAGAGTCGAGGTGCGCTTCCGGCCGAGCACCCGGTGGTCGGCGTACGGACCACGCCGGTGCCGGGGTGGAACGTGACGGTGAAGACCCGCAAGCTGGCCAGCCCGGTGGACCGGCACGGCGAGCGGGTCGGCGCCGCGGTGAGTCAGCTGATCTGGACCGCCGCCTCGAAGGACGCCGCGATCGCACCGGGCGAGTTCATGGAGTTCCCGGTGTCGCTGGGGCCGCTGCCGAAGACGTTCTCGATCGCGTTCGCGACGCTGCAGACGTACAGCAACGGCGAGGTGGTCGAGTGGACCGAGACGCCGGCCGACGGCGACGAGCCGGAGCACCCGGCGCCGCTGCTGGCGCTCGCGAAGGCTCCCGCCGCCGAGCCGGGCACCGGGGTCGCCGACCGCGGCAACGTCACGGTCCCCGTCGCCGAAAATTCCGGATCCGGGGGTACGCCGCTCTGGCTCGGCATCCTCGCGCTGCTCGCCGGGCTGGTCGGCCTGGGGCTCGGTGTGGCCGCGTACCTACGTGCCCGGGCTGCCGACGCCGCGTACGAGGACGAGCTGGACGACGAGCCCGAGGACGACGACGATCTCGACGAGGAGGAGCCACCGCGACCGGTGCGCCGCCCGTCTCCGCACTAGTGATATCTGCGAGCTGTGCGGGCTTGACGTGGCAGCGTGGACAAGATCACCGACGAGATTGTGGAGCGCCGCTGAACTCTCCGTCTGCGATTCCGTCGATGAACGCCCGCCACTCACCACGGGTGAACGTCAGCCGCGGCCCATCCGGGTCCTTGCTGTCACGGACCAACACCCGATCCGGCAGCGTCGCCACTTCGACGCAAGCGCCCCCGTTGGTGGTGCTGCGGCGGGACTTCCGCCACACGATCTGCTCGCTCATGACACATACTCTCCCCGGTAGCGGTTGATCATTTCTCGGGACTCGGCAGGCGGTAGGGCGCTGGCCTGCGTGGACTCCCACACGCGGTCATACGCTTTCACTTCTGGCAGCTTGTCCAGGTATAGCGCCCCGGTCAGCGTCTCGGCGTAGACGTGCGGCGGCTCGCCGAACCGCTCCTCGGGGAACCTCAGCAGGATGAAACGTGTCCCGGCCGCCAGCGCGGCGTGCGCCTGCTTGAGGGGGACGACCCTGATCGAGACGTGCGGCAGCCGGGACACCGCGTCTAACTTGTCCATCTGCTCAGCCATGACAGCGGTATCTCCGAACGACCGGCACAGCGCGGACTCCCCAAGGATCACATCTAGCTTTGGCGGGTGCCTGCGCTCCAGGATCTTCTGTCTGTGCATCCGTACGGAGATCACCTGTTCACGCTCGCTGGTGGCGGTACTGGGCTCCACATCCTCGTACATCGCTTCCGCGTAGGCGCGGGTCTGTAGCACCCCGGTGATCAGGTCCGAGTCGAACACTCGTAGGTGACTGGCCTCGCTCTCCAGGCTGACGAACACGCTGAACCAGCGGGGGATGCCGCCGTTGTAGGAGTGCCACCAACCGGGCGTTTCGGCTTCCTTGGCCAGCGCGGTCAGTGCTTGCGACACGTCGCCATTCACGCCGTACAGCCTGCACAGCGCCTCAACGTCGGGAGGTCTGGGCACTGAGGTTCCGGTCTCGAACCGGTAGACCGTGGGCGCGCTGAGCCCGAGTTCGGCAGCAACATGGTCCACCTTCAAGCCAGCTTCCTTGCGGTAGTCCCTCAGGTACCTACCAAGTTGCCTGGCCTGAACGGTCTTGCCAACACCTTTTCTCACCGTGACTCCCTGTCCGTATCACAGCGCCCCTTGTGTCTTCACCGTGATTCTTCCCCCTGAATGTCCCGTGTCACAAGCTGTAGGCATGTCCTCGCTAGCGGGTGATGACGGGAACCAGAGTGGTTCTCACAGGCAGGCTCGGCAGGCTGTTCAGCGACCCTCCCCGTGGCTGGGCAGGGGGACACTGCCGAGCCTGCCGCCCGACCTCGAGCGCGAGATGATGGAAGCCGTGTCGCGGATCAGGGCTTCAGCGCGGGACATCGGCAGGGCCGTGGTGAAACGGCGCTAATCCGGCAGAGCACTACGCACGGTGACGGGCCTGCCTCGTTGCGCCGGGATCGCCTAAGCTCTCCGGGCCACCCGACGATCGGATTGCTCGTCTTGGCGCGGATGGGAGCGCCACTTTCGCGATCGGCAGGTTGCGTCCCGGCGACCACGCGGTCATCGCCCGCGTTGTGACCGAACACGGACCACATAGCGAGTCATCAATCGCAAGGGGAGGACATGTCACCGATCGATGACGCCAGGGGCTCACATGATTTCCGAGGTCAACGACCTGACCGGCCAGTGGGCCGCCACGCTCCAGGGTGCCAAGCCGGAGAAAGGCTTGGCGCTGCTTGGTCAGGTCAAGCAGGGGTTGCAGGAGCTTTCGAGCCAGTCTCAACTCACTGTGAGCCGCGTTGACGAGACTCGTGGGGCGGCCGCTGCCCTTGGCGACGAGGATTTCTGAGTGCGGGCGGCGGCGCAATCACGTCAGGCGGGGCGCCGCCCGCATCAACTCCGGCCACGCCGATCCGCAAGGACTCGCGCGGCCGGATCATCCCGCCGGGCGTTGAGCGGCTGCCCAGCGGCCGACTCCCACCCAACGCCGTCGAGTTCGCCGGGAAGCTGTTCACGGCTGATAGCTGGACGCCAAATCTCGCGAGAAGGTACCCGGACGGGGTGCGGTTCACAGACGACGGATTCCCGACTTCAGCCCGTATGCCATCCACACCGTGACGATCGACCCCAACTTCAAAGGAGACCACACGACGGATTTCACGGAGGCCAACCGGCAGGCAGATCTTCCAGAGACCCCGGACGGCTACACGTGGCACCATCATCAGGACACCCGGACCATGCAGCTCGTACCGGAAGACATGCACCGTGCTGTCAACCACGGTGGCGGGGTAGCGATCATGAAGGGCAGGAAGGCACCAGGATGACCGTTGGATACCGGCGCCGAGAGGCACCAGCCCAGCAGGCCAAGCTAGCCGAGCTTGATCAGCGCACTGGTCACACCTTGCCCGACGACTACCGAGCATTCCTGGCCGAGGGCGACGGCGGCAGATTCCAGGACAACAGCGAGGCCGCAAAGACGATCTTCGGAGTCGGTGACGTACCGGACTGGGCGGACCTCTGGGAGGTACTCGAGGTGTATGCAAATCGTGTGCCCGGGTGGTTGCTGCCCGTGGCCAGCGACGAATACGGCAACCTGTTCTGTGTCTCGCTGCGCGACACCGACAAGGGCTCGGTGTGGTTCTGGGACCATGAGGAAGAGGCCGACTCGGGTGAGCTGCCCACCGAGGAGAACCTCTCACGCAAGGCCGACTCGTGGACTGCGTTCCTCGCGTCCCTGAAGGCGTCGCGTAATTCGGCCATTGCGTCAACGCCGCGTAGCCTAGGCGGGCTGGGCCGCCTGGCCTGGGGGTCAGCTCGGCTCGTTGCCGGGGCGCCATTTGATGGAGCAGCCGACGCTGGGCTGGTGCGGCTCGGGCACCGATCCGCCGCCCAGCACGGTGTCGAAGGCCGAGCGCAGTAGCTCACCGGTGACCGGCTGGTCGTTGCCCGGCCGCGAGTGGTCGAACGCTCCCCGGTACGCGAGCCTGCCCTGCCCGTCGTACAGGAAGAAGTCGGGGGTGCACGCGGCGCGGAAGTCCTTCGCGGTCCGCTGGCTCTCGTCGATCAGGTACGGGAAATTCCAGCCGGCGCGGGCGCGCTGTTCCCGCAGGTACTTCGCCGCGTCGTCGGGGTAGTTGACGGTGTCGTTGCTGCAGATCCCGACCACCCCGATCTGCGGATAGTCTTCCAGCGCCGCGCCCAGCCCGGTCTCCAGATGCCGTACGTACGGGCAGTGGTTGGACAGGAAGATCACCAGTAACGCCGGCGCGTCGGCGAAGTCGGAGAGTGCGATCGTCGGCCCGTCCAGCGACGGCAACGCGAAGTCGGGGACCTCGCTGCCGAGGGGGACCATGAACGACGACACCGCCATCGAAATCTCCTCATCAGTAGCCTCACCACTCACCCTAGGGCAGCTCGGGCGGGCCGGCCCGCGGCACCCTGGCATGGAACCGGGACTCGCGTCTGGTAGTCGGCACCTATGGTGGGCCGGGTACGGAGCAGGCGAGGCAACAGAGGGGTTAACCAGTGGACGACTACGAGACCAACGTCGACATCGACGGTGACGGCGAGTACGACCACGTCGATGTCACGGTGGAAGCCGACGGCAGCGTCACCCTCGAGGGTGACGTCGACGGCGACGGTACGGTCGACTTCGTAGGCCACGACGAGAACGCTGACGGTCTGGTCGACTACGCCGACTACGACGACGACGGCGACGGCACGCTCGACACCCGGTGGACGGACGAGGACGGCGACGGCTGGCTGGACAGCTCCGAGCCGATCACGGACGACTCCGGCAAGGGCGAGGGTGCGGCGGCCGACGGTGGCTCCGGCGGTGGTTCCGGTGGCGAGACCGGCGGCGGTTCTGGTGGTGAGTCCGGCGGCGGCACCAGCGGCGACTCCGGCGGTGAGGCGCCTGGCAACAGCGACACGGCACCGGCGCCGACCGACGAGCCCACCGAGACCCCCGACAGCGGCGGCGAGCAGCCCAGCGACGGCGGCGAGCAGCCCAGCGA
>JBOGDE010000376.1:0-5309 GCA_050701695.1 Micromonosporaceae bacterium
CGACTACACCGACCCGCCCGGCCCGGCGCCGCACGGTTACACCGGCCCACGACGCACCCCGCCCCCGGGCCGCGTCTACGGCCGTCCCCAGCCGCCACCACCCCCCGACGACGGGCACGACGACCGCGACTGGCGCCACCACCCCCGCCGCTGACCGTCCGACCCCCGCCCTGGCGGGTCGCTGAACCCCGGATTCTGGGGTTCTCGTTGCTTCGGGGCCAGCGATTACCACGACAACCCCCGAAACACGGGGGATCCAGCAGCACGACGTGGCGGGTGGTGCGGCTCAGCGGCCGTACGGCTCAGCGGCGGGCGGTGCCGAAGATGCTGCGCATGATGGCGCGGCCGGCAGCCGACGCGGCGGAGCGGGCGAAGCTCTTGGCGGCGGGGCTCTTCAGGACCTTCTCCACCATCGAGTCGTCTTCCTTGGCCGGCTTCGGCTTCGGCTGAGCCTTCGCCGGCGGTGCGCCGCCCGCCGGAGCCTCGCCCGCCGGAGCCTCGCGCGCCCCGGCGGGAGCCGGTGGCTGGACCTTGGCCGAGAGCTTCTCGTACGCGGATTCCCGGTCGATCGCCTCGGCGTACTTCGACAGCACCGACGACCCGGCGACCGCGGCGTCCAGCGCCGAAGCCTCCAGCGGGCCCATCAGTGAGGTCGGCGCCTGCAGCCTGGTCCACGCCACCGGGGTCGGTACGCCACGGTCGGAGAGCACCGTGACCACCGCCTCGCCGATCCCCATCGTGGTCAGCAGCTCCTCCAGGTCGTAGGAGGAGTGGGGGAACGTCGACACGGTCGCCTTCAGCGCCTTGGCGTCGTCCGGGGTGTACGCCCGTAGCGCGTGCTGCACCCGGTTGCCGAGCTGCGCGAGCACGTCGCCGGGTACGTCCTTTGGGGTCTGGGTGACGAAGAACAGCCCGACACCCTTGGAGCGGATCAGCCGTACGGTCTGGGTGATCGCGTCGAGGAAGGCCTTGGACGCGTCCTTGAACAGCAGGTGCGCCTCGTCGAGGAAGAAGACCAGCTTCGGCTTGTCGGGGTCGCCGACCTCGGGCAGGTCGTGGAACAGGTCGGCGACCAGCCACATCAGGAAGGTGGAGAACAGCGCGGGCGATTGCTGTACGCCGGGCAGCTCCAGCACCGAGACGATGCCGCGCCCGTCGGAGCCGACCCGCAGCAGGTCCGCGGTGTCGAACTCGGGCTCGCCGAAGAACGCGTCGGCGCCGGTGGCGGCGAAGCCGACCAGCTCCCGCAGCAGTACACCGGCGGTCTGCTTGGACAGCCCGCCGAGCGCCTCCAGCTCGGCCTTGCCCTCGTCGCTGACCAGGTACTGGATGACCGCGCGCAGATCCTTGAGGTCGAGCAGCGGCAGCCCGTTGCTGTCGGCGAAGTGGAAGATCAGCCCGAGCGAGGATTCCTGCACCTCGTTGAGTCCGAGCACCTTCGACAGCAGGGTCGGCCCGAACGAGGTGATGGTGGCCCGGATCGGTACGCCTTTGCCCTTGCCGCCGAGGGCATAGAACTCGCAGCCGTACCCGGTGGGCTGCCAGTCCTGTCCCACCTCGGAAGCCCGCGCGGTGATCTTGTCGTTCGACACGCCGGGCGCGGCCATCCCGGACAGGTCGCCCTTGATGTCGGCCAGGAACACCGGTACGCCCTGCGCGGAGAGCTGCTCGGCGAGCACCTGCAGGGTCTTGGTCTTGCCGGTGCCGGTGGCGCCGGCGACCAGGCCGTGCCGGTTGAACATCCCGACCGGGATCCGCACCTTGGCCTCGGCTGTGGCGGTGCCGCCGTCACCGACCAGGGCACCCACCTCGACCACCGGTCCGTCGAAGGCGTACCCGGCCTTCACCTGCTCGACGATGTTCTCCGCCATCAGATCCCCTCCGCACGTTCGGCACGCATCCGTCGGGAGCCTACGGTCTCGCCGTGATCATCGCGAGGACACGCTGTGAGGTCGTACACAGAGTCGGGAAAACCGGCTTGACCACACGTGGACCACTCGTCACTATCCGCATCCACTTTCCCGCTTAACTCGGACCTAAAAGGACAAACAGGTTGCCACCACCGGGTGAGTAACAGAAAGTCACGTCACCACTACATGGCTTTCTCGGTTACAAAGACATGGAGGTACGCAACCGCGTACCCGTCCGGAGAGGGTCACGCCGAATCCTGTCCGCCCTCTCGGACGCCCTGGCAACACAACCAAGGGCAACGGGCAGGAGTGGGGGACCCGGCGGCACTTGTGCCGTTACGCGGACCAGAATCACCGGTCCGTTGGGGTGAAGCCAGATCGCGGTCTCCAACCGCGACCAGGCCGGGCAGCCTTCCCGCCCGAACCCGACAGCTAACCTCTCAGGCGTGCCGGAAGGAACCGCAGCGATGGCGCGTCGGATTCGACGTTCTCCCGCACGTAAGCCCCAGCCGATCAGCTTCCGTACGCGGATCACGCTGGCTCTGCTGGCCTTCTCCACACTCGTCGGCACCGGCCTGGTGGTCGCGCCGGTGGCTCTCGTCGCCTGACGGGTGAAAGCCCGCCGGCAGGCCACCGGTGGGTTGCGCACCCCGCACAATTGACCCTGAACGCCGCGCAACCACTATGGCCACGACGGCGTGTACAACACAGAATGGTCCGGGGCGCGACCCGTCCTGCGGGAGCGTCCCGGCCGTTCGTACGGCCGATCGAGCTGTCGGTAGCCCGACAACACGCCGGCTCGTGGGTAGGGTCACGGTAGGCACGGCATCGAAGGACATAAGCTTTAGTGGTGCGCCAAGCCGCGCGGAGCGCCATTTGTGAGGGAGGCTGCGGGTGACCCAGGTCGGTGCGCCCGCCGTCGGCGAGATTCTCGCCGACAGATACCGCATCGAGGAGCACGTCAACGACGACTCCACGGGGCGGCAGGTGTGGCGCGGTGTCGACGTCATCCTGCAGCGCGCGGTCACCATCGTGCTGCGTACCCCCGGCGGCGCCGAGGCTGACGAGATGCTCAACGCCGCGGTCGCGGCCAGCCGGGTGGCCCACCCCAACATCGTCGGCGTGTACGACGCCATCGACGAAGGTTCCCGGGCGTACGTGGTCCGGGAATGGGTCGAGGGCAAGGCGCTGCGCGACGTGGTCCGCGAGTCCCCGCTGGAGCCGTCCCACGCGATCGCGGTGGCCCGCGCGGTGGCCGACGCGCTGTCGGCCGTACACGCCACCGGGGTCTCCCACGGCAACGTGCACCCCGGCACCGTGCTGCTCTCCGACGACGGCCGGGTGGTGCTCGGCGACGCCCGCGCCAACGACCACACCACCATCGAAGCGGACGTACGCGCGGTCGGCGCGATCCTCTACTGCGCGCTCACCGGCCACTGGCCCCGCAGCTTCGGCCCCAACGGCACCAAGCTGGTCGAGGCCGGCCCGGTCACCGGGGACGCCGCGCCCCGGCCCGCGCCGCTGCCGGATGCCCCGACGGTCACCAACGGCCGCCAGACGATCGCCTCACCGCGGCAGCTGCGAGGTGGTCTGCCGGCGCCGCTGGACGAGCTGACCATGGACCTGCTCAACCCGGACATCCCGGCACCGGGCGCGGCCGAGTTGGCGGTCGAGCTGTCCCGCATGACGTACCACGACCAGGCCCACCAGTACCGTGCCGCCGGGTACAGCCAGCCGGCGTACACCGAGCCGGCGTACACCGGGAACGAATACCAGCCGGTCAGCGCTGGCCCGCTGGGGTTCAGCAACGCGCCGCAGCGCGACCGCGGTGAGCTGCGCCCGATGTGGCGCAAGCTCGGCTTCGGGGTGGCCAGCCTGCTGGTGATCGCGCTGGCGGGGCTGCTGGTCGGCACCGGGCTGTTCGGCGGGCTGTTCGCCAACGGCGGCACCGGACCGGGCAGCCAGACCACCACCGGCGCCGGCAACGACGGCACCGGCACCGGCCGTGACACCGGCGAGCCGACCGCGATCACGATCAAGCCCGACATGGTGCGCCTGGTCGACTCCAAGGGCGGCGACCGTACCGAGGGCGACGGCATCGAGCTGGCCATCGATGGCGACCCGGCGACCGGGTGGGCCACAGACGAGTACCAAGGCGCCAAGTTCGGCAACCTCAAGAAGGGGATGGGGCTGCTGATCGACCTCGGCGAGCCCACCCAGCTCAGCAGCGTCAACCTGAAGCTGTCCGCGCCGGAGGCCACCGTCAGCGTGCTGACCGGCGACGAGGACTTCGGTGACAGCTTCGACGGCGACGAGCGGATCGTGAAGGAGTACACCTCCGCGATCGGCCCGAAGCGGGTGGAGACCACCGCGCAGCTCGCCGTCGACGTACAGGCGCAGTACGTACTGATCTGGATCACGGAGCTGCCCACGTACGAGGGCAAGTTCCAGGTCGAGATCAAGGAGATCCAGGTCCTCACCGGCGCCAAGTAGCGGGTTGGGCGCGATGGCTGAGGACGGGGCGTTGCTGAAGGCCCATCTGGCCGGCGACCCGGATGCGTTCAATCAGCTGGTACGCCGGCACTCCGACCGGCTCTGGGCGGTGGCACTGCGTACCCTCGGCGACCGCGAGGAGGCCGCCGACGCGCTGCAGGACGCGCTGCTCTCGGCGTATCGGGCGGCCGGCCGGTTCCGGGGCGACGCGGCGGTCACCACCTGGCTGCACCGGATCGTGGTCAACGCCTGTCTGGACCGGGTACGCCGCCGCGCGGTGCGCCCCACCGTGCCGCTGCCCGAGGAGGGCCCCGGCGAGCCGGCCACCCCGGACCGGACCGCGGAACGTGAGACAAAGCTCGTGGTGCACGCGGCACTCGCGGAGCTGCCGATCGAACAGCGGGCGGCACTCGTACTGGTGGACCTGCACGGGTTCTCGGTGGCGGAGGCCGCGGAGATCCTGGAAGTGGCCGAGGGCACGGTGAAGAGCCGGTGTAGCCGGGCCCGGGCACGCCTGGCGGTGATTCTGGGCCACCTACGGAACCCGGAGCTCTCCGATCCCGTCCGATCGGAGAGTGCGCCCAGAGCTACGGACCGCAGGAGGGGGGAGCCGTGACCATCGACCAGCCGGGCGGCGTCGACCTCGACCTGCTGGCCGACTACGCCGGCGGGGCGCTGCAGGGCACCCCGGACCAGGAGCGGGTCGCGGCCCTGGTGGACAGCGATCCGAGCTGGGCTCACGCGCAGCAGCAGCTGACCGCCGCCAACACCCTGGTAGCTGCCGACCTCGCCGCCCTGGGCCCCGAGCCGATCCCGGTCGACGTGGCCGAGCGCATCGAGTCGGCGCTGGACAACGAAAGCGGCGCCGGCGGCGCGGTCCGTACGGTGACCTCGCTGGATCAGCGG
>JBOGDE010000377.1:0-5266 GCA_050701695.1 Micromonosporaceae bacterium
CCGGCGGCGAGCTGACCGTCGCGGTGACCGGGGCAGCGGCGAAGGTCACTGTGGACGGAGCGACCGCGGCCTTCGCCGCACCGGTACGGTTGCCCGCCGGCGCGGTGCTCACGGTCGGCCCGGCCAAGGGCGGGGTGCGCGGCTACCTCGCCGTCGGCGGCGGGATCGCGGTGCCGCCGGTGCTCGGCTCCCGTAGCACCGACACCCTCTCCGGCCTGGGCCCTCCCGTGGTACGCGACGGCGACCGCCTCCCCGTCGGCGACCCCCCGCCCCGGGGGTCCGGCCCGGATCTCCGGCCGGCCGAGGGCGCGGGCAGCGTACCCCCGGAAAAGTCCATTGTGGAGCTGAGGGTACGGCTGGGGCCGCGAGCGGACTGGTTCACGCCCGAGGCGGTGGCGACCATGCTCCGTGCGGAATACGTGCTCTCGCCCACCAGCAACCGGGTCGGCGCCCGGCTCACCGGGCCGGCGCTGGAGCGTGCCGTCGACGGCGAGCTGCCCAGCGAAGGAGTGGTGCTCGGGGCGGTGCAGGTGCCCGCCAACGGGCAGCCGCTGATCTTCCTCGCCGACCACCCCACCACCGGCGGCTACCCGGTGATCGCCGTCGTGGACGCCGACGACCTCCCGCTGGTCGCGCAGACCCGACCCGGCACCACGGTCAGGTTCCGGCCGGCGTGAGGATTCCGGCACAGCTGCGGGACACGGTCGGGCGGCACCGGGACGGCCGGGTCTGGCTGCGGCAACTGCCGGCGCTGGTACGCGGGCTGCGGGAACGCTGGGAGCTGCGGCTCGGCAGTCCGTACCGGACAGGCAGCTGCGCCTGGGTGGCGCCCGCCGGCCGCGACGTGGTGCTGAAAGTGTCGTGGCCGCACCGGGAGGCGACCTGTGAACCGGCGGCGCTGCGGGCCTGGGACGGGTGGGGCGCGGTACGGCTGCTGCGGCACGACCCCGACCGGCACGCCATGCTGCTGGAACGCTGCGACCCCGGCGGCACCCTCGGCGATGCCGACCTGCCGGTACGGCGCCGGCTGGAGCTGGGCGGCGCCGCGCTCACCGCGCTGTGGCGTCCCGCTCCGGACGGCCACGGCTTCGAGCGGCTCGCCGACGTCGCGGCCGAATGGGCCGACCGGACCGAGGCCAGGATGGCGCGCCTGCGGCCCGACTTCGATCCCGGGCTGGTACGGCTCGGCGCCGGCCTGCTGCGGTCGCTGCCGCGGAGCGCTCCGCGCGAGGTGCTGCTGCACGGCGACTTCAACCCCGGCAACCTGCTCGCCGCCCGGCGTACCCCGTGGCTCGCGATCGACCCGAAACCGATGGTCGGCGACCCGGCGTACGACCCGTGGCCGCTGTGGGAGCAGGCGGCCAGCAGGTTCCGTGCCCCGGCGGTCGCCGAACGCGGCCGGATGCTCGCCGGGCTGCTCGGGTGGGAACTAGGGCGGCTTGCCGCGTGGGCGGTGGCGCGCTGCGTGGAGTCGGCGCTGTGGTACGTCGACCTCTATCCCGGCGGCGGGGCCGCCCACATGGCACGCGCCCGGGTGTACGCGGGTCTCACCGACCTGTGAACAGGGTCAGCGTCAGCTGGTCCGGGCCTTCCGGGGTGAGCCGCAGGGGTACGCCCCAGTCCTGGCGTACCAGGTGGCAGGCTCCGTGCTCGGCCCCGGCGTCCGCGTCGCAGGTCGCGACCTGCGCCACCACCTCCAGGACCCCCTCATCGATGCCGCCGGCGACCAGCAGGTCGCGGGTGAGCTGGTCGGTGGTCCCGGCGCCATCGACCAGCAGTTCGGGCGGATCCGCCGACACCTGGACTCGGATCGGTGACCCGTACGTGGTGTCCAGCTTCTGGCCGTCCGGCACCGTGAACTCGATGGTCAGCGTCACCTCGCCGGGGCGCAGCTCGGTGGGCGGGCGCTCCACGGCCTGCCGGTCACCGGTGATCCGCGCCGCGGCGCCGGGCACGATCGGGCGTACCAGCCGGTGCGCCGCCGACTCCACCACCAGCGGCTCGCCCCCGAACACCAGCACGTCGCTCGGCTCGGCCAGCCCGGTCGCGAGTGTGGTCACCTCGCCGTCGCGGTAGTGGCGTACCGCCCCGTTGTACGTGTCGGCCACGGCCACCGAGCCGTCCGGCAGCACCCCGACCCCGAGCGGGTGCTGCAGCAGCGCCTCGCCGGCCGGACCGTCCCGGTGCCCGAAGTCGAACAGACCCTCACCCACCGCGGTGTGTACGGTCTCGCCGTCGACGTACCGCAGCGCGGAGGTCTCGGCGTCGACGAACCACAGCCGGGTGCCGTCGGGGCTGACCGCGAGCCCGGACGGCTGCGCCAGGAACGCCTCCTGCAACGGGCCGTCCCGCAGCCCTTCGACGGTGGTGCCGGCGTACGCCCCGGCGGTACGGGTCACCGGGTCGAACCACCACAGCTGGTGGATCCCCGCCATCGCGACGATCACGCGGTCGCCGTACCAGGTCACGTCCCACGGGGAGGACAGGTCGGCGGCCAGCGCGTCGTGCGCCCGGAAGTCCACGGTGGAACGCCACTGCCGCCCGGTACCGCAGACCGTGGTCACCTCGCCGCTGGCCAGCCTCACGCCGCGCAGCAGGTGGTTGGTGGTGTCGGCGACCACGACGTCGTACCCGGCGCGCTCGGCGACCTGCGGCGGTAGCAGGCACAGCCCCTGCGGCTCGCTGAACCGCGCCCGCCCCGGATCCCCGTCGGTACGCCCGCGGGTGCCTTCGCCGATGCCACGCAGCACGGTCTCGGCGTCGCCGGCCAGCTCCACCAGCCGGTGCCGCGCGGTGTCGGCCACCAGCAGCGATCCATCGGGTACGGCGAGCGCCTTGCTCGGGAACCGCAGCACCGTGTCGTCCGGCGCGGGCGCCACGTAGGGACTGCCACCGCGACGCAGGGTGCCCTTGGCCTCGTGCCGCTCGACCAGGCCGTCGAGCAGCCGGCCGAGCGCGTCGGCGTGCCCCTCGCCGGCCATGCTGGCGACCAGGTATCCCTCGGGATCGACCACGGCGAGGGTGGGCCAGGCGCGGGCAGCGTACTGCCGCCAGGTCGCCAGGTCGGCGTCATCGAGCACCGGGTGCCGCACCGCGTACCGCTCCACCGCGGCGGCCAGCGCGTCCGGGTCACGTTCGTGGGCGAACTTCGGGGAGTGCACCCCGACCACGACCAGCGCGTCGGCGTACTTCTCCTCCAGCGGCCGCAGCTCGTCGAGCACGTGCAGGCAGTTGACGCAGCAGAACGTCCAGAAGTCCAGCAGTACGATCTTGCCCCGCAGCCCGGCGAGGGTGAGCGGCTCGCCGCCGGTGTTCAGCCAGCCCCGGCCGGTGAACTCGGGTGCCCGTACCCGTGGCTGCTCCGTCACTGTCACATTGTCACCGCAGTCGGGGTGATCTCGCAGCGGGGGCGGGGCACGCGCCGCGTGTCCCCGCCCCTGTCACCCGTTCGGGTAGCTACCTGGTGCGCCGTCAGCTGACTTCCTTCAGGCACAGCACCTCGGACACCTTGCCGTCGTTGTCCTGCAGCGTCACCACGGCGTCGGCGTCCTTGCACTCGGCCTCGGTCTTGACGCTGTCAGTGATCTTGAAGGCGCCCTTCTCGTCACAGCTGACCGCCTCGGCCCTCTGGTCCGCGCCCTTCTTGACACAGTCGCCGACGCTGAAGTCCGGGCCCTGGTTGAAGACCATGAACGCGCCGACCAGACACAGCGCCAGCAGCACCACGGCGGCGATCGCGAGGCCGATCCAGAGGCCACGCTTACCGCCGGCCTTGCCACCCGGCGGCGGACCACCGGGCACCGCGCCGGGCTGCCCCGGCTGCTGGTACGGCCCGCCGGGCTGATCCCCGTACACCTGGGGCATCTCGCCGCTGTGCGGGCCGGCGGCCTGTCCGGGCTGGCCGTACGCCTGACCCGGCTGGCCGGTCTGCTGTCCCTGCCAGCCGCCCTGAGCGGTCGCCCAGCCCTCGCCGCCGGCGGTGGGAGTAGCGCCGAAGGCGGGCAGTCGCCCGGTGGCATCGGTGCCGCCCGCATCTCCCGGGCTCTCCGGGCCGGCGTACGACGAGGCCGGTGACTCCTGAGCGGACGCCTCACCCGGTACGGATGGCGCGGCCGGCTCGCCAGGCTTGGACAGCGACGGCGCGGCTCCGCCCGAGGTCGGTCCGCCCGAGATCGGTCCGCCCGAGATCGGGCTGGCCGGGGCCGCGGGGCTTCCGGGTGCAGCGGGACCGGCGGGACCGCTGGGGCCCTCCGGAGTCGCCGGTGATCCGGCGGGTGGCTGGTCGGCGCCACGGCTCCACATCACGGAGGTGGCATCCTCTGGCGCCGGACCCGGTTGGCCGGGTGCCGCCTGGTCGGCGGGCCCAGGGGCCGGCTGGCTGGGAGCGTACGGCTGACCGGGCGCCGGCTGTCCACCCTGTCCCGGCATCGGCGGCTGCCCTGGTGCCGGAGGCTGGCCCGGCGCCGGCGGGTGGCCCGGTGTCTGAGGCTGCCCTGGTGCCGGGGGCTGGCCTGGCGCGGTGGGCTGGCCCGGCGCCGGGGGCTGCCCGGGGTGCGGGTACTGGCCCGGCTGCGGGTAGAAACCGCCCTGGGGGGCCTGTCCTGGCTGCGGGTAATGCTGCCCGGGGGCGGCCGGTGGCTGGCCGGGCTGCTGCGGGTACCCCGGCGCCTGAGGCTGTCCCGGCATGGGCGGCTGCCCCGGCGCCTGAGGCTGTCCGGGCGCCGGCGGTTGCCCCGGCTGACCCGCGGCGGGGAACTGACCGGTCTGCGGGGCGTGTCCGGGTGGTACGCCAGGGGAGTAGGCGGGTCCGGGAGCGCCCGGTGGCGTCTGCCCTGGTGCGGCTGGATACCCCGGCGGCACAGGCTGCCCCTGCTGCTGCGGCGGCTGGCCCTGCTGCGGCGGCTGCCCAGGCTGCGGGTACGGCTGCTGTCCGTGCTGGGGAGCGCCCCACGGCGTACCTGCCGGCGGGGCCGGTGGATAGCCCTGGCCGCCGGGAGGCGTCGGGTACGGCTGCTGCTGCCCAGGAGGCACGGCGCCGGGCGCCGCGGGGCCGCCGGGCATCCCGGGTGCGACCGGACTACCAGGCGCGACTGGGCTACCGGGCGCGACTGGGCTACCGGGCGCGACTGGGCTACCGGGGGCGACCGGACTGCCAGGTGGCATGGGTGCTGCCGGGCTGCCAGGCATCGGACCACCGGGCGCGGCGGGGCTGCCTGGCGCCATCGGGCCCGCAGCCGCGGGGCTGCCTGGCGCGGCGGGGCCGGGC
>JBOGDE010000378.1:0-5133 GCA_050701695.1 Micromonosporaceae bacterium
GCGCCGGCCTGCTGCCGCGTACCCCCGACCGGCGTGGTTTGGCCGGCGGCTGCGGTGAGGGTGGCGGGGACGGCGAGGCGGCCGGACCGTTGCTGTCCGGGGTGGCCCACAACGGCTGGCCCGGCACCAGCTCCGGCGGCTTGTTGCGCTCCGGTGGCGGCGTCATGCGCGCCACAGTAGTGCCGTCGCGCCAGCCCATGGGGGACACGCGTTAGGGTGCCCGCATGCAGAAATGGGAGTACGCCACCGTGCCGCTGCTGGTGCACGCCACGAAGCAGATCCTCGACACCTGGGGTGAGGACGGCTGGGAGCTGGTCGCCGTGATCCCGGGCCCGAACAGTGAGCAGCTGGTCGCCTACCTGAAGCGCCCGAAGGGGGAGGCGTGACGGATCCCAGGGGCAAGCTGAAGGAGCTGGGGTTGAGGCTGCCGGAGGTGGTGGCGCCGGTCGCGGCGTACCTGCCGGCGGTGCAGAGCGGCAACCAGGTGTACGTCTCCGGCCAGGTGCCGATGGTGGAGGGGCAACTCGCCGCCACCGGCAAGGTGGGCGACGGGGTCTCGCCGGAGCAGGCGAAGGACCTGGCGCGGGTGTGCGCGCTGAACGCGCTCGCCGCGGTCGACGCCCTGGTCGGGCTGGAGAAGGTGACCAAGGTGGTGAAGCTGGTCGGCTTCGTCGCTTCGGCGCCCGGGTTCACCGGTCAGCCCGGCGTGGTCAACGGTGCCAGCGAGCTGTTCGGCGCGGTGTTCGGCGAGGCGGGGCACCACGCGCGCAGCGCGGTCGGGGTGGCGGAGCTGCCGCTCGGTGCCCCCGTCGAGGTCGAGGCGATCTTCGAAGTCGCCTAGAAGTCGCTTAGAAGTAGTCGAGCAGGTACGGCTGGGCGGTGAACACCGAGTCCAGCAGCGGGTCGGCGTCCGGGTCGCCGCCCTCGACCAGTCCGGCCGCCCGCAGCGTCGGCAGCGGGAAGCCGGCGTACAGGGCGGCGAGGCCGTTGGGGCCGAGCCGTGGCGCGCCGGGATCCGGGTCGGTGCGGGAGGTCTGGCCGGTGCCCTTGGCGACGGCCAGTCGCCAGGTGCCGGTGTTGCCAGGCAGCTCCGGATCGGCCACGGTGAGGGTGACGGTCGCGTCCACCCCCGCCGGGTAGCCGCGCCCGTCCAGTGCCGCCGGTACGTCGACCAGCCGCAGCATCCAGCGGTGCTCCTCGGCCGGCTTGACCACCTCTTCGCGGGTCAGCCAGCGCAGCGGGTCGGTGGGGCCGAGGCACGCCTTGACCTGCTTCGCCACCGAGGAGCCGCTGCCGCGATCGCCCACAGCGCACGGGCGGTCCGCCCTGAGCCGGCCACGAGCTCGTCGACCTCCAGGTCACGGTCCTCCCAGTGGTACGCCAGGAACCCGTCCTCGGCGAGGTACCCGAACGGCTCGTCGTCGGCGAGCCAGCGGCGTACCTCCGACTCCTCCCAGTCGATCGGGCCGCTGGTACGGGCGGTGGCGTGGATCCGGCGTACCACCTGCAGGATCTCGGTGGCGTCGTCCGGGCCGACCCGGCGGACCGGGACCGGGGCACCGCCGATGGTGCGCAGCGCGTCGCCGGGGACGGTGACCAGGTGCTGCGCGCCGGCGATCTCCCAGCCCAGGCCGCGGTAGAGCGGCACGGTCGCCGGGTACAGCGCCGACAGCGGGTAGCCCTGTTCGGCGGAGCGCGCCAGCACCCCACGCATCAGCAGTCGGCCGACACCCTGGCCACGCGCCTCCGGCGCCACCACCACACCACCGATCCCGGCCATCGGCAGCGCCCGCCCCTGCCACCACTGCCGGAAGTCGTTGATCCGCGCGGTGGCGAGTAGCCGGTCGCCGTCGTAGCAGCCGAGGGTGCGCCGGGCGTCGATGGACCGTTGCGCCATCGCGCCCCAGCTCTCCCGCCGGCCCTCCGGGAGCACGCCGAACGAGCGGGTGCGGATGTCGAACGCGGCGTCGATGTCGCCCGAGTCCAGGTCACGAATCTCCACGCTCCCGACGCTAGCCGTCGCATGGGGCGGCCTGCGATCAGGTTTCGTCCAATCCGCGTCGGCGAAATCGGTTGCTGCCGGCGCAGGGTGGACAACGCCTGATCAGCTGTCCGGGTCCGGTCCGACTCAGCTGCCTGGGTCCGGTCCGACTCAGCTGTCTGGGACGGGTCCGACCGGGGGGATGGGGGTGGCGGCGTCGCGCCGTACCATCGCTGCATGAGTACGGGTGGGGGGCACCTGACATCGCCGGCGGCCCGGCTGGCGGCCGCTCCGCCGTCATGGGCGACGCTGGCGCTCGCCCCCAACCCGGGGCCGATGACGCTCGACGGCACCAACAGCTGGATGCTGCGCGCCGCCGGCCACACCGGCTGCGTGGTGGTCGACCCGGGCCCGCTCGACGAGGCTCACCTGGCGCGGCTCGCCGAGCACCCGGTGGAGCTGGTGCTGATCACCCACGGGCACTTTGACCACACCGAAGCCGTGGACCGGTTCGTGGCGCTGACCGGGGCGCCGGTACGGGCGTACGACGCGGGGTGGTGCCGGGGCGCCGAGCCGTTGGCCGGCGACGAGCAGATCACCGCCGGCGGGCTGTCGCTGCGGGTGATCGGAGTACCGGGGCACACCGCCGACTCGGTGGCGTTCGCGGTCGGCGGCGACGAGCCGGGCGTACTCACCGGTGACACCGTGCTGGGGCGTGGCAGCACCGTGGTGACCTGGCCGGACGGGGACCTCGGCCACTACCTGGCCAGCCTGGCGCGGTTGGCGGAGCTGGGCGCGATCCCGGTGCTGCCCGGCCACGGGCCGGCGCTCGCCGACTGCGCCGAGGCGGCGGGGCACTACCTTGAGCACCGCGCCGAACGCCTCGACCAGGTACGCCAGGCCCTGCGCGCCGGCGCCGACACCCCGCAGCAGGTGGTGGCGATCGTCTACGCCGACGTCGACCGCCACCTCTGGCCGGCCGCCGAGATGTCGGTACGCGCCCAGCTGGCGTACCTCGCCGAACAGGGTGAGTGGGCAACGGAGCCCGACTCCACCGAGGCGCCCCGGACAGCCGGGCCGCCCGAAACCGAAGCCCGGCCATGATCTGCCCGGTCTGCGGCACGGTGCCGGTCCCCGGCGCGCGGTTCTGCCACCACTGCGGGGCCGCGTTGCAGGCCGCCGCCGCGGCACCGGCGACCGAGCGCCGGGTGGTGACCGTACTGTTCGGGGACCTCTCCGACTTCACCGCCTGGGCCGAGGACCTGGACCCGGAACGGGTGGGCGCGGTCACCGACCGGGTGCTCGCCGCGCTGGCCCGCGCGGTGACGATGTTCGGCGGTCACGTCGACAAGCTCACCGGCGACGGCATCATGGCCGTCTTCGGCGCCCCGGTCGCGCACGAGGACGACCCTGAGCGGGCGGTACGCGCGGCCCTCGCGATGCAGCGGGCGGTACGCAAGGTGCTCGACGTGGAGCAGGGCGGCGGTGTGCCGCTGGGGCTGCGGGTCGGGCTGAACACCGGCGTGGTGGTGGCCGGCGTACAGGCCAAGCTGGAGTACACGGTGATCGGCGACACCGTCAACACCGCCGCCCGGCTCGCCGACGCCGCCGCGATCGGCGCGGTGTACGCCGGCGCCCGTACCTCGGCGGCCACCCGGCACCTGGCCGCCTGGCGGCAGCTGCGCCCGCTGCGGCTGAAGGGCAAACGCGCCCCGGTCGCAGCGTACGAGCTGCTCGGGCTGCACGACGCCCCCGGCACCCGCTCCGGGCTCGGCGACGAGGCACCGTTCGTGGGGCGCGAGACCGAGCTGGGACGCTTCGCCAGCCGGCTCGCCGAGGTGGTCGACCGGGGCGAGCCGCGGGTGCTGATGATCACCGCCGAGGCCGGCACCGGCAAGACCCGGTTCGCCGCCGAGGCCGGCAGGTACGCCACCGAGCACGGCGCCCGGGTGCTCTCGGTACGGTGCGCCGCGTACGGCGAGAACCGGCGGCTGGCGCCGCTGGCCGACCTGGTGCGCACCGCCGCCGGTCTCTCCCTCGACGACCCGGAGAGCCGGGACGCCGCCACCGTCGCCGCCCGGCTGATCCGGATCGCGACCCGGCTGGACCGGGTCCAGCTGGAGGTCGACGCCCCCGCCGTCGCTGCCGCGGCCGCCGCCGTCTCCGCGGCGGGAGAGATCGGGGTGGTGGCCGGGTCCGGCGTGGGGTCCGAGCCGGCGGGACTGGTGCCGGCGGCCGACGGCACGGTGGTGCAGGTGCCGCTGCTGCTCGGGCTGCTGGGGCACGGCGAGCATGTGGAGCGGCGTACCACCGGGGAGTTCTCCACCAGCGGGGCCGGGGGCGGCGAGGAGCTGCGCGGCGGTACGGAGCGGCGGCGCAGCGGGGCCCGGCGTACCGACCTGGGGGACGGCCGGGACGGCGCCGCGGTGCCGGAGGCGGTGGCGGAGCTGCTGTCGGGGCTGGCCACCGAGTCGCCGCTGGTGGTGCTGGTCGACGACGTACACGACGCCACCAAGGAGGCGGTGGACGCGCTCGGCACCACCCTGGCCGGGCTGGCCGGCCCGGTGCTGGTGCTGCTCACCGGCCGCCCCGAGCTGGTACGCAAAACCGGCACCCTGGCCCGACTCTCCGACGCCGAGGTGCACACCCTGGCGCCGCTGCGGGGAGCTGACGCGGCGCGGCTGCTGACCGCGTACCTGGGTGGCGGGAAGCTGCCGCCGGCCGGTGAGAACCAGCTGCTCGCCACCGCGCAGGGCAACCCGTTCTACCTGGCCGAGCTGGTCACCCTGCTGGTGGAGCGCGGCATGCTCACCGGCGGCGCCGACGGCTGGACGCTGGCGCCCGGGTCGCTGTCCGGCAAGCTGCTCTCGCGGGATCTCGCCGCGGTGCTGGCCGCCCGGATCGACGCGCTGCCACCGCACGCCCGTACCGTGCTGCGGGACGCCGCGGTGGTCGGCGACACGGTGCCGGCGGGCGCCCTGGACACGCTGCAGCGGGGCCACACCGGGGTGGCCGCGGTGGAGTCCGAGCGCGCCCTCGGCGAGCTGCTGGCCCGGCGGATGCTGCGTCGCCGTACCGCCGGTGGGTACGCCTTCGTCACCCCGCTGATGCGGGAGGCCGCGTACGGCGGGGTGGGGCGTACGGTGCTGGCC
>JBOGDE010000379.1:0-5132 GCA_050701695.1 Micromonosporaceae bacterium
GCGCGGCCCCGTGCGGCGCAGGCGGCGCGGGCTCGGGCGACACGGCTCCGGGCGGCGGGGGCTCGGCGGTCGTGGTGCACTTTTCGACCACGCTGGAGGGTGGCGACCGGGTGGTGGAGCTGCGCACCGCGCCCGACGCCGGGTCGCCGATCCTGGACGCCCGGCCCGGCGAGCGGATCGAGCTCGACGGCGGTGCCGCAGTGACGCTGATATCGCCGTACCCCCGGGAAAGTGAGCGGAACCGGCTGTGGCGGGCGACGGCCACACCTGGCCTGACCGGGCACCTGGCCCGGTACGGGCGGCCGATCCGGTACGGGTACGTCACCGAGCCGTGGCCGCTGGAGGCGTACCAGACGGTGTTCGCCACCGAGCCGGGCAGCGCCGAGATGCCCAGCGCCGGCCGGCCGTTCACCCCGGAGCTGGTGACCCGGCTGACCGCGGCCGGTATCGTGATCGCGCCGGTCACGCTGCACACCGGGGTGTCCTCGCAGGAGGCCGGCGAGCCGCCGCTGCCCGAGTGGTTCCGGGTGCCGGCGTCGACCGCGCGGCTGGTCAACTGGACCCGCGCGCAGGGCCGCCGGGTGGTCGCGGTCGGTACCACGGTGACCCGCGCCCTGGAGTCGGCGGTACGCGAGGACGGCACGGTCGGCGCCGCGCACGGCTGGACCCACCACGTGATCACCTCCGACACCCCGGTACGCGTGGTCGACTCGCTGCTCACCGGGCTGCACGCCCCGGACGCCTCCCACCTGCTGATGCTGGAGGCGATCGCCGGCGCGGAGACGGTGCAGCGGGCGTACGACGCGGCGCTGCGCGAGGGCTACCTGTGGCACGAGTTCGGCGACCTCAGCCTGCTGCACCGCCCCCGCTGAGCTCCGCTCCCCCACCACCGACACCCGCCCCGCCGATCCGCTCCAGCCGCAGGTACGGGCCGCTCGGCTCCAGGGCACCGTAGATCACCTCGGCGAGCAGCATGTGCAGCGCCCGGGCGGTGACCACGTCCAGCGCGACGCGGTCGCCGCCCGGCAGCTCCACGATCACAGTGCCCGCCGGCCGGTCCACCACCCCGCGCAGCTGCACCGCGCATCCGGCGTCCGCACGCCGTACCAGGTATTCGTGCAGCGTCACGACAGCGTCCGGGGATCGAGCAGACCGGCGAGATCGAGCAGCTCCAGCGCGTGCCGCCGCCGGAAGCAGCCGTGGTACGCGACGCCACCGGGACCGATCGTCACCAGCCACCGGCACCCGCACAGCCCACACCTCGTGGTGTCGGGATAGCGCCGTCGCCGGTGCAGCGCCGCCGCCCGGCTCGCCGCCCGTAGCTCTTCCTTGGTGGGTACGCCGGTCACCGGTGCCGGGTCTGGTGTGCTCATCGGGGTGCCTTCCGCGTCGGTGAGGCCGCCTTGGCGGGGCCTTCGTCAGTGGGCCTTCGTCAGTGGGCCTTCGTCGGTGGGCTTCGTCAGGTGGGGCCTTCGTCGGTGGGCCTCGTCAGTTGGGTTGAGCCTTCGTCAGGTGGGCTTCGTCAGGTGGGGCTTCGTCAGTGGGCCTCGCACCCGCGCCCGGGGCCAGAGCCGTACCGGGCGCGGGCGGGTCGGTGTCACAAACCGCGGCCCGTCACCTGTCGTAGTTGCCGCGACACGACTAGAGTGTCGGATGCGAATTTCAATCCACAAGTGCTCGTTACGAAGTCTCAAACGCCGTAGCGCCAGGGCGGCCCACCTTGAGACACCGGAGAACGACAGCAGGAGGCAGCACCGTGGCAGTCAACGCCGGACCGACCGTGGTACGCCGGCAACTGGGCCGGATCATGAAGCGGATGCGGTCCGCCGCCGGGGTGTCGGCCGACACCGTGGTGGCCAACCTGGAGCTGGGCATCTCGCGCGCCAAGCTCTACCGGATCGAAGCCGGACAGCACATGGTGCGGCCGCAGGACATCGTGGTGCTCTGCCATTTCTACGGCGCCGATCCCGAGGAGATGAAACGACTCACCAGCCTCGCCGTCGCCACCCAGGGCCACGGCGACTCCGCCATCCCCGAATGGTTCCAGCTCTACCGCGACCTGGAACAGGTCGCCTCCCGCATCCGCTACTACGAGGGCGAAGTGGTTCCCGGCCAACTGCAGACCGCCGACTATGCCCGCGCGGTCTTCCGTGCCGGCCCCCACGCGCTCACTGACGACGCGCTCGAACGGCTGGTCACACTGCGGCTGGAACGCCAGGAGAAGCTGTTCAGCCTGAACCCCGGACCGCGCTTCGCCACCGTGATCAACGAAGCGGCCCTCAGCCGACCTGTTGGCGGCGACGCGATCATGCGGGCACAGCTCGCACGACTGCGCGATCTCGACGCCGACAAGACCGCCGAGATCCGGGTGCTCCCCTTCTCTGCCGGCGCCCACTCGGCGGTGGCAGGAGCCTTCCGGATCGTCGACTTCGACGATCCGGACGACCCGAACATCGTCTACCTGGAGGCCCAGAACGACGGTCGCTACCTCCAGAAGCCCGACGAGTACCGCGAGTACGATCGGATCTGGAGCAAGATCAGTCGCAAGGCGATACCCCTCAAGGAGTTCTCACCATGAGCACCACACCGTGGCTCAAGGCCCGCAAGAGCGGCAACAGCGGCGGCGACTGCGTCGAGCTGCGCCGCCACGACGGGATGATCGAGCTACGCGACACCAAGGACAACGGCAACGGCCCGACCCTCCGCTTCCGCCCCGACGAGCTCGACGCCTTCCTCGACGGCGCCAAGAACGGCGAGTTCGACCACCTCCTCACCTGACCTCGGGCGGAACGGTGCGCTCGGGACAACTGCGCCGGCCCGCACGACGCGGCGCGGCGGGGACGGCTGGGTGGGCGTACACATATGGGGGTTTAAGGGGTTGGCGGGGCGGAGATTAGGGTGGCGGGCATGCAGCCGATCTCCTTTGCGCGGGGCGCACCGAGTCTGGACATTGTCGACGTCGACGGGCTGAAGGCCGCGGCGGTACGGGCCTTCGAGGCCGACCCGGCCGGGGTCACCGCGTACGGCACCTCGGTCGGCTACCTGCCGCTGCGGGCGTGGATCGCCGAACGGCACGGCGTCGCGCCCGAACAGGTGATGGTCACCAACGGCTCGCTGCAGGCCGACGCGCTGCTCTTCGAGAGACTGGTCTCCCCCGGTGACCCGGTGATCGTGGAGAAACCCACGTACGACCGGACCCTGCTGGGGCTGCGCGAGCGTGGCGCCGAGGTGCACCAGGTGACCCTCGCCGAGGACGGGATCGACGTCAACGAGCTGCGCGCCCTGCTCGAATCCGGGGTACGCCCGACGCTGGCCCACATCATCCCGAACTTCCAGAACCCCGCCGGTGTGACGCTGTCGGAGCCCAAGCGCCGGGCCCTGCTCGGACTCGCCGCCGAGTACGGCTTCACCATCTTCGAGGACGACCCGTACGCCGACATCCGGTTCCGGGGCGAGCCGCTGCCGTCGATGCTGTCGCTGGACACCGACGGCGTGGTGGTGCATGCCAGCTCGTTCACCAAGACGGTCTGCCCGGGCGTACGCGTCGGCTATCTGGTGGGGCAGGCGCCGCTGATCGCCGAGATCGCCAAGCGCGCCACCAACCTCTACATCTCCCCCGGCCAGGTGTCGGAGGCGATCGTCCACCAGTTCTGCGTCGGCGGCGCCTTCGAGCGGTCGGTCGCGACCGTGTCGAGGGTGCTCGGCGAACGGTCCGAGCTGCTCGGCGAGGCGCTGGCCAAGCACATACCCGACGCCCGGTTCACCGTGCCGGACGGCGGCTACTTCCTCTGGGTGGAGCTACCGGACACCGTGGACACCACCGAGCTGCAGCGGGTCGCCGCCGAGGACCACGGCGTCGCCGTCGTCAAGGGCAGTGACTTCCTGCTCGAGGGCGGCCACCACGCCCTGCGCCTCGCCTTCTCCGCCGTCCTCACCACCCAGATCGATGAAGGCGTACGCCGCCTGGCCTCCGCCATCGACTCCACCCACACCACCCCCTAACCGCGACCCACCTCGCCCACGACTCCCGTCGACTTGGGGTGCCTGGTGGCGGTGCCATACCTGACAAATAGGGCGCGACAACCGCCATGGAACACCCCAAGTGGCGCGGGCCCGGCGGGAGGGCGCGGGCCCGGCGGGAGGGCGCGGGCCCGGCGGGAGGGCGCCGTTAGGAGGCGCGGGCGATCTGGGTCGCGGGGGCGGTGAGGGTGCGGTTGATGAAGGTGCCGATCTCGCGGATCGCGCTCGCCGCCTCAGGGACCAGTCCGAACATGATCGGGAACGCGTGCATCTGGCCGTCCCAGATCTGCAGCGTGGTGGGCACCCCGGCGGCGGCCAGCCGCTCGGCCATCAGCTCGCTGTCGCAGCGCAGCATCTCCGGCTCGGCAGCGATCAGCAGCGACGGCGGCAGCACCGACAGGTCGTGGTTGACCGGGGAGAGCAGCGGATCGACCGGCAGCACGCCCTCGGTGAGCATCTCGACCAGTTTCGGCAGCCGCGCCACGGGGGCGTACGCGTCGCGCCGCGCGTTGGGGTGCGACAGCTTGGTCTCGCAGTCCAGATCCAGCCACGGCGAGATCGCCACGATCGCGCCCGGCTGCGGCAGCCCCTCCGCCGCGGCCTGCAGCGCCGTGGCGAACGCCAGGTAGCCGCCGGCCGAGTCACCGGCGAATGCGATCCGCTCCGGCGCGTACCCCGATGAGAGCAGATGCCGGTACGCGGTCAGGCAGTCCTGGATCGAGCCGCGCACTGGCACCTCGGGCAGCTGCCGGTACGCCACCGACAGGAACGGCATGCCGCTGACCCGCGACATCCCCGCCACCGCGGGGCGATGCGTGGCCGGCCCGCAGAACAGGAACGCGCCGCCGTGGAAGTACAGCACCACACCGTCGTCGTCGGCGGCGCCGTCCGCGTACACCCATTCGGCGGAGTATCCGTCGAAGCTCACCGGCTCGGTACGCCACCACGGACGCGCCGGGCGCAGGGCCGCGGCACGCTCCAACAGGCCGAATGCCGGAATCGTCACCGGGTGCAGCGGGAAGTGCGCCATCAGCGGCCACAGCATCACGCTGGCGAGCGTGTGCAGCGCCTTGGCCCGACAGCTCACCTCGGTACGGGGCTGCATCACCGGA
>JBOGDE010000380.1:0-5111 GCA_050701695.1 Micromonosporaceae bacterium
GGCCTCGGCATCGGCCTCAGCCTCGGCATCGGTGACTTCCTCGACCTCGGCGACCTCGGCCTCAGCGACTTCGGCGACCTCAGCTCCAGCAGCCTCGGCGCCTTCAGCAGCCTCAGCGACTTCGGCGACCTCAGCCCGAGCAGCCTCGGCGCCTTCAGCAGCCTCGGCGGCGGGGGCGGCCTCGGCAGCGGGGGCCTCTTCGGCCGCCGGGGCTGCTTCGGCCGGGGCGGTGTCGGCGGGAGCCTCGACGGTCTCGGTCACCTCGGCGGCCTCGGGCGCCGGGGTGGTGTCGTCGGTGTTGGTCACAGTGCTCGTCTCTCCTGGGTCCCGCGTCACTGCGCGGTCTGCGTGATCTCGAACGGCTCGGGCTGCTGCGCGGCGTGCGGGTGGTCGGGGCCCGCGTACACCTTCAGCTTCTTCATGACCTGCCGGGACAGCTTGTTCTTCGGGAGCATGCCCCGAATCGCCAGCTCGACGGCACGGTCGGGGCGCTTGGTCAGCAGCTCGTCGTACCCGACCTTCTTCAGACCGCCCGGGTAGCCGGAGTGGCGGTAGGCGATCTTCTGCGCACGCTTGTTGCCGGTCAGGGCGACCTTCGAGGCGTTGACGATGATCACGAAGTCGCCGGTGTCGACGTGGGGCGCGAAGATCGGCTTGTGCTTGCCGCGCAGCAGCTGGGCGGCGTGGCTCGCCAGCCGTCCCAGCACCACGTCGGTGGCGTCGATGACGTGCCACTGGCGAGTGATCTCACCCGGCTTGGGGCTGTACGTACGCACAGGTCTACCTTGTCCATCTCGTGTCGGGATGTTGAGTCTGTGCGATCCAGAGCAGCACCAGCGGCCACCACACACGCACAGCAGCAGTCAACGATACCCACCCGCCGGCCGTACGGTCAAAGCGGGTCTCTCACACCACACCGCGAGCGGGAGTGAGGCCGAGTTCACGGCCGATGTCACGGGCACGTCACGCGACCGAAACACGCGATTTCTAGCGTCCGGCGCAACACCTACTACGGAGGGTCGCCGTGACCACGATATCGCTCGGTCGGGGCCGCTGGATCGACCAGTGGAATCCCGAAGACGAACAGTTCTGGCAGAGCACGGGGAAGAAGACCGCCTCCCGCAACCTGATCTACTCGATCTTCGC
This sequence comes from Micromonosporaceae bacterium, assembly GCA_050701695.1. Taxonomy (GTDB): domain Bacteria; phylum Actinomycetota; class Actinomycetes; order Mycobacteriales; family Micromonosporaceae; genus WHSM01. The sequence continues at coordinate 1,147 of JBOGDE010000380.1, forward strand.
CGAGCACCTGGCGTTCTCGATCTGGTTGCTGTGGAGCGTGGTCGCGGTCAGCCTCCCGCTGGCCGGCTTCAGCTTCTCGGTGGACCAGCTGTTCTGGCTGGTCGCGGTGCCGAACCTGGTCGGTTCGTTCCTGCGGATCCCGTACACCGCGGCGGTCGGGCTCTTCGGCGGGCGCAACTGGACCACCGTGTCCGCGGCGGTCCTGGTGGTGCCGCTGGCCCTGATGGTCTACTGCGTGACCAACCCGGCCACGCCGTACTGGATGTTCCTGGTGACCGCGGCCGCGGCCGGTCTCGGTGGCGGCAACTTCGCCTCCAGCATGGCCAACATCTCGTACTTCTACCCGGAGAAGTACAAGGGCACCGCGCTCGGCGTGAACGCCGCGGGCGGCAACATCGGGGTCTCCGTGGTGCAGCTGCTGGTGCCGCTGGTGATCGGGATCGGGCTGGTCGGTGCGTCGCAGTCGCCCGGGCTGTGGCTGCACAACGGGCCGCTGCTGTGGGTGCTCCCGGTGATCGCCGCGACCGTGTGCGCGTGGCTGTTCATGGATAACCTGAGCGTGTCGCGGGCGCCGTTGAAGGAGCAGATCCCGGCGCTGTTCAACAAGCACAACTGGGTGATGTCGTTCCTCTACATCGGTACGTTCGGCTCGTTCATCGGCTACTCGGCGGCGTTCCCGCTGCTGATCAAGACACAGTTCCCGGAGCTGGGGCTGACGTACCTGGCGTTCCTCGGGCCGCTGGTGGGTTCGCTGTCGCGGCCGGTCGGCGGCTGGCTGTCGGACAAGATCGGCGGCGCCAAGGTCACCGCGTGGAACTTCGCGCTGATGGGCGCCGGCATCGTCGGGATCGTCTTCTCGCTCGGCATCCACCACTTCCCGCTGTTCCTCGGTACGTTCCTGGTGCTGTTCATCGCCAGCGGCATCGGCAACGGCTCCACCTTCCGGATGATCCCCGCGATCTACCGTGCGGAGGCGATCAAGACCGCCGAGGCCAACGGCGGCGACACCGCGCCGCACCTGGCGAAGGCCAAGCTCACCAGCGCCGTGGTGATCGGCTTCTCCTCCGCGGTCGGCGCCTTCGGCGGCTTCCTGATCCCGCGCGGATTCGGGATGTCGATCGCGGCCACCGGCTCGATCAACACCGCGCTGTACGCCTTCCTCGGCGGGTACGTGGTGATGGTCGGTGTCACCTGGTGGTTCTACCTGCGGCGCAGCCTGCTGACCTCGCGGGCGCCGAGCCTGGCGTACGCGTCCGTCTGACGTACCACCCCTCCGCAGATCGCCGTCCCGGGCCCGGCCCCCGGGGCGGCGATCTGTCTGAGTGGGCCCCCTCACGCCGCCAGCGCTCGGTGAAGGGTTCGTAGCACCGCCGAAACAGCTGAGTATCGGCGGCGAAACGGGCTCCGGTCACGCTCGGATCATGTCCGAGGCGACCCTTGGGGGCTTACCAGGCCCCACCGCGACGCACTGCCCGTACTGCGCCCTGCAGTGCGGAATGGTGCTCGAGGGCGCCGCGTCCCGGGCGCCGCTGAGCATCGGGCCGCGTGACTTCCCGACCAACCGGGGGCGGCTGTGCCAGAAGGGCTGGACCGCCGCCGAGCTGCTGACCTCCGAAGAACGGATCACCACTCCACTGGTACGTGAGCACCGCGACGCCCCGTTCCGCCCGGTCGACTGGGACACCGCGCTCGGCCTGGTCGCTTCCCGGCTGGTGGCGACCCGGCGCGAGCACGGGAACGACGCGGTGGCGGTGTTCGGCGGCGGTGGGCTGACCAACGAGAAGGCGTACACGCTGGGGAAGTTCGCGCGGGTGGCGCTGCGGACCCGCAACATCGACTACAACGGCCGGTTCTGCATGTCGTCGGCGGCGGCCGCGTCGATCCGGGCGTTCGGGGTCGACCGGGGCCTGCCGTTCCCGGTGAGCGACATCCATGCCGCCGACGCGGTGCTGCTCGCCGGCGGCAACCTCGCCGAGACGATGCCGCCGATCATGCAGCACCTGCGGCCCGAGGCGCTGATGGTCGCCGACCCCCGGCGTACCCCCACGGTGGCTCAGGCGTCGCTGCACCTGCCGGTGACGCCCGGGACCGACCTGGCGCTGGCACTCGGCCTGCTGCACCTGGCGATCGTCGAGGGCCATGTCGACGAGACCTACGTCGAGGACCGCACCACCGGGTTCGACGAGGTACGCGCCACCGCGATGGGGTACTGGCCGGAGCGGGTGGAGCGGATCACCGGCGTACCGGTGGCGCTGCAGCGGGAAGTGGTACGCCGGCTCGCCGGCGCCAACCGGGCGATGATCCTGACCGCGCGCGGCGCCGAGCAGCACAGCAAGGGCACCGACACCGCCGGGGCGTTCGTCAACCTGGCGCTGGCGCTCGGGCTGCCCGGCCGCCCCGGCAGCGGGTACGGCACCGTCACCGGCCAGGGCAATGGCCAGGGTGGCCGCGAGCACGGCCAGAAGGCCGACCAGCTCCCCGGCTACCGCAAGCTCGACGACCCGGCCGCACGGGCGCACGTGGCGGCGGTCTGGGGCGTCGACCCTTCCGACCTCCCGGCTCCCGGGCCCAGCGCGTACGAGTTGCTCGACGCGCTGGGTACGCCCGGAGGGCCGCGGGCGATGCTGCTGTTCGCGTCCAACCCGGTGGTCTCCGCGCCCCGGTCGGCGCACGTTGCGGAGCGGATGCGGTCGCTGGACTTCCTGGTGGTCGCCGACTTCGTGATGTCGGAGTCCGCCGCGCTCGCCGACGTGGTGCTGCCCACCACGCAGTGGGCCGAGGAGGACGGCACCATGACCAACCTCGAGGGCCGGGTGATCCGGCGCCGCGCCGCTGTGGCGCCGCCGCCGGGCGTACGCAGCGACCTGGAGATCATCCACGAGCTCGCGGCGCGGCTCGGCACGGCCGACGGTTTCCCCACCGACCCGGAGACGATCTTCTCCGAACTGGGCCGCGCGAGCGCCGGCGGACCGGCGGACTACTCGGGGATCACGTACCAGCGGATCGACGCCGAGGACGGGGTGTTCTGGCCGTGCCCGGCGGAGGGCCCGGACGGCGCGGACCATCCGGGTACGCCGCGGCTGTTCACCGAGCGGTTCGCCACCCCGGACGGGCGCGCCCGCTTAATCGCCGTGGACTTCAGGCCCGTCGCGGAGGACGTCGACGCCGACTTCCCGGTCTACTTGACCACCGGGCGGGTGCTGGCGCATTACCAGAGCGGCGCCCAGACCCGCCGGATCGCCTCGCTGACGGACGCGGCGCCGGCGCCGTACGTGGAGCTGCACCCCGACCTGGCCGAGCGGCTCGAGATCGCCGACGGCGAGCTGGTACGGATCACCAGCCGGCGCGGCACCACGACCGCACCCGCGCGGCTGAGCCGGCAGATCCGCCCGGACACGGTGTTCATGCCGTTCCACTGGGAGGGCGCGAACGTCCTCACCAACCCCGCCCTCGACCCGACGTCGCGGATGCCTGAGTTCAAGGTGTGCGCGGTGCACGTCGCCCCAGCAGTTCCGGCGCAACGGCGCGCCCTCGCGACAGGAGTTCTGACCGCGGAGGTGCCGTGAACGTCGTAGTTGTCGGATACGGGATGGCGGGAGCTCGGGTGACCGACGAGCTGCTGCGCCGGGGCGCGGCGGTGACCGTACTCGCCGAGGAGCCGCACCCGGCGTACAACCGGATCCTGCTCTCCGCGCTCCTCGCCGACGGCGAGAAGGACGTTTCTCTGCGGGTACGCGACGGCGCGGACGTACGGCTCGGTGTCGCCGCCGCCTCGATCGACCCCGCCGCCGGCACGGTGACCGCCACCGACGGCACGGTGCTCGACTACGACGCGCTGGTGCTCGCCACCGGCAGCCAGCCGTGGCTGCCCCCGGTCACCGGCGTCGAGGACGGCATCGTGTTCCGTACCCTCGACGACTGCCGCCGCATCGTGGCGCGGGCCGCCGGCGCCCGCCGCGCGGTGG
>JBOGDE010000381.1:0-5090 GCA_050701695.1 Micromonosporaceae bacterium
TCAACACCGACACGCTCCGCGGCTGGGTGAAGCAGCGACAGGTCGATGACGGCGCCCGGCCGGGCACGACCACCGCGGACGCCGCGCGGGTCAAGCAGTTGGAGCGGGAGAACGCCGAGCTGCGGAGGGCCCCTGTTGACTGAACATCGGCGCGTGTTGGTGCAGGTCAGCGGCCCGTCGGGGAGTACGGTCCCGAGCCGTGATCGGAGACGGTGAATCGTGCCAAGCGGACCTGTCGGCGTTGGTGGTGCCTGCGGCGGGTCGACTGATGGCGACGGGTGAGCGGTACGAGCCTTACCGGATGCTCGACTCCGACGGGGTGGGCGTGGTACCGGTGACCGCGTTCTTTAGGGACCTGCTGGCGGCCGGCCGCGCGGAAGCGACGGTCCGGTCCTATGGGATGGACCTGCTGCGCTGGTTCCGGTTCTTGTGGTCGGTGGACGTGCCCTGGAACAAGGCGACGCGAATCGAGGCCCGGGACTTCAGCCGATGGCTGCGCTCGGGTCGGGACGGTGTCGGCTATGCGGCGTCGGTGCGCGCGCATAGCGAGACGGTGCTGCGGTCCTTCTACGACTTCCACCTGGACGTGGGCAGCGGTCCGCTGGTCAACCCGTTTCCGCTGGACTGGTCCCGGCGTGCCGGGCGCGCCCATGCGCACCACAACCCGATGGAGCCGTACCGGCATGAACGCAGCGGGTTGTATCGGCCCAGGGTGCCCTCACGGGTGCCGCGCAGCATCCCGGACGAGGAGTTCAACGAGATCTTCACGCGGTTGCCGTCGCATCGGGACCGTGCTCTGGTCGCGTTCTATGTGTCCACCGGGGCGCGGGCCTCGGAACTGTTGTCGGCGACGGTGGGTGGCCTCGACCCGGGTCGGCAACTGATCACGGTGGTCCGCAAGGGCACTCGGGAGCTGCAGCAGCTCCCGGCCTCCAGCGACGCGTTCGTGTGGCTGCGCCTGTATCAGGTGGAGATGGAGGAGCTGATCCCGGCCGGCCGCCGACACCCGCTGTGGTGGACGTTGTGTCGCCCGGTCCGCCCGCTGACCTATCACGGCGCGCATCGGATGTTCGAGCGGGTCAATCAGAAGGCGGGGACCGCGGCCACGTTGCATGCGCTGCGGCACACCGCGGCGTATCGGTGGCCGAGGATCCGGCGTTGCCGCTGACCGACGTGCAGTTCGTTCTCGGACATGCCCAGCTGACCACCACCCAGATTTACCTGACGCCACGCAAGGAGGAAGTCATCCGGCGGGTGCTCACCCATCACGCCGAGCAGGTCCGCCAAGCTGAGCAGCGGGCCCGGCCCGCGCCGGCGAGCGGGTATCGGCCCGAGACGCTGGATGTGCTGTTCGGAACGGCACGGTCGTGACGACCCAAGTTGAGGACGCGGCCATGACCGCGTCGGTTCGGCTGCGACGGGAAGCACAGCAGGCGGCCTGGGCGGCTGCTCGGGCCAGGTTCCCATCCCGTCGGGTGGCAGAGGACTGGTCGGCCTCCCATCTGGATCGGGATAGTGCGCTGGATCTGTTGGCCGGTCCGCCGTGTGTGTCCGCGAACCGCGGCAGCGAACGCGGACGACTACGCGGGGTGAGACTCGCGGTGGCCTGGTTGCACGATCAGCCCGGGGAGACCTGGCAGCAGCGGTGGTTGGCCAGCGCCGCGGAAGCCGCCGGGCCGACTTGGAAACAGCTGAGCATTCCGTGGCTGGAGGATCACGGCGTTCGCGTCGCCCAGCGGCTGGATCTGCTCTCCATCGGGCTGATTTCCATGATCTGTGCCGACCTGGTGAGACCGTCCCTGCGATGGCTGGCGGCCTCGGGCGTAAGCGCGTGGGCGCTGGCCCGCAACCTTCAGGCCAGCCGTGACCAGGAGGGGTTCGCGCGTCTGCACAGGCTCGGGGAGAGCGACCCATCGGTGACGCCGTCCGCGCGGCAAGCGACCGTGGGCCGGGCGGCGATCCTGGTCGCTGCCGAGGGCGGCACGCTGAACGACGTGACCGCCGGGGACGTCCTGGAGCTACTGGACGTTGAGACCCAGGTTGACCGGCGGCCCCGTGACTACAGCGCGGTGTCCTGGCGGTTGCTGCATCGGTTGGGCATCCTCGGCGCGGACGCGCCGGCCTCGTTGGCCGAGCTACGCACCGTCGGGCAGCGCAGTCCCGCCGAGCTGATCGACCGGTACCAGCTGTCCTCTCGGCCCGTTCGCGATCTGCTGGTGGACTACCTGGAAGAGCGTCAGCCCGTACTGGATCACAACAGCCTGGAGACGCTCGCCCAGCAGCTGGGCCGGCTGTTCTGGCAAGACATCGAACGTCACCACCCCGGCATCGACACGCTGAGCCTGCCGGCGCCGGTCGCGAGCGCGTGGAAGCAGCGGCTGCGCGTCAGGACCACCAGCACCACCACCCAGGCCGGTGACCAGATCCGCGCCGACGCGCCACGGTTGACCTGCCGCCATACCCTCGCCGCGGTCCGCGCCCTCTATCTGGACCTGGCCCAATGGGCACTGGAGGACCCGAGCCGCTGGGCACCATGGGTCGTGGCCTGCCCGGTCAGCAAGGCCGACCTCAACTCCCGCAAGGAGACCCGGCATCGCAAGTCCCGGATGGACGCACGCACCCGGGAACGCCTGCCCCTTCTCCCGCTGCTGGTGCGCTCGGTCGACGACCGGCGCGCCGCGACCGAGCAACTCCTGGCCGCGGCTCGACGCACCCCACCGGGTGACACCTTCACCGTGAACCGGCAGACCCTCACCCGGTCAGTGACCCGCAAGCCGACCATGCACGTGTGGGCAGACGACCCTGTAACCGGGAAGCGTCGCGACCTCACCCGGGACGAAGACCACGCGTTCTGGACCTGGGCGGTCATCGAGGTGCTGCGTTCCACCGGCGTGCGGGTCGAGGAACTCCTCGAGCGCACCCATCACAGCCTCGTGCAGTATCGACTGCCCAGCACCGGTGAGCTGGTGCCATTGCTGCAGATCGCCCCCTCCAAGACCGACACCGAACGATTGCTGGTCGCCTCACCCGATCTCGCCGAGGTGCTCTCGGCCATCATCCGGCGTCTCCAACAACCGTCCGGGAGCATCCCGCTCATCGCCGCCTACGACTCCAACGAGTACATCTGGCTCGCGCCCGCCCCGGTGCTCTTCCAACGTCGCGTCGGCACCGAAACCCGTCGGATCAGCACCGGCACGATCCGCAACATGCTCAACGCCGCCCTCGCCGACACAGGCCTGCGCGACCCCGGTGGGCAACCGCTGCGCTACACACCCCACGACTTCCGCAGACTCTTCATCACCGACGCGATCCTGGCCGGGCTGCCGCCACACATCGCCCAGGTCATCGTCGGCCACCGCGACATCAACATCACCTTGGGTTACAAGGCCGTCTACCCCGACGAGGTCATCCAGGCCCACCGGGCCTTCCTCGCTCGACGTCGACGCCTGCGGCCCACCGAGGAGTACCGCACCCCCACCGACGCCGAATGGGAAGAGTTCCTCGGCCACTTCGAACGCCGCAAGGTGTCCACCGGACACTGTGGTCGTGCGTTCGCCACCCCCTGCATCCACGAACACGCCTGCATCCGCTGCCCCATGCTCTGGCCCGACCCCGCACAACGGCCCCGCATCGCCGAGATCCGCGACAACCTGATCGCCCGCATCAGCGAAGCCGAACGCGAAGGCTGGCTCGGCGAGATCGAAGGACTCAAGATCAGCCTCACCGGCGCCGACGACAAACTCGCCCAGATCGACCAACGACCCAAGGCCACCAACCACGTCGACCTCGGAATGCCGACCTTCCTCACCACGCCCTGACCTGCGATCGCCAAGTTCAGAGAACGAACGCGATCCTTCGGACGGCGTCGGCTTTTTTCGCGGCGGAGCTCGACCGCCACTGACCACGATGATCGACTACATCGAGGAGCACCGGGAGGAGTTCGGAGCCGAGCCGATCTGCCGTGTCTTGTCTGAGAACGTGTTTGAGAAACGATCATGAGGGTCTGGTGGGTTGCCACGGGCGGCGTTCCGGTGCGGGCGCCAGCCGGCGGGTCATCAGCGCGATCATCGCCCACTTCACCATGGCCTCGCAGTGTTCGGGTCGCCGTTCGTAGTCGTGCGCGAGGCGGCGGCAGCGGCTGATCCAGGACAGCGTGCGCTCGACGACCCAGCGGCGGGGCAGCACCTCGAGGGTGCGCTGGCCCTCCTTCTTGCGCACGATGTGGACGGTGACCTTGAGCACCTGGCGGGCGTAGGCCACCAGCCGGCCGGCGTAGCCGCCGTCGGCCCACACCACCGCCACGCTGGGCATCCGGAACCCAAGCCGCTGCAGCATCCGGGCGCCGCCGTCGCGGTCTTGCACGCTGGCCGCGGTCACCATCACCACCAGCAGCAGCCCGACAGTGTCCACCACGATGTGCCGCTTGCGCCCGTTGACCTTCTTGCCCGCGTCGTAGCCGCGGGTGGCGCTGCTCACCGTGTCGGCGCCCTTGACCGACTGGGCGTCCACGATCGCCGCGGACGCCATCGGATCCCGCCCGATGCTGTCGCGCAGCTGATCGCGCAGCGCGTCGTGCAGCCGGTCCAGGCTGCCCTCAGCGCGCCACCGTTTGAAGTACCAGAACACCGTCTTGCCACGGCGGAAACTCCCGGGGCAGCAACCGCCACCCGCAGCCGGTGCGCACGACGTACAGGATCGCGTTGACGATCTCGCGGCGCGGGTGCTTCTCCGCACGGCCAGCCGTGGCCGGCGGCGGCAACAGCGCCTCGATCAGCAGCCACTGCGCGTCGGTCAGATCGGAGTCATACCGGCGCGGCAACACGGGGGGAAGACGCCACACCAACAAGATCGCGGCAATCCCACCTCAAGCCCTGCAGGCCCGCCGAGCCGATCTCAAACACGTTCTGAGGCGGGCTGCCAGATCGCTCCGAGCACCTACCACGCCGCGAAGACGCGGCCGCCATCGCCGCGTGCGGTTCGGGATGAGCAGCTGAAGGCGGAGATCCGCCGGGTGCACGCGCAGAACTTCGGCGTGTACGGCGCGGACAAGATGTGGCGGCAGCTGAACCGGGAGGGCATCCGGGTGGCCC
>JBOGDE010000382.1:0-5089 GCA_050701695.1 Micromonosporaceae bacterium
GGCCGGCACACCGCTGCTGCCGGCCGGCGTACCGGTGCTGCTCGCGGTCGCGGCACTTCCGGTAGCCCTGTTGGTACGCCGCCAGCCCGCCGATCGGGCCGCGGCCGGCGTCGCAGGAGCTGCCGTCGCCACGGCCGATGCCGCCGCGGCTGATGTCACCGCGGCGCCGGAGCCGGCGAACTCCCGTACCGGGGAGGAGTGCTCGTGTTGACGTTCTCCGCCGTCCTGCTGCTCGCCGCCGGGACGTACGCGTTCCGGCTCGCCGGACCACTGCTGGCGCAGCGTGTCGAGCTGACCGAGACGGGTCGCGAGTGGCTGGCGCTTCCGGCGGTGGCGCTGCTCGCCGCCCTGGTCGCCACCGCGACGGTCTTCTCCGCCGCCGAGTTCGCCGGCTGGGCCCGCACCACCGGGGTCGCCGTGGCGGCCGTGCTGGCACTTCGCCGCGCACCGTTCGTCGCGGTGGTGGTCGTCGCGGCCGCGGTGACCGCCGCACTCCGCGCCTTCGGCGTGCCGTAACGGCGTGGATTCCGGGGTAGTCGTTGCTTCGCCGGCCGCCATTACACCGACAACCCCCGAAACGCCGCTGGCCGGGCATCGCGGCGTTATGGGTTGGGGTCACGGAGGCCGACCGCGAGCGGGATCGCGCGATATTGAGCAGCTCGGGTCGGCGCACGACGAGGAAGAGCTTGAGGCGCTCAAGGCCGCCGCGAAGCAGCGGATCGCCGAAGGGCAGGGTGACCTTGACCTGGGCATGAACGCAGCGGCTTCGTCTGGTCCGTTGGAGATTGTCGGCTCACGGACGGGGCACCTGTGGGAGGCGTTGTGCCGGGGCTACGACGCTGCCGGGTTCGCCGTTGCCGCGGACGGGGACGTCGTGTTCCGGGACCTGGTGCTGGCCCGGATCATCGAGCCGACCAGCAAGCTGGACTCGCTGCGGGTGCTTGCCGAGGCCGGGATCGAGCCGACCTCCTACGCCACGCTCAAGCGCCGGCTGCCGGTCTACGCCAAGGACTCCCGGCGCCAGGGACTTGCCGCCGCGTGCGCACGGCACGCGGCGTGGGGCCGGCGTCGCTGGTGCTCTACAACGTGTCCGTGCGCTGAGCAGGCACGCACTAACTTGAGCCAACTCGGGTCCAGTGATCATGGGCCTGATCAGCGGTTACACATTGTCACCGCCGATCAGGCCCATGATCGTTTGGGGCATGAGGCCATTGTGAGGCCACGGTTGCTGGCGTTCGGCATCGGTCCGTTCGGTTGCGCCTCCGAGAGCAGGGCGAGCGGCGTTGTGCCGCATGTGCACAACGGCACAGGGCCTGACAGATGTCATGGTGCGTCATCCGCTGTCGAGGATAACGCCGATCCGCTATGAATTGGGGCTTTTGCTAATTGTGGCGTATGTGGGTGGCGTCGCCTGATCGGCGGTAACGAAGCGTTGCTTATTGACATTGATTCAGTGATTCGGTAACAATTCTTCGGTCGCTGCCCGGCGGCTCGGGGACTTGGGGCGTCCCTGTGAGGTGGGCATGTTCTGGCGGCGTTTCTTTGCGGTTCTTTGTGTGGCGTCATCGCTGTCCGCTGCCGCGCTCGTCGTTTCGGGCCTTGGTGCGGCGCCTGCTTCTGCCAACGTGGTGGTGGAGAGACCGGACGAGGCTTCGGCGTTGGCGTTGGCTCGGCAGCTTGGGCAGCGGGTCGCGGTTACCCGGTTGCGGACTGAGACTCAGGAGGTCTTCGCCAACCCTTCTGGGGTCTTCACGCTGGAGCAGCATGCGCGGCCGGTGCGGGTGCGGGGTGCCGACGGGTCGTGGTCCGGGGTGAACACCGCTCTGCGGCTGGGTACGGACGGCACGGTCTCACCGGTGGCAGTTCCTGTGGGGTTGACGTTCTCGGCGGGCGGTACCGGGCCGTTGGTGCGGATCAGGGTGGACAACCAGGAGCTGGCGTTGCGGTGGGCTGCGGGGTCGTTGCCGCCGCCGGTGTTGACCGCGGACACCGCGACCTACGCCGAGGTGTTGCCGGGGGTGGATCTGCATGTGCGGGCCGACGTTGACGGGTTCTCGCAGGTTTTGGAGGTCAAGTCGGCTGCTGCGGCGGCGAACCCGGCGCTGAGCCACATCGGGTTCGGTGTGGCGTTGGCCGGGCTGACGCTGCGGCTGGACCCGACGGGGAACATCACCGCGGTTGACACTGGTGGCGCCGTGGTGTTTCAGGCTCGGGCGCCCCGCATGTGGGATTCTTTGGGTGAGGTGTTGGAGCCGCCTGCCCGGCGGCTGGAGCCGGCCTCCGGTGCGCGGATCGCGGCGGCGGATGTGGAGTTGACCGCTGACGGTCTGGCGGTTGTCCCGGCGGCGAGCATGTTCTCGGATCCGTCGACGAAGTACCCGGTGTTTATCGACCCGTCGTTCGCGGCGACCCGATGGGCGTGGGCGCCGGTGTCGCAGGCGTGGCCCAACGACCGGTTCTACAATTCCGGCGGTTTGGCGAAATCCGGCCATTATCACGATAACAACGCCTATCCGGCGCAGGATGTGTACCGGTCGTTCTTCCGCATGCGGATGAAAGACCTGCGGGGTAAGCAGATCCTGTCGGCGAAATTGCGCGCCTATGAGGTGTGGGCACCGTCGTGCTCTGCGAGGCCGGTGGAGCTGTGGCTGACTGGTGGGATCGGCCCGGCTACGACGTGGAACAACCAGCCCTCCTGGACCAGGCGACTGTCGACGGTGAATGTCGCGAAAGGCAACCGTGCGGGGGGATGTGACGAGGGCGGTGTGGACTTCGCCGCCACGTCGGCGGTGGTGGATGCGGCGCGGGGGAACTGGCCGGATGTGACGCTGGGGTTGCGGGCCAGCGACGAGAGTGATCCCTATGGGTGGAAGAAGTTTCGAAACAACCCGGTGCTGGAGGTGGACTACAACACCCCACCGGCCGCCCCAGTGGACCTGGTCACCGACCCCCGCAAGCCGTGCGTGACCGGTGCTGGCCGGCCCTATGTAGGGACCGGTACGCCGTATCTGCGGGCGATGGCTCCGGACGCCGATGGTCACGGGTTGACGGTGCGTTTCTACTGGCAGCGTGTAGGGACCACGACGAGTCAGTGGCTGGAGGACACCAACGTCGCCCAGGGCGAACAGGCCAGTGTGCGGATTCCCGCTGGGCAGTTGGCCCATAACGTCAGCTACCGCTGGTGGGCGGTGTCGCGGGACTCCTGGGCGAGTTCACCGGTGTCGCAGGCCTGCGAGTTCACCGTGGACCTCGATCCGCCCGGTGAACCGACTGTCACGTGGACGGACTCGTCGCAGGCGTCGTTGGCGGTGGTCGGCTCGCCGGTGGGGTTGACGTTCACTCCGGCCGCTGGCGACACGGACGTTGTCGGGTACAGGTTCGGTGTCAACGACGGGGCGGCGACGCCGAGCATCTGGGTGCCGGCCAACCAGGCGGGCGGGGTGGCGGTCTGGGTGCCGGTGACACCGGCCCGGGCCGGTGCCAACGTCGTCGCGGTCGTCGCCGTGGACAAGGGTGGCGCGGTGTCGGAGGTGCCGGACCACCTTCAGTTCGTCATCGATGCGAGGGACCGTACGGGTCCGGCTCCTCGGGTCGGCCGGGACGTGGGTGGTGACGGCAGGGCGGACCTGACCGCGGTCTACGACGAAGGGCTCGGCTACTCCACCCTGTGGACGTTCACCAACCGGGCCGACGGCACGTCGCTTTACAGTCCGACGGTGCCGTGGGACCCGAATTCGGTGGAGTACCCGGTAAGCCGGACCCGGTCGGTGGCCGGCGACTTCGACGGCGACGGCCGGTCGGATGTGGCGGTGTTCCGCGATGAGGGCAACGACCGTTCGACGCTGCGGATGTTGCGGTCCGACGGCAACGCGTACCCCTCGTCGGGTGTGCTGTGGGACAGCGGCACGGCGTGTTGCTGGGCGGCGACCCGGTTCAAGCTAGTGGCCGGCGATTTCAACGCCGACGGTAGGGACGACATCGCCGCGTTGGTCAACGCGTACGGCTACTACGACTGGTACGTCAACGGAGACACCCTGACCTGGGTGTGGCTGTCGACCAGCACCACCGACCGGCCAGGCTTCGCGGCTCCCGAACAGTGGGGCGGAAGTCTGGTCGGCGATTGGAACCGGATGAAGCCGGCGGCCGGCGACTTCAACTCCGACGGCAGAGCCGACATCGCCTACTACCACGACGAAGGCGACGGCAGGATGTCGGTCCACATTCTGCGTAACGACCCGCAGTACAAGCTGTACGGGCATTGGTACGTCATCGACGGTCGCGGCTCGACCTGCGGCTGCCACGGCGCGGACAGGGTCGGCTTGCTTGCCGGTGATTTCAACGGCGACGGCTGGGACGACGTTCTGGTCGCGACCAGCAACACCGACGGTACGTGGACCGCGTGGGTGTACCGGTCGGTCGGTTCGGGCGCGTGGATCGACCTGCAGTCCGCGGAACGGTGGCGCGACGTATCGGGTGTGCCGTGGTCGAAGGTCAAGCCTTTCACGGCCGACGTCAACGGGGACGGGCTGCTAGACGTCGCCTGGCTCCACGACTCCGGCGGCGTGACGGAGCTGTGGACCATGCGCTCGCTCGGCACCTCGTTCGACGTATCCCACCGTGCCTGGCGGTCTGCTTCGTCCGTGCCGGCGTTCGTACGCCTGACACCGACCTGACCCCCCACACCGCTCGTTTCGCCGCCTGCGGATACGAGCCAGCCGCAGCCACCACCGCGTACCACGAGGAGCATCGATGAACCGGGTGACGGGACCGAAGCGGCTCACGGCGTTGCTGAGCGCCGGGCTGCTGACCGCGCCGCTGCTGCTGGCACCGGCCGCCTCGGCCGCACCCGCGGCTGAGGCGACTCGCCGGCCCACCCAGGAACGGTCCGTGCCTGGGACGAAGCTGCGCGCCACCTCCCCGCCGGCGGACCCGGCCGAGCGGGCCGCCCGCGGGAACGCGCCGGCCGTGACCTGGCCGGTCCCGGGGACGGCCACGGTCGACCTCGGCAGCCAGCGCGCCGGTACGGTCCGTGCCGGCTCGTTGCCGCTGTGGCTCTCCCGTGGCAGAGGCGACGGCGCGGTGCCGCCAC
>JBOGDE010000383.1:0-5080 GCA_050701695.1 Micromonosporaceae bacterium
CCTCGACCCCGACCCGCTGCGGGCCGTACTCGCCGCCGCCCGCGGCGCCCGCGACACCGAACACGCCTGCGTGCAGATCCTGGCCCGCCCCAGCGGCGAAACCTCCGGGTCCGGGCGCGGCGCCGGGTGGCTTGCCGCCCGCGGGGTGTTGGGGTTGCTGGACCTGCTGCTCACCCCCGCCGGTGGACGCGCCACGCGAGGCCAGCACCGGGGTCACCGGCAGCAGCTCGCCGCGCGATACGACCGCCTCGCCGTCGACAAGGCGCTCCAACCGTCCTGGCAGGTGCAGATCCGCTACGCCGCGGCCGTAGACCTCCCACACCGCGGCGACACCCCCGACGCCAACACCACCCCCGACGCCGACAACAACGCCGACCTCACTGACGCGGCACAGCAGCGGCTGGCCGGCCGCGCCCACGCCATCGCCACCGCGTTCGGCGCCTACACCAACGGCCACAACGCGCTGCGGCGCCGCCGCCTACCCAGACCGGCTGCGGCCCTGGCCGGTCGGCGGCTGCGGCGCGGGGACCGGCTCGGCTGTGACGAGCTGGCCGCGTTGGCGCACCTACCGATCGACGCCTCTGTGCCAGAACTGGACCGGGCACCGGCCAAACCCGTCGCGCCACCGGCCGCGGCCACCACCGGTGGCCGCGGCATGATCAGCCTCGGCCGGGGCCCCGACGGGCGGGCGGTGACCCTGTCGGTGGCCGACTCCCGCCACCACATGCAGGTCATCGGCAAGACCGGATCCGGCAAGTCCACCCAGCTGGGCAACCTCACCCTCGGCCACGCCCGCGCCAGCCGCGCGGTGGGCCTGGTCGACCCGAAAGGCGACGACGTCGACTACGTCCTGCAACGGCTACCCGACCACGCCGCCGGGAAGGTGGTGCTCATCGACCCCGCCCAGCCGCACGGCCCGGCGATCAACCCCCTCGACACCGACGACCTCGATCTGGCTGTCGACCAGATCTGCGGCATCTTCACCCGCGTGTTCCCCAAAGCGTGGGGGCCCCGCGCCGATGACTGCCTGCGCTCGGCGTGCCTGACCCTCGGCCGGTTCTACGGCACCAGCCTCGCCCACGTCACCCCGCTGCTGACCAACCGCGGCACCCGCGCCCGCCTCACCGCCGACCTCGACGACCCCGCCGGACTCGGCGGGTTCTGGACCTGGTTCGACAACATGAACCCCGCGCTGCAGGCCCAGGTCATCAGTCCCGTCATCAGCCGGTTGCGTGCGCTGCTGCTGCGCCCGTTCGTCCGCGACACCCTGTGCGCACCGGCCAGCAGCCTGGACCTGCGCCACACCATTGACCACGGCGGGATCATCCTCGCCCGACTCCCGAAAGGTGTCCTCGGCGAAGACACCTGCCGGCTGCTCGGGTCGCTGCTCGTGGCGCAGATCTGGCAGGCCGCCACCGGCCGCGCCGCGGTCCCCGAACAGCAGCGGCCCGACACCGCACTGATCATCGACGAAGCCCAGAACTTCCTCACCCTGCCCAGGGCGCTGGATGAGATGCTCGCCGAGGCCCGCGGCTACCGCCTGTCCCTGACCCTGGCTCACCAGCACCTGGCCCAACTGCCCCGCGAGATGCAGCTCGGCTTGAGCGCGAACGCCAGAAACAAGATCATTTTCGGGGTGTCGCCGGAAGACGCCCACGTACTGGCTCGGCACACCGAACCCCATCTCGACGAACACGACCTGGCCCACCCCGACCGGTTCACCGCCGCCACCAAGCTCGTCGCCGACGGCGCGGAGACTCCCGCGTTCACTCTGCACCCGCACCCACCCAGCGAACCGTCCAGCGACGCGCAGGCCATTCGCGAGGCCGCCGCAGAACGCGCGAAGGCCGCCGCCGAGGCCGCCCGGGTACGCCACGAGAAGCGGATCCGCCACGCCAGCCGCCGCCACGGCGCCCGGCGTGCGCTGCCACAGGGCGTGTTCACCGACACCTCGAAGGGAGCCGCTGGCGATGAACGGTGACACACCCCCGGCAACCCGGGCGGCAACCCGTCCGGCAGCCCGCCCGGCAGCCCGCCCCACGCAGAACTGCCGACCAAGCTGCCGACCCGGGACCACCCCGAAACCGCAGGTCAACCGGCACATCGGCGGAAACCGCGAAAAGACAGGGAAACCCCCTAAACATGGGGGGTTTCCCTTGGGGGATGCTCATGCCTGACGACCTGTTACGTCTGATGTCAGTCACGACCCCCCGCGACCGGAGACTGCTGCGGTGGCTGGTCGACCACCGGGTACTGACCACCGGCCAGATCACCGCCGCACTGTTCAGCTCACCGGTCACCGCCCGGCACCGGCTGGCGCTGCTACGCCGTCGCGGCCTGACCGACCGGTGGCGCTGGCACCACGGCACAGGAGGCTCCAGCGCCTACCACCACGTCATCGGGCCCCTCGGCGCCCGCATCATCGCCGCCGAACGCGACAAAGCCCCGCCCTCGGCGCAGCGGCTACGCGACCAACGCACCCAACTGGCCACCAGCGCCAACCTCGGGCACCTGCTCGGCGTCAACGACTTCTTCACCCAACTCGCCGCCTACGCCCGCACACATCCACCGGCCGCGCTGGTGACCTGGCACAACACCGCACAGGCCGTGAGCACCCACAGCGTGTTCAACGACGCCCCCGCACGCCCCGACGGCTACGGCGAATGGCGCGAGAGGCACCGCACCGTACGGTTCTTCATCGAACACGACACCGGCACCATGAACCTCGGCGACCTCGCCGACAAGCTCGACACCTACGACCGCGCCGTACGCCGCGGCTGGCCCACCCACCCCGTGCTGTTCTGGCTCCCGTCAACCCGACGCGCAGCCAACCTGCGCCAGCTGCTGACCCGCACCGCGCCGCACCCGGTCCCGATCTGGATCGCCGCGACCGGCGGACCCAACCCCGCCGAGGCCATGTGGGTCCAGCCCGGCCGATCGGCCGCGCCGCGCCGCCTGAGCGACCTGTCGACGTCGCTGCCGTGACCCCCGCCAGCGGCGAACCGTGGACAACGCCCCCCGATGCGGCCAGGAGCCATGGCGGCGGACCATTGAGCATCCACCCAACATCCGGTACGCTGTCCCATATAACAAGACACATGTACCACTGAGCGAGACGCTCGGGTTGCCGCTGCTGGCGGCGTCACCGCATCCGCCCACCGCCGTCAACCGGCCGGTCGGCCCCGGAGACAGCCAGACACCGCCCCCACCCGCCTCGCCCCGGGAATGTCGCTGGCCGTGGCTTCGCCACGTCACCGACACCCCCACACCTCAACGTCGCCTACAACGGCCACACATCAACCACGACGCCCGCGAAGCGTGTTCGCAGGGCCGGCCGCCGCGCGACCTTTTGCTGGCATCGACCCAGCACCAATCCAGTGCAGCCTCACCGCAGACGCCCTCGCTGACGCCGTACGCCTGGTCGGCTCCGTCCGCGTTTGAGACCGCGTCCTCATCAATGCACGCCCACCACCAGACAAGGAGACCGCGATGTTCCACCTCACCAGTCAAGTCACTGACCTGGCGGCGCGAGCCGGCTACCACCTCGACCCGTCGGACCTACCCGCGGCAACGATCACCGACCCGCTCGCCGTCGCCGCGCTGTTGGGCGCGACCGCAGGCACCGCCGTAATCGGCGTGCTGCGCGAACTCGTCGCCGACGCCGCCGCGCACACCCGGACCACGATCACCGACCTGGCAGACAGCCCCAGCGATCAGCCGCGGCTACACCAAGCCGCCACCTACCTGGCCTGGCTGACGAGCAAAGCCGACACCGAACTGGACCGGCGCAGCCGCGACTACCGCACGATGCTCGCCGAGAACCTGCACACCCTGGCCACCCACGGCGCCGTACGATCCGCGCCACCACCCCAGAGCCCCGAAGCGCCGCAGGCCGCCCAGGACTCGACCGTGGCCGCGCAGCTGCGCACCCTGGCCGAGACCTGCGCCGCGGACTGGGGGTGGCGCCTGGACTGGACCGCCCTGACCGCCACCCTCGGCCCACGCTTAAACGAGATCCACGACCTGCTCGACGCCGTCGCCGGTCTGTGCGCCGCCCACCTCTACCGGCAGCTGCTCACCGACGCGATACCCGCCGCCCGCAGCGACCTGTCCACCGCCGACACCGAACACGTCGGGTCCGCCGCTGCGCACCTGGCCACCCTCACCGAAGCCCTCGCCGACTGCCTGCACACCCAGGCCACCCACAACCACACCGTGATCACCACGTCCGCGGCACTGGCGAAACGCGCCCGCGCATGGCGTCGCGAACGCTGGATCCCGACCCCGCCCCAGCGCACCGCCGCCGCCCACACCGCCTGAACACCAACCCGCCCACCACACAGCGGCCTTAGCACGTCCCGCCAGAGCCAACCCTGATCCACCGCCAGCCCGCCAGCGCCAGCTGAGCGGGCCTTCTTCATGCCTGAAAGGAGGGGAACCGAATGGCCGCCACACCGCCACCGCCCCACGATGCGCTCACCTGGACCGCGGCGCGAGTCGCCATCGACGAGCTACTCGGACCGTACCCGGCGCAGATCGCCACCAACCTGACCTGGAACGGCTGGGCCGTACCCCGCTTCACCCTCGACGTGGCCCGGCGCATCGCCCACGACACCCAAACCCTCGCCGCCGCGACCGCACGCGGCGAGACCGAAACCGTACGCGTCACCGGCGACCGGGTCGAGATCGTCTGCGAGAACCACCGCGGCGGGGACACCATCGAAGTCGTCGAACCCGACCCCGACGGCATGTACCGCATCGGCGCCATGGCATGGGCGTGGCTGGTCATCGACGAGCACACCGCCGGCTAACCCGGCCACCGGCCATCGGGCGCCAGCCGCATCAAGCCTCAGGCGCTGGCGGTCACATTCGGCGTAGCTGGGTGGTGAACCCCCACTCCGCGTCGTCGATCACCTCTACACGGTGCAGCTGCTGTTCGGCGAACACGAAGGCTTATGGACCCGCGACGTGCGAGTCGCGCCGCTGCCGGGCGTGCACTACTCCCGCGAAAGCCGACGCCGCGTGGCACCGGGGCGTTGGCGGCGCTGCGGCTGCTCGACCCCGACGCGGTGGCCACCGC
>JBOGDE010000384.1:0-5076 GCA_050701695.1 Micromonosporaceae bacterium
CCTATGCCGCGCCGCCGCGACCCACCCGTCCCGAGTCGTCGCCGACCGGCGGCTACCCCACCGTCAACCCACCCACCGGCGGCCACCCGACCGTGAGCCCGCAAACCGGCGGCCACTCCGCCGTGAGCCCGGCAACCGGCCAGCCCACGGTCAGCCCGGCCGCTGGCCAACCCACGACGAGCCCGCAGTCAGGCAGCCACCCCGCGGTCAGCCCACCGCGCGGCAGCCACCCCGCCGCTAACCCGGCGACCGGCGGGCACCCCACCACCAGCCCGCCGACCAGCGGCTACCCCACCGTCAGCCCGACAACCGGCGCGCACCCCACCGTGAGCCCACAGACCGGCGGCCACCCGACGGTCAGCCCGACGACCGGCGATCACGCCACCGTCAGCCCGGCGACGGGCGGCTACCCCACGCTCAGCCCGCCGAGCGTGGGCCACCCGACGGTCAACCCGACGACCGGCGGTCACCCCACCGTCAGTCCGGCGGCGGGCGGCTACCCCACCGTCGGCCCGGTCGCGGGTCAGCCGGCGGCTGCTGGGGGCCCCGTGTCGGGGGCGGCTTTGGGGGCGGCGCCCGCGGGATATGGCGGGGCGGCGGCGGTGCCGGCGGCCGTGGCGGCGGGGCGCTCGGTCGCGGACGGGGGGCAGCACGGTTACCAGGCGGCTGGAGTGACGGCGCCCGCTTCGCATGGCGTACCCCCGACGAATTTTCAGAAGCCGACGCCACCGCCGGCGCGGCAGCCCGCGCGACCGGCTACGGAGCCCGCGAAGGGCAAGGGCGCGAAGCGGCCGAAGCACAAGGACCGGGCGCCGCGGCAGGAGTTGGCGATCCGGGAGATCGCGGGGCACCTGACGTTCGGCGGCGACACGGTGACGGCGTGGTACTGGCTGCCGGAGATGCGGTGGGCGTTCCGGCCGGACCAGGAGCGGGAAAACCTGATCATCGCGATCGCGGAGCAGTACGCCGGCCTCGCCGGGATGCGGCTGCACCTGCGGCGCACCACCAAGCCGTTCCCCGCCGACGAATGGGCGCGGACCGTAGCGGGGAACACGCCGTACCCGCTGCCCCGGGTACACGGCGCGCCTTCGTGGGCGGACCATCTGGTCGCGGCGCAGCGGCACCTGCTGTCGGCCAACTCCTCGGAGGGGCAGACCTACCTGGGGATCACGTTCGCGCGGCGCGGCTTCGGCGACGTGTGGGCGGAGCGGTTCAATCAGATCCGCGGTCGCGGCACCGCCGACACCGAGCGCAAGCGCACCGCCCGGCTGGTGGAGCAGTTCGACGAGGTGCTCGGGGCGTTCGGGATGCGCGGTCGGCGGGTCACCTCGCAGGAGCTGGAGTGGCTGCTCTACCGCAGCGTGGCGCTGTGCATGGCACCGCCGGTCGGGCTCTCGGAGGTCGCCGACGGGCGCTGGGAGGCCGGTGACCTGCTGGCGCTCACCGAGCAGATCGAGCGCTACCGCACGCCGTACGGGTCCACGGTGAAGCTGGTCAACCGGATGACCGGCGAGGAACGCCACGTCGCGGTGCTCACCGTCGGCCGGATGGAGCCGCTGGACATCCCGGAACGCCACGAGCCGTGGCTGCACTTCCACGAGCGGATGCCGTGGGCGATGGAGCTCTCCAGCCGGGTCGACGTGCTCGGCGCCGGGGACGCGTTCCGCAACCTGGAGCACCGGCTGCGGATGATCCGCTCCCAGCAGGTGGATTACGCCGACCACGGCATGGACGCCCCGCCGGAGCTGGAGCGGCTGGCGCAGCGGGCGCTGCGGGTGGGCGACGAGATGACCACCGGGCTGCCGCTGGACGCGTCCCGGGTGCACGGCTGGCACCGGATCGCGGTCGGCGGGCGTACCCAGGAAGAAGCCCTGGAACGCGCCCGGCGGGTGATCAAGATGTACTCCCGGGACATGCGGGTCTCGCTGCAGCACCCGAAGAACCAGGACTGGCTGGCCCGCGAGTTCATCCCCGGCGAGCCGATCGCCAACACCGGCTATGTCCGTCGCATGCCGGTGCGCCTGTTCGCCGCCGCGCTGCCCCAGGCGGCGTCCACTGTGGGCGACCGGCGCGGGGACCTGATCGGGCGTACCGCCGGCACCTGCCGCCGCCCCGTCTTCCTCGACCTGCACTTCCCGACGGAGGTACGCGAGCGGTCCGGCCTGGCGGTCTTCGTCGCCGAGCCCGGCGGCGGCAAGTCCACGCTGATGGGCGCCCTGGGCTACCTGAACGCGCGGCGCGGCAACCAGGTCACCATGCTCGACCCGTCCGGCCCGCTGGCCCGGCTGTGCCAGATGCCGGAGCTGCGACCCTACTCGCGGGTGCTGAACCTGACCGGCTCCGAGCACGGCACACTGGCGCCCTATGCGTTGATCCCGACGCCGCTGCGGGAGCACTACTGGGCCGGCCCCGAGGGAGACCGCGAATTCGAGGTCGCCGTCGCCAACGCCCGTGCCGAGCGGCGCATGCTGGTGCAGGACATCGCCTCCATGCTGGTGCCGCCCCAGGTCGCCCGGGAAGCCTCCACCGCCACCCTGCTGCGGCACGCGGTCCGGCACGTCCCGGCCGAGGAAACCTCCACTCTGGACGATGTGGTACGCGCGCTGCGCGAGACCGGCGACGACGGCCGCGAGCTCGGCAACCTGCTGCTGGACACCGCCGAGATGCCACTCGCCATGCTGTTCTTCGGCCAACCACCGGCCGGCGCGCTCGCCGACGACACCGTACTGACCGTGATCACGATGGCCGGGCTGCGGCTGCCCGACCTGAAGATCGAACGGGAATACTGGTCCGCCGAAGAGCAGCTCGCACTCCCGATGCTGCACACCGCGCACCGCCTCGCGGTACGCCGCTGCTACACCGGCGACATGACCCGGCGGAAACTGGTCGGGCTCGACGAGGCCCACTTCATGGAGGGTTGGCGCTCCGGCCGTTCTTTCCTGGTACGCCTGGCCCGCGACTCCCGGAAGTGGAACCTCGGCGCCCTGGTCGCCTCCCAGAATCCGCAGGACATCCTGGGGCTGGACGTACAGAACCTGGTATCCACGGTGTTCGTCGGCCGCATCGCCGAAGACGCCGAGATCGCCGCCGAGGCACTGCGGCTGCTGCGGGTCCCGCGTGATGTGGGGTACGAACAGACCCTCGCCGGGCTCTCCCAGGTCGACCCCGCCTCGCAGGACCGGCTGACGTACCGGGAATTCGTGATGCGCGACGTGGACGGCCGGGTGCAGCGGATACGCGTGGACATCTCGTACGTCCCCGGGCTGCTGGACTACCTCGACACCACGCCCGGCGGCTCGGCGGCCGGTACCGCAGGCGACGTCGGCGTGGCCGGCCCGGTCTCGGCACCGCCGGTCTCCGCGCCGCCGGTGTCCGCGCCGCCGCACACATCGGGGGGTACGTCGTGAACGAGGTGCACAGACCGGCTCGGACCGGTCGGCAGCGGGCGGTACGGCTGCTGCTCACCGTACTGTTCGGGGCGCTGGCCACGGTGTTCGCGCCGGCCGGCACCGCCCAGGCCGCCGAGTGCAAGGCCGAACAGTGGCAGGACGAGTGGAAGAAGTGCGCTGAGCAACTGCCACCCGCCAACGACGTCTGCCTGGACCCGCCCACCCCGAGCTCCCCCAGCTCCGGGCTGGCCGGCTGGTTCGCCGAACGCACCAAGGCTTCGCGCGGCAAGCACAACCCCGGCGTCTACATCGACTACGGGTACGCCGGCTACGACTTCCACACCTACGGGCTGCGCTGCGGCGCCACCGCAGCAGACGTCGGCCCCGCCACCGAGAACATGATCGCCAACTGGGAGCTGTCGCTCGCCTCCGGCGTCACCGGCGCCGCCAACGCCACCCGGGAACGGGCCTGGGACCCGGGCTCGATGTGGAAGTGGGCCGACAGCATGCTGGAGAACGTCACCCAGACCATCTACCGGAAGGTGTTCACGGCGTTCGGGGCGATCACACTCGGCATTGTCGGGCTCTACCTGCTGTGGCGTTCCCGGCAGGCCGACATGAGCGACACCATGACCACCGCCGGCTGGGCGGTGCTGGTGATGGTGGTGGTGACCGCGGTCGCGCTCTACCCGGTGTGGGCGGGCAACGCCGCCGACAAGACCCTGACCAGCACGCTCAAGCTGGTGCACACCGCCGCCGGGCCGCGGCCGGAGGCGTTGAAACGGTGCAACGGCGATGCCTGCGCCGACCCACGGCCCCCGGCGGAGCGTGCCAGCGAGATCAGCACCGACGCGGTGCTCTACCGCAACTGGCTGCGCGGCACCCTCGGCTCCTCCGACAGCGAAGCGGCAGACAAGTACGGCAAGGCGCTCTACGACGCCCAGTCATTCAGCTGGGACGAGATCGAGGAGATCGAGGCGGCCGATCCGGGCCAGGAACGTACTCAGGTCCGGGACGCGATCATCAAGCAGAAGCAGGACCGGTTCAACCGGATCGCGCAGCAGATCAAGAAGGAAGACCGGGAGGCGTACGAGCATCTGCAGGGGCTGCACGGCTCGGACCGGGTCGGGGCCGGCTTCATCGCGCTGATGTCGGCGGTCTTCTTCGGCTTCTTCGACTTGGTCGCCTCGCTGCTGATCCTGCTGTCGTTCATGATCATCCGGTGGGCGGTGATCATCGCGCCGCTGCTCGGCACCATCGCGCTGCTGCGCCCCGCCAGCGCCGGGCTGCGCCGGCTCGGCAACGCGGTGGTGGCGGCGGTGTTCGGCGTCGTGCTCTTCGGCGCCGGAGCGGCGATCTACCTGCTCGCGGTGCAGGCGATCATGAAGACCACCATGGCGCCGTGGCTGCACGTGGTGCTGGTGGGGCTGGCCGGTGTGGCGGGGTGGCTCCTGCTGCGGCCGTACCGCCGCCTCACCCAGCTCGCTGGCGGCAGCGGCGGCAGCCTCAGCGACCGGGTGCTGGGACGGCGTGGCGACACCGAGCGCGAGCCCGGACCGGACCCGGTCGACGCCCAGGCCCGCCCGGAGAGCCGCACGGGCGGCACCATCCTGGTGCCGACAGCAGCGCGAGAGCGCGAACCCACCCGTGTCGAGGGGGCGCCCGGGCCGTCCTCGCGGACCGGCAC
>JBOGDE010000385.1:0-5045 GCA_050701695.1 Micromonosporaceae bacterium
GGCAAGGCGGACGACGACGTGCGTGGCGGAGCCACGTGCTAGGAGGACAACGCCGCCAGGGAGCGGCTGGTGCCGGCGCAGCCCCGGTGGCCCTATCCGCGCGACCTCTTAAGACCCGACTCGACCCGCTCACCGGTTACTGGAATCATCGTCACCCGCCGGGTGATAGGCGCCCGGCGCCCGCGTGTGACACGCACACGGTTACCCACCCCCACAGAGAGGCACCCCTCAGGTGACAAGCACCCTCCAGGACATCCTGCTCGCCCCGGAACGGCGTCCTGCGGTGGTCGAGGACTGCCAGCAACTCATCGACTCCGAAGTGGCGTCGAAGGACGGCGCCTCGGGAATGGTCGTCAAGGCCAGCTACAAGATCGTCAAGGCGGTACGCCCGAACATGATCACGCACGCCAGTGACAGCCTGTTGACCGACTTCGTACCGCGGCTGGAGCCGTTCTACGCGGAGTTCCGGGCGCAGGGATCCGGGTCGCTGTCGGAGTTCTTCGCCGCCCGGTCCGACGCCATCTCCGAGGCGCTGCTCGGGGTCACCGACGACCGCGCCGCGCGTACCGGGAAGGCGACCCTGAAGAAGGCGTACGAGAAGCTGCGCCCGTCGGCCAAGGAGCACGTCACCGCGGCCATGCCCGGGCTGAGCCAGCTGATCGAGAAGCACACGGGCAGCTGATCGAGAAGCACACGGGCAGCTGACCCTCACGCCGACCACCGCGGCCCGGGAGGAGCACCTCCCGGGCCGCTGGCCGGCTGGCGTGCGACTCTGACCGGGAACCCCTACCCAACAGTAGGCGTCCTGGCCTAGGTTGCACTGAGCGGATCTCCAGCGTTGGAGGCCGGCGTACAGCAGACTCACGGTGTCGGGTCCGGCACCTGCCCAGCAAGGGGGCCACCAATGTCAGTCGCAGTTCCCACCGCCGACCAGTCGGTGATCGACAACCGGGCGGCGAGCGTCGGGGCGCTGTTCCTGGAGCGGATACGCAAGAGCGCCGACCACGAGGCGTTCCGTTATCCCTCCGGGGAGGACTGGAGTTCGGTGACCTGGTCGCAGACCGGCGAGCGGGTCAAGCGGATCGCCGCCGGCCTGGTCGCGCTCGGTGTGGCGCCCGGACAGCGGGTCGCGATCGCCTCCACCACCCGGTACGAGTGGATCCTCGCCGACATCGCGACCATGTGCGCCGGCGCCGCGACCACCACCGTCTACCCCACCACGATGGCCGCCGACGTGGCGTACATCCTCGCCGACTCCGAGAGCGCGGTGGTCTTCGCCGAGGACGACGACCAGATCGCCAAGCTGCGCGAACACCGTGACGAGCTGCCCGCCGTGGTCAAGGTGGTCACCTTCGACGGCACCCCGGACGGGGACTGGGTGATCTCGCTGGACGACCTGGAGAAGCTGGGTGCCGAGCAGCTCGCCGACAGCCCCGACGTGGTCGCCGAGCGGGTCGCCGCCACCAGGTCCGAGGACCTCGCCACCCTGATCTACACCTCCGGCACCACGGGCCGCCCCAAGGGGGTGCGGATCACGCACTCCGCGATGACGTACGAGGGTGCCGCGATCGACGCGATGGACGTGCTGAGCACCGAGGACGAGCAGTTCCTGTGGCTGCCGCTGTCCCACGTGTTCGGCAAGGTGCTGGTGGTGATCCAGCTGCAGATCGGCTTCGCCACCGCGGTCGACGGCCGGATCCCGAGGATCGTGGACAACCTTGCCGTGCTCAAGCCGACCTTCATGGCGGCCGCCCCGCGGATCTTCGAGAAGGCGCACGCCCGGGTCACCACGATGGCCGAGGGCGAGGGCGGCCTGAAGGCCAAGATCTTCGGCTGGGCGTTCAAGGTGGGGATCGAGGTGTCCCGGCTGCGGCGCGCCGGCAAGGAGCCGGGCAGCCTGCTGGCCTTCCAGCACAAGTTGGCCGACAAGCTGGTGTTCAGCAAGATCCGGGACCGGTTCGGCGGCCGGGTGCGGTTCTTCATCTCCGGCTCGGCGGCGCTCAACAAGGACCTCGCCGAATGGTTCCACGCCGCGGGCGTACTGATCCTGGAGGGGTACGGGCTGACCGAGAACTGCGCCGGCGCCTGCCTCAACCACCCCGAGGCGTTCAAGATCGGTACGGTCGGCCCGCCGTTCCCCGGCACCGAGGTCACGATCGCCTCCGACGGCGAGGTGCTGATCAAGGGTCCGCAGGTGATGCAGGGCTACCACGAGCTGCCAGACCAGACCGCCGAGGCGCTCAGCGAGGACGGCTGGCTGCACACCGGCGACATCGGGGAGCTGGACAGCGACGGCTTCCTGCGGATCACCGACCGCAAGAAGGACCTGTTCAAGACCTCCGGCGGCAAGTACGTCGCCCCGTCTCTGATCGAGGGCCAGTTCAAGAACATCTGCCCGTACGCCAGCCAGTTCATGGTGCACGGCAACGAGCGCAACTTCTGCAGCGCCCTGGTCACGCTGGACCCGGACTCGATCGCCGGCTGGGCCGAGCAGCACGGCCTGGAAGGTAAGTCCTACGCCGAGATCGTCACCTCGCCGCAGGCCCGCGAGATGGTCGCCGGCTACGTGGAGGAGCTGAACAGCCAGCTCAACCGGTGGGAGACGATCAAGAAGTTCGTGATCCTGGAGCAGGACCTGTCGGTGGAGGGCGGCGAGATGACCCCGTCGCTGAAGGTCAAGCGCAAGGTGGTCGAGGACAAGTACCGCGACAAGCTCGACGCGCTGTACGCGTAGCTGGGGCATCCGGCCGGCGCGGCGCCGGCCGGAATGTCACACCCTGCGCTTACCGTCGCGGTGTGTCCGAGCCCGAGCCTGAGCGGACCTTCCGAGACCACTCGGTGCCAGCCGACCTTCATCGCGTGGTCTCGGAAGGTCCGTACGTCCAGGGGACGTTCGAGGAGCTGGGCGAGCCGCTGCGCGAGACCACCTTCGTGGTGGTCGACCTGGAGACCACCGGAGGTGCCCCGGACGGGTCGGGGATCACCGAGATCGGCGCGGTGAAGGTGCGCGGTGGCCAGACCCTGGGCGAGTTCGAGACGCTGGTCAACCCGGGCACCGGGATCCCGCCGTTCATCGCGGTGCTCACCGGCATCACCGACGCGATGCTGGTCACCGCACCGCCGATCGCGCAGGTGCTGCCGAGCTTCCTGGAGTTCGCTCGGGGTGCGGTGCTGGTGGCGCACAACGCGCCGTACGATGTCGGCTTCCTGAAGGCGGCCTGCGCCTCGCTGGACTACCCGTGGCCCGGCTTCTCGGTGATCGACACCGTCACGCTGGCGCGGCGGGTGCTGATCCGCGACGAGGTGCCCAACAACAAACTCGCCACCCTGGCGCGGTATTTCCGCAGCGTCCACGAGCCGTGCCACCGGGCGCTCGCCGACGCCCGCGCCACCGTCGAGGTGCTGCACGCGCTGATCGGCCGGCTCGGCAACCAGCGGGTGCAGACCCTGCCGGAGCTGGTGGAGTTCTCCAAGGCGATCAGCCCGGCGCAGCGCCGCAAGCGGTACCTGGCCGAGGGCGTACCGGCGGTCCCCGGGGTGTACGTGTTCCGCGACGCGCGCGAGCGGCCGCTCTACGTCGGCACCAGCAACAACCTGGCGACCCGGGTGCGCAGCTACTTCACCGCCTCCGAGACCCGGGCCCGGATCTCGGAGATGCTCACCGCCGCCGAGCGGGTGGAGGCGATCGAGTGTGCCCACTCCCTGGAAGCGGAGGTACGCGAGCTGCGGCTGATCGCCGCCCACAAGCCGCCGTACAACCGGCGCTCGAAGTTCCCGGAGCGGATCTGCTGGCTGAAGCTGACCCGCGAGCCGTACCCGCGGCTGTCCCTGGTGACCCAGCTGCGCGACGACGGCGCCGACTACCTGGGGCCGTTCACCTCACGACGCACCGCCCAGCTGGCGATGGCCGCGGCTCACGACGCGGTGCCGCTGCGGCAGTGTTCTCCCCGGCTGAGCCTGCGCAAGACCACACCGGCCTGCGCACTCGCCGAGATCGGCCGCTGCCCGGCACCGTGCGAGCACCGGATCAGCGTCGCGGACTACGACGGGTACGCCCAGGTGTTCCGGGACGCCGCGGCCGGCGATCCGGCGGTGCTGCTGGACCGGCTGCTGGAGCGGATCGGCCGGCTGGCGGCCGCGCAGCGGTTCGAGGACGCCGCGACGGTACGGGCCCGGCTGGTGGCGTTCCTGCGTACCGCGGTACGGATGCAGCGGCTGACCGGCCTCACCTCGATCGCCGAGCTGGTCGCCGCCCGCCTGTCGGGCGGGGGCTGGGAGCTCGCGGTGGTACGCCACGGCCGGCTGGTCGCCGCCGGCACCTCGCCTCCGGGGGTGCATCCGCAGCGCACCCTCGACGCGCTGCTCGCCACCGCCGAGACGGTACGCCCCGGGCCGGGCCCGGTGCCGTGCGCCGCCGCGGAGGAGACCGAGCGGGTGCTGGCCTGGTTGGAGCGCGACGACACCCGGCTGGTGAGCGCCGAGAACGGTTGGGCATGCCCGCTGGCGGGGGCCGAACGGTGGCGGGGGCTGCTGCGTCGCGCGGAGACCGCGTCGTCGACCGCCGATCCGTTCGCCGAGGGCGGCCTGCCGCGGCCGTCGCACCGCCCATGGCGCGCCACCGGCTGATGTGTCACGCTGAGTAACAGGGAAGGAGGCAACGTGTACCAGAACGTAACGGTAGCCAAACGGGCCGCACTTACTGTCCGTACGGTTGAACGGATCACTCACTACGATGGCAGTACATTCTCGACAACAAATGCACACGATCTGGTTAACACGGTGCGATCCGGGGCCATCGCCGCTGGTCAGGGCAATCTCCGGAGCGCGCAGCAGCGTCAGAAGGGCACGGTCGGAACAGGCACGGTCGGAACAGGCACGATCCGGTAGGCGTCTCCACAGGAGGTGGCTCGCATGGACATCGACGCCCGCTCCGTGACGCATGCCGCCGGCTCCGCGACCAGCGTGCCGGACGCCCCCGAGCGCCCCACCCCCGCACCGCACGGCACGACGCCGCCGGCCGCCCCCGCGCCACCCGTCACCACAGC
>JBOGDE010000386.1:0-5021 GCA_050701695.1 Micromonosporaceae bacterium
CCCGGATACAACACCGGTATCCGGGCAAACCTCCGCCTTGCCGGATCGCCGCCTGGACTCCGCCTCGCTCGACCCGAGGTATCACGACAGCCTCTGACGGTGGCGGTGGTCACTTCCGCTCCGGGTACGGTGCCGCGCGCCGGCACACTCGACAACGTGGACCTGATCGCTTCGGACCTGGACGGCACGCTGCTGCGCTCCGACGGCACGGTGAGCCCGCGTACGCTCGCCACGCTGGACGCGATCGACGCCGCCGGGTCGCGGTTCGTGATGGTGACCGGCCGCCCGATCCGGTGGCTGCCCGAAGTGCTCGACCAGACGGGGGTACGCGGCCCGGTGATCTGCGCCAACGGCGGCGTGGTCTACGACCCCGAGTCGGACACGGTGCTCGACCACACGCCGCTGCTGCCGCACGTGGTGGCCGAGGTGATGGCGGCGCTGAGCCATGAGCTGCCGGACGTGAGCTTCGCCGTCGAGGTCGACCACGGTCGCGCGATGCTGAGCGAGGTGGCGTACCCGAGCCACCCCGGCGACATCGGCTGGCGGACCGTACCGCGGGCCGCGCTCGGTGCGGCGCCGGTGGCGAAGCTGCTGGCCCGATGCGTCGACGCGGCGCCCGAGGAGTTCCTGGCCCGGTGTACGAAGCTGCTCGACGGCACGGTCCAGGTGACCTCCTCGTCGCGGGCCGCCCTGGTCGAGATCTCCGCGATCGGGGTCACCAAGGCCAGCGGCCTGGCCTGGTACGCCGAGCGGCACGGCATCGACCCGTCCGGCGTCACCGCGTACGGGGACATGCCGAACGACGTACCGATGCTGAGCTGGGCGGGCCGTGGCGTGGCGATGGCCAACGCGCACCCGCTGGCGTTGGAGGTGGCCGACGAGGTCACCGGCTCCAACGACGCCGACGGCGTCGCCGTACACCTGGAATCGCTTTTCGGCTGACGAGCCGTGACGGCTTGACCTGGAGCGCGCTTCAGGTAGCAGACTCCCTCACCGAAGCCCGCGACCGGGCGGGCCCACACGAGGGGACACCGCATGAAGTACCGCACCATCGGCACCGACCCCGCGACCCGGCGCGAGGTCAGCGTGCTCAGCCTCGGCGCCATGCGGTTCGGCACCGTCACCGACGAGGAGACCTCGTACGCCATCCTGGACCGGTACGTCGAGGCCGGCGGCACGTTCGTCGACACCTCGAACAACTACGCGTTCTGGGTCGACCAGACCCAGGGCGGCGAGAGCGAGGCGCTGCTCGGGCGGTGGCGGCGCAGTCGCGGCATCGGCGATGAGATCGTGATCGCCACCAAGCTGGGTGGCCGCCCGGTCGCGCCGGGTCTCAGCTTCCAGGCGCTGGCCGACGAGGCGAACACCGAGGGGCTGTCAGGGAAGGTGATCCGGGAGTCCGCCGAACGCAGCCGGGAGCAGCTCGGTGTGACGCGCATCGACCTGCTCTACGCCCACATCGACGACGCGCACACCCCCCAGCTGGAGACGGTGGAGGCGTTCGCCGAGCTGGTCGCCGACGGCACGGTCGGGCTGCTCGGGGTCAGCAACCAGTGGTCGTGGCGGGTGGAGCGGGCCCGTGCCCTGGCCGCCGCGGCGGGGCTGCCCGGGTACGAGGTGCTGCAGTACCACCACAGCTACCTGCGGATGCGTACCGACCTGCCGGGCCGGCGCTCACCGGACGGCACCCTCGGGGTGGTCAACGGGGAGCTGCTCAGCTACGTACGGTCCGATCCGACGCTCGCCCTGGTCGCGTACTCGCCGTTGCTGAGCGGGGCGTACGTGCGCGAGGACAAGCCGCTCGACGCCGGCCACGACCACCCGGGCACCCCGGTACGCCTCGCCGCGCTCCGGGAGGTGGCGAAGCAGACCGGGGCGACCCCCAACCAGGTGGTGCTGGCGTGGCTGATCGGCGGCGACGTACCGGTGATCCCGCTGGTCGGCGCCTCGTCGGTGGCCCAGCTCGACGAGAGCCTGGCCGCGGTCGACCTGGAATTGACCCCCGACCAACGCGCCCACCTCGACGCCGCCCACTGAGGTCTTACAGGTACTGACCGGTGCCGTGGCCGCCCTCGTCGCCGTGCGGATGCAGCGTGCCCAGGTCGGCCTGGGGCCCTGACGTGATCGCCGGCACGCCGCGCCGCATCTGCTCCAGCTGCGCCCGCGCCGCCATCTGCTGCGCCACCAGGGCAGCCTGCATGCCGTGGAACAGCCCCTCCAGCCAGCCCACCAGCTGCGCCTGCGCGATCCGCAGCTCCGGCTCGCTCGGGGTGGAATCCTCGGTGAACGGCAGCGACAGCCGCTCCAGCTCGTCCTGCAGCTCGGGCGCGAGCCCGTCCTCCAGCTCCTTGATGGAGCGGGCGTGGATCTCGCGTAGCCGCTGCCGGCCGGCCTCGTCGAGGGGCGCGGCGCGTACCTCCTCCAGCAGCTGCTTGATCATGCTGCCGATCCGCATCACCTTCGCCGGCTGCTCCACCAGCCGCGACGGGTCGCCCTCCAACTCCTCGGCGTCCGCGGCGTCGGGGTCGACCGCTACCGTGCCGACCGGCCGCCCGTCCGGTCCGACCACCACCACGGTCTGGGTACGGGGCTCCTCGGCGTCGCTCTTCTCGGGTCCGTCGGTCATGCCCCCATGATTACCCATCCCCGCTGCGGCCTGCCCCTCCGGGGGAGGGCTACCGGAAGCGGTCGAAGTCGGGGGTACGTTTCTCGGCGAACGCGGCGGCGCCCTCGGCGGCCTCGTCGGTGTGGCTGAAGATCTCCAGCCCGTCGAAGGCCAGATGCGACAGGCCGGCCATGTGGTCGGAGTCGGCGTTGAACGAGTGCTTCAGGAACCGCAGCGCGGTCGGTGAGTACGAGGCGACCTTCCGGCCCCAGTCCAGCGCCGCCGGGATCAGCTGGTCCGCCGGCACGACGAGATTGACCAGCCCCCAGCGTTCGGCGGTCTCGGCGTCGATCAGGTCCAGCAGGAACCACATCTGGCGGGCCCGCTTCTCCCCGATCACCCGCGCCAGGTACGCCGAGCCGAACCCGGCGTCGAACGACCCCACCCGCGGCCCCGACTGCCCGAACCGGGCATGCGACGCGGCGATCGACAGGTCACACAGCACGTGCAGCACATGGCCGCCGCCGACGGCGACCCCGTTGACGGCGGCGATCACCGGCTTCGGGATGTCGCGGATGATCCGGTGCAGCCGCTCGATCTCGAACGTGCCCCACTCGGTCTCGCCGTACGAGCCGGTCTCGGCGCGCTCCTTGACGTCCCCGCCGGCGCAGAACGCCTTCTCGCCCGCCCCGGTGAGCACCACGCACGCCACGTCCCGGGACGCCCAGGCGGTCTTGAACGCGGTGATCAACTCGTCGACGGTACGTCCCCGGAACGCGTTCATCCGGTCCGGGCGGTTGATCGTGACCACCGCGACGCCGCCGTCGGCCACGGCGTAGGTCACATCGGTGAACTCGTCCAGTTTCACGCGGTCCAGCCTTTCACCACGAGGGCGGGCGTACGTCCACCTCGTACCGCGCGTCCGGCTCCCGCACCGGCGCCACCCGTACCTCCATGCCGGACAGTACGGCGTGGTGCACCTTGTCGTCGAAGCCGGCCTCGAGCCACTGCTTGGCATCGCCGAGCTCCTTGCCGGTGAGCAGCAGCTCGAACAGCGCCACCGCTTCGGCCTTCGCGGTGGCGGCGGCGGTGCCCAGCTCACCGCTGGGGGTGACGGTCACCCGTACCGCCGTGATCTTGCTGTCCTTCACCGCGTACGCCACCCCGACGGTGCCGGCGTCGCCCTTCTTCTCGCAGGAGCTCCCGCCCTTGCTGGCCCGGCAGGTGAAGCCGGCGCTCTTGTAGTGCTTGTCCATGCTCTCGGCGGTCGCGGTGGGCAGCGCCTGCTCGCCGACCCCGTGGTACGAGCCGCCGGTGAGGCGTATCCACAGCAGCGCCGACTTCTTCAGGCGGGGCAGTAGCTGCAGCCGGGCCGCACCGGCCTCGTGGGTGAGGTACTCGCTCTTCTCGTAGTCCTCCGGAAGGTTGCCCGACAGCCAGGTCGTGGCCTCCTCGGCGTCGGCCTTCGGGAGCGCCTTGCCCAGCACGGCGCCGAAGACCTCCAGCGCCCGCGGCTTCACCGGCTGCTTGCTGGGGTGCACCGCCTCCACCCGTACCTTCAGCCAGCTGGTACGCCCGCCCGCCAGCTTCTGGAACCCGACCGACTCGATGAATTCGGCGCTGTCGCGATAGCACAGGTCGATCGCGACCGGCTTGTCGTACGCTGGCCCGCACTCGAAGCCGTCCGCGGTGAGCGCCTGCTGTACCTCGGCGGCGGTCATCACCTCGGGGGTCGGTTTCGGGGTCGGTTTCTCGCCACCACGCAGGTCGCGCAGCAGGTAGCCACCCGCACCCGCGCCGGCCAGCAGCGCCAGCACGCCGACCACCGCCGCCACGATCCGCCAGACCCCGCCGCCGCTGCGCGGTGGCTTCTCGCCGGTGTTGAACTTCAGGTCCGCGGCGGTCAACCCGCTCTCGGTGTACGGCTGCCCGGTGTGCGGCTGCCCGGTGTGCGGCTGCCCGGTGTACGGCTGCCCGCCCGCTGGTGCGCCCAGCGGGTCGGCCGGGGCGGGACCGTACCCCGGCGCGGGTCCCGATGGTGGGGAGACCGGGGCATGCGTCGGTGACGGTGTGGGCGTGGGGCCGAAGCCGGGCGCCGGCCCGGGCGGCGCGGAGGTTGGCCCGGGTGGTGGCGGCCCCGGTGGCGCTGAGCTGATCGGCGACGAGCTGATCGGCATCCCGGGCGGTACGGGCGCCGCACCGGCCATGTCCTCGAACCCGGGAGGCAGCGGCGCGGCCGGCCCGCCGAAGCCGGGTGCGGCCGACGTGGGCGGCGTGGTGAAGCCAGGTGGCCCGGAGCTGGGCCCCGGAGGTGCGGAACTCGGCCCGGGTGGCGCGGACGCGGGTCCGGGCGGCGCCGAGGTGGGCCCGTGCATCGCGGGCCCGTGCATCGCGGGCCCGTGCGAGGTGGCAGACC
>JBOGDE010000387.1:0-5019 GCA_050701695.1 Micromonosporaceae bacterium
GTCGCGGAGCCGCCCGCGGGGCCTGCCGAAGAGGGCGCGGTCGAGGCCGGGCTGATCGGTGGCCCGGCGCCGGGTGGGCGTACCGCCGTGCTGGTGGGGTACGGTCCGCGCACGGTCGCCGCCAAGCGGCGTCCCCGCAAGACGGACGCGGCTCCCGCCGGACCGACCGGGGCGACCCAGGCGGCGGCGACAACGCCGGTCCACGCGCAGGTGGCCGCTCGCGCCGAGCCGGCCGCTCCGGCCACTGCTCCGGCTCCCGCGAATGTGACGGTGCTGGCCAAGCCGCCGGTACGCAAGCTCGCCAAGGAGCTGGGGATCGATCTGCGTACGGTCGCCCCCACGGGGCCGAACGGGTCGATCAGCCGGGAGGACGTACTCGGAAAGGCTGATCAGGCGCAGGCAGCGCCGCAACCGGCGGCAGCGACCGCCGCGGTCTTCGACGCCAGCCGGGAACAGCGGATCCCGATCAAGGGGGTACGCAAGCTCACCGCCGAGAACATGGTGGCGAGCGCGTTCACGGCGCCGCACGTGACCGAGTTCCTCACCATCGACGCCACCCGGACGATCCGGGCCGTCGAGCGGCTGAAGAAGATGCCCGGCTGGGACGGGGTACGCGTCTCGCCGCTGCTGCTGACCGCCAAGGCGGTGCTGCTGGCGGCGCAACGGCACCCCATGGTCAACTCCAGCTGGGACGCCGAGCGGGGCGAGATCGTGGTCAAGGAGTACGTCAACCTCGGCATCGCGGCGGCCACACCACGCGGCCTGATCGTCCCGAACGTGAAGGACGCGGGCCGGCTGACGCTGCGGGAGCTGGCCGACGCGCTGACCGGCCTGGTGCTGACCGCGAAGGACGGCAGGACCGCACCGGCGGACATGCAGGGCGGCACGTTCACGATCACCAACGTGGGCGTGTTCGGCGTCGACACCGGTACGCCGATCCTGCCTCCCGGCGAGGCGGCGATCCTGGCGTTCGGCGCGATCCGGGAGCAGCCCTGGGTGCACAAGGGGAAGGTCAAGCCGCGTCACGTGACCACGCTCGGCCTCTCCTTCGACCACCGGATCGTCGACGGTGAGCTGGGTTCCCGCTTCCTGGCCGACGTCGGCCGCTTCCTGGAAGACCCGGAAGCGGCACTGCTCGCCTGGAGCTGACGTACGCACGTAGCTCGGGGGCGTGGCCGGTGGCCGCGCCCCCGAGCTGTGTCAGGGGCTCCTGATAGACAGGCGGTATGGCTCTCCCGCACGTCGTCGAGTACGGCGAGGGCAGCCCGGCTCGCGCTGCACGGCTGGACCCCTGACCACCGTCTGATGACCGGCTGCCTGGAGCCGGTGTTCGCGGCCCGCCCCGGCTACCGCCGGATCTACCCTGACCTGCCCGGCATGGGTAGGACGCCGATCGGCGCCGTCACCGACGGGGACGATCTGCTCGCCGCGGTGGAGCAGGTGATCGACGAGCGCATCGGCGCCGCCCCGTTCCTGCTGCTCGGCGAGTCATATGGGGGCTACCTGGCGCGCGCGATCGCCCACCGCCGCCCGTCGCAGGTGCTCGGGCTGGCGCTGATCTGCTCGGCCGGCACGGTGCTGAACGGCGAGCGCACCGTACCGCCGCGGAGCGTGGTGGTCGCGGACCCGGAGCTGATCGCCTCCCTCGACCCCGCCGAGCGCGACGAGTACGCCGAGATGGCGGTGGTGCAGTCAGCCGAGACGCTGCGGCGGTTCCGCGAGGAGATTCTCTCCGGTGCGGCGCTGGCCGACCAGGAGGCGCTGGCGCGGTTGCGCCCCCGGCGGGAGCTGAGTCAGGGGCCGGAGACGGCGACGCCGTACCCCGGGCCGGCGCTGATCCTCGCCGGGCGGCAGGACGCTGTCGCCGGCTACCACGACGTCTACCCGCTGCTCGACCACTACCCGCGGGCGTCGTTCGCGGTGCTGGACCGCCGGCCACAACCTCCAGATCGAGGCCCCGGAGCTGTTCGGTTCGCTGCTCAACGAGTGGCTGGACCGGGTCGTGGAAACCTCCACACAGCCACACGTGCCAGATCGGTGAACGGTTGCGGTGGCCTGCGTCACTTCGGTGACACATGCGATTTACCTAATGATCGAAGGTACGTGTGCCAGCTCACCGAAGAATCGGTGGTAACCGCCCGGGCGCTCGCGGTTTAATGGAGTCATCACAAAAACACACCGACCAGCGAGTCGAGGCGACAGAAGATGAGCTCCATGCTGAAGAAGTACCGCAACCACCGCACCTCCGCCCGCCAGGCCCGCGACCTCGCGCAGGCGATCGCGAACGCGCCGTCCCGCAACGTGCGAGACGAGCTGCTGATCGCGTCGCAGCGCGCCGCGCGGATCTGAGGCGGCAACTAGACAGCACTGCCTCCCTCCCCAGACCGACGACCCGGATGGCCACTGGCCTCCGGGTCGTCGGCGTATGTTGCGGAGAACCTCCGGCATCACGAGGAACCTTCCAGGCCCGCCGATTGTCGTGGTGACAAGACGCCCAGATCGGAGGCTGTGTGGATACCTCGATACCCGAGCTGTACGCCGGGAGCTACCGCCGGCTCGTCGTACAGCTGTACGCCGTCACCGGCGATCTCGGTGAGGCGCAGGACGCGTGCAGGAGGCATTCGTCAAGGCGCTGTCCGCGCCCCGGACGTTCGCCGCCGTGGACAACCCGGAGGCGTGGCTGCGTACGGTGGCGCTCAACCTGATACGTAACCGCTGGCGCCGGCGACACCGGCTGCGGCGGATCTTGCGCCGCCCCGAGGCGCGACCGGCCCAGGTACCCGGCACCGGCCCGGACCACGTCGCTCCGGTCGACGCGCTGCGTACACTGCCCGAGCCGCAGCGGGTCACCATCGCCCTGCACTACA
Organism: Micromonosporaceae bacterium; assembly: GCA_050701695.1. Taxonomy (GTDB): domain Bacteria; phylum Actinomycetota; class Actinomycetes; order Mycobacteriales; family Micromonosporaceae; genus WHSM01. The sequence goes on from JBOGDE010000387.1 coordinate 2,868, forward strand.
TCGCCGATCTCCCCATCGCCGAGATCGCCGCCAGCCTCAGAGTCTCCGAGGGCACGGTCAAGTCCCGCCTGGCCCGCGGCCGCAAGGCGCTCGCCACCGCCCTCGACGAGCACATCGACGAGGTGCCCGCATCGCTGCCCGCCCAGATCCGACAGGAGCTCTCCCATGTCCGACCTGCGTGAACGATTCGACTACTCCGCGGTGCTGGAGTCGGTGACCACACCCGGCCTCGACGAGCTGCGGGCACGCGCCGGCAAGCGACGTACCCGCCGCGCGGTGGGCGTGTCCGCGACCTTGTCACTGGCGGCGGTGGCGGTGCTCGCCGCCGTCACGCTGCCGACGCTTCTGCCGATCAGTCCCGCCACACCACCCGCCGACGGCGGGCGCGCCTGGCCGGTACCACCCGGCGAGATCAGGCTGACGCATGTGGAGTTCGTCGACGCCCGGCACGGCTTCGCGTACTACGAGAGCAGGCCGACCACCGGTTCCTGCGAAGGCGCGCTGCGCGCCACCGACGACGGCGGTGAGTCCTGGAGCGACCTGCGCGGCATGCCCTGCGTACCGCCTGGCGAGAGGATCCGTCGGGTGAGCACCCTCGCAGTCGACGCCGACACGCTGCTACAGGCCAACCAACCGGGAACCCAGGGCCATCTCAGCCACGACGGAGGGCGCACCTGGCGCGCGTACGGGTTGCGGACCCGGGTCGCCGAGGCGTTCCCGCCAACGGTGACGCCGCACGGCGCCTGCGCCAGCCCGCCATGCACCAAGCTCCATCGCCTCGGATGGTACGACCGGGAGACCGGCGACCTGATGCTGCTGGCCAACGGGCCGGAGCTGGTGACCATGAGCGCCCCGGTACGCGCCACCGACGGCAGCGTCTGGGTGACCGGCACCACCTCCGACGGCCGGTACGTCGTCGCCGTCACCCGCGACAACGGCCGCAGCTGGACCACCCCGCCGCTCGGGCTGACGGGCAAAGCCGGGGATGTTGCGCGCGTCGCGACGTACGACGGCACGGTGGGCTACCTGGTGATCATCGGCCGTGCCTCAGACAACGGCGCAATCCTGCGTACCGGTGACGGCGGGAAGAGTTGGAGCCGGGTCTCCACGATCGAGCCGCGCTTCGGGTTGTACGGCGCCTATGTCGCGACCGGCGGCGAACTGCTGATCTCCGGCGATGACACCGGCGACCTCCGCTGGCACATCAGCCACGACGACGGCGCCAGCTTCGCGAGGGCGGAGATGCCTCAGCTGGACAGGGTCACGATGGTGGCGGGACGTTACACCGCGACCACCGCCTTCGGCCCGATGCCCCCGTACACCAGCGTGGACGGCCTCACCTGGAGTGAGGTGAAACCACCGACCGACCGGTAGTGGGCGGCGTGAGGGCACCCCGGCGGATCGTCGTCGAGGTGCCCTTGACGTTGCGCCAATCTCCTTACTGAACGCAATCAGCCCACGATCCCCGGCCGAGTACGGAATATTGGGGCCCTGGGGGCAGATGCGGATCTCGGTGGCCGGTACGGTGGTCACCTGCCGCTGAACAGCTTGGCCAGCGTGGGCCGTAGCCTGTGGTCCATCGGTCGTACCGGTGTAGGAGGCGCAATGACGTCGGAGGGAAGCTTCCCGAGGGACCAGGAGCCCGACGAAGCAACCCGGCAGATCAACCTTGGACCCAACGCGGAGCGTAATCTCCCGCCGCGATCGTCCGACGAAGGTGCTGGTCTGCCACTGCCCGAGACCCCGCGCAAGGGGTCACAGGACGGTGTCGAGCCGCCGGCTACCCCGGACGCGGACACGTCCTCCGGGGACGACGCCGCGGCCGCGCTGGGCGGTGCCGCTGAGGCCTCACCGGCATCCGGTGACGCGCCCGGCGCGACCGAGCCGAGCGGCGATGCGGACGTGCCGCCGTCGAGCGGTGAGTCGGCGGACGCTGCCCCGGCCGGCAAGGCGGACGAGCCGTAGTCCCGCCCTGGGCCGTTCCCGCCGTCCGGGCCGATCGCTCCGCCGGCCACTCCACCGCTGGGTTCGCCGCCCTCCTCCGAGACGCCCGCGGCGCCGAGTTCGGGCTGGGCCGACCTGGGCGGCAGTCCGACCGCGGCCCCCGGTTCGCCGCCACTCGGCAGTCCCGCCGCGCCAGGCAGCCCCGCGG
>JBOGDE010000388.1:0-4993 GCA_050701695.1 Micromonosporaceae bacterium
GGTGGCGGGTGCGTTGGCCAGGGCGGTGGAGCGGACCAGGGTACGGATCTGGCGCAGCACCACCGACAGCGCCGCCAGGTCGGCGTCCGACTCGCCGAACTCGCCGATCGCGTTGCGGGCCCGGGAGATGTTCGAGGCGTTGGTCTGTTCCCAGGTCTCGATCCGGGCGGCGGCGTCCAGCTCGCCGGACGTGTTGACCAGCACCTCGGAGGTGAGGGCGGCCAGCGCGGCGTACAGGTCGTAGCGCAGCGCCATCCGGGCCAGGGTCTGCCAACGGTCCTCACGGGACAGTGCCGACACCCGGTCCAGCAGGGCGTCGATCTTGAACCGCTCGGACAGCGCGTAGTAGACCCCGGCGACCCGGTCCACGTCGGTGCCGGTGGCGTGGGAGACCTCCACCACGTCGAGCAGGCCGAAGCCGTACATCAGGCGGGTGGACCAGTCGGCCAACTCCTCGGGTACCCCGACCCGCGCCAGCTTCGCCGCCCACTCCCGCAGCGACTCGGCCTCCGTACCGCAGAACAGCGCACCGACCTTCGGCAGCAGCTCGCTGACTCCGGGGCGCAGCCGCTCGATCTCGGCCGGTACGTCGACCGGGGTACGGGTCTGCACCAGCCACCGTACGGCCCGGTCCAGCAGCCGGCGGCTCTCCAGGAACACCGCGACCTGGGCCTCGGCCGGCACCTGGTTGTCCAGCGCCTCGGTGGCCTGCCACAGCTCGCGCAGCCCGTACACCTCGCGGACCACCACGTACGCCCGGAGGATGTCGTCGACCGACGCGCCGGTCTCCTCCACCGCCCGGAAGAAGAACGTGGTGCCGCCCCGGTTCACCGCCTCGTTGACCAGCAGCGTGGTGACGATCTCGCGGCGCAGCGGATGGTGGCTGGTGAGCTCGGCGAACCGTTCCCGCAGCGGGGTCGGGAAGTAGCCCACCAGCAGATCGCGGGTCCACTCCTCGTCGGGCACCTCGGAGTCGTTGATCTCGTCTTCGAGCTTCAGCTTCGCGTACGAGAGCAGCACCGCGAACTCCGGCGAGGTGAGCCCCTGACCGGCGGTGGCGCGGGCGTCCAGCTCCTTGTGGCCGGGCAGCGCTTCCAGCTCCCGGTCCAGCCGGCCGCTGCGCTCCAGATCCTTGATCAACCGCCGGTGCACCGACAGCAGCGGCGCGGCCTGCCGGCTGGCGTTACCGAGCGCGGTGGCCTGGTCGTAGTTGTGCTTGAGCACCAGCGCGGCGACCTCGTCGGTCATCGAGGCGAGCAGCGCGACCCGCTCGTCGGCCGGCAGCTGCGACTCGGCGATCGCCCGGTTCAGCAGGATCTTGATGTTGACCTCGTGGTCGGAGCAGTCCACCCCGCCGGAGTTGTCGATGAAGTCGGTGTTCATCCGGCCGCCGGCGCCACCCGCGCCGTGCAGGGTGTACTCGATGCGGCCGCGCTGGGTCAGCCCCAGGTTGCCGCCCTCGCCGACCACCCGGCACCGCAGCTCCCGGCCGTCGACACGTACCGGGTCGTTGGCCTTGTCGCCCACGTCGGCGTGGGACTCGGCGGCGGCCTTCACGTACGTGCCGATGCCGCCGTTCCAGAGCAGGTCGACCGGGGCGCGCAGCACCGCCTTGATCAGCTCCGGCGGCGGCAGCTCGGTGACGGTGTCGTCGGTGATGCCGAGCGCGTCGCGCAGCTGCGGCGAGACCGGGATCGACTTGGCGGTACGCGGCCACACCCCGCCGCCCTCGCTGATCAGCGACTTGTCATAGTCGTCCCAGGTGGAGCGTGGCAGCTCGAAGAGCCGCTTGCGCTCCCGGAAGCCGACCGCCGCGTCCGGGGACGGATCCACGAACACGTGCCGGTGGTCGAACGCGGCGACCAGCCGGATGTGCTCCGAGCAGAGCATCCCGTTGCCGAACACGTCACCGGACATGTCACCGATCCCGACCGCGGTGAAGTCCTCGGTCTGGGTGTCGATCCCCAACTCCGGGCTGTCGCCTTCTCGCGCAAGCGCTCCGCTGTGCTGGCCGCTTCCTCGCGCGAGCGCTCGGCCGTGCTCATCGCTCCCTCGCGCGAGCGCTCGGAAGTGGTGCTTGACCGACTCCCAGGCGCCGCGCGCGGTGATGCCCATCTTCTTGTGGTCGTACCCCACCGAACCGCCGGAGGCGAACGCGTCGCCGAGCCAGAAGCCGTAGCCGACCGCGATCTCGTTCGCCAGGTCGCTGAAGGTCGCGGTGCCCTTGTCGGCGGCGACCACCAGGTACGTGTCGTCGCCGTCGTGGCGTACCACCTGGGGCGGCGGGACCACCTCGCCGGAGGCCGCGTCGAGGTTGTCGGTGACGTCCAGCAGCGCCGAGATGAGCATCCGGTAGCAGGTCTGGCCCTCGGCGAAGAACGCGTCGCGGTCGGAGGCCGGCGGCGCCTCCTTGAGTACGAAGCCGCCCTTGGCGCCCACCGGCACGATCACGGCGTTCTTCACCATCTGGGCCTTGACCAGCCCCAGCACCTCGGTACGGAAATCCTCCCGGCGGTCCGACCAGCGCAGCCCACCGCGCGCCACCGACCCGAAGCGCAGGTGTACGCCCTCGAACCGGGGCGAGTACACGAAGATCTCGTACCGGGGGCGGGGCAGCGGCAGCTCCGGGATCTTCTGCGGCTCCAGCTTGAACGAGATGTAGGACTTCGGGCGCCCATCCTCGCCGCGCTGGAAGAAGTTGGTACGCAGGGTGGCGAGCAGCAACCCCAGGAAACTGCGCAGGATCCGGTCCTGGTCCAGGCTGCTCACCCGGTCCAGCTCCGCGTTGATCGCGCCCACCAGCTCGTCGGTGAACTGGGCGCGTTCCTCGCGCTCGACCGCCAGCGCCGGGCTGAACCGGGTCTCGAACAGCGCCACCAGCAGCGCCGCCACCCCCGGGTACTCGGTGAACGTGGTCTGCATGTAGTCCTGGCTGTAGGTGGCGCCCGCCTGCCGCAGGTACTTCGCGTACGAGCGCAGGATCACCACCTGCCGCCAGGTCAGGCCGGCGCGCAGCACCAGCTCGTTGAACCGGTCGACCTCGGCCTCACCGCGCCACGCCGCGGAGAACGCATTTTCCACCTTGGACTGGATCTCCGCCATGTCCAGACAGTTCTCCGGCGGCACCAGCCCGAAGTCGTACAGGTAGATCACGCCGTCCTCGCGCCGGATCTCGTACGGCCGCTCGTCGGCGACCTTCACGCCGAGCGAGTGCAGCACCGGGAGCACGGCGGAGAGCATCATCGGCTCGCCGTACCGGAAGACCTTGAACCGCACCTGGTCGGGCGCCTGCGGGTGCCGGTAGAGGTGCATCGCGAGCTGCCCCGGCTCGTCGAGCAGCTCCAGCTTCGCCAGGTCCTTGATCGCCACGTACGGCGCGACCTCGTCCTTGTACGTCTGCGGGAACGCGGTGACGTACCGCTGGTAGAGCCGCTTGGACTGCTCTTCGCCGAGTTTGCGTTCCAACGCCAGGTCGAAGTCGTCGTCCCAGTGCCGGGTGGCCTCGATCAGCTCGGTCTGGATCGTGTCGACGTCGTAGTCGGTGGGCGGGCTGGCCGGGTCGGTACGCACGATGAAGTGCACCCGGGCGAGCGCGCTCTCGCTGACCCGGGTGGTGTAGTCGACCCCGATGCCGTTCAGCTCCCGGAGCAGGATCTCCTGGATCTTGAGCCGGTTGGCGGTGGTGAACCGGTCCCGCGGCAGGTAGACCAGGCAGGACATGAACCGGCCGTACGCGTCCTTGCGCAGGAACAGCCGCAGCTGGCGCCGCCCGGCCAGCCGCAGCACCCCCATCACGTTGGCGAACAGCTCGTTGGTGGTGGTCTGGAACAGCTCATCCCGGGGGTAGGTCTCCAGGATCTCCACCAGGTCCCGGCCGGAGTGGCTGCGCGGCGGCAGCCCGGAGCGCTCGATCACCTCGGCGACCTTGCGCTTGACCACCGGCAGCTCCCGTACCGAGTGCAGGTACGCCGCGGAGGCGAGCAGCCCCAGGAAGCGCCGCTCCCCGGTCAGGTTGCCGTGCTCGTCGAACGTCTTGACCCCGATGTAGTCGAGGTACGCCGGCCGGTACACGGTGGCGCGGGCGTTCGCCTTGGTGATGATCAGCAGCCGCTTCTCGAGGGCCTTGGCGTACGCCTCCGGCGCCATCGTGGAGAGCACCCGCGGGCTCTGCTGGTCGGTACGCAGAATCCCCAGCCCGGTGCCGAGCACCGCCTCCAGCACCTCGCCGTCGACCAGCTTGTACTCGCGGTAGCCGAGGAAGGTGAAGTTGCCGTCCGCGAGCCAGCGCAGCAGGTCGACGGTGTCGGTGATGTCCTTGGCGGGCACCGGCAGCTGCGCCGCCTCCGGTTCGGCCAGCTCGTCGGCGAGCTCCAGCGCGTGGTGCCGCATCTTCTGCCAGTCCTCGACCACCTCGCGTACGTCGGTGAGCACGCTGGTGACCTCACGGCGCAGCTCTTCCCGCTTCTCCGGGTCGCGCTGCCGGTCGACCTCCAGGTGAATCCAGCTCTCGACCAGCTCGTCGGCGCCGGCGTCGTCCAGCTCGATGTCGGGGCAGGTCCGCACCAGCTTGCCGAGGAACTCCCGGCGTACCACCAGCTGGGGGTGCACCAGCAGATGTACCTCCAGGCCGCGCCCGGTGAGCGCGGCGGCGACCGAGTCCACCAGGAACGGCATGTCGTCGGTGACGATCTGCACCACCGTGTGGGGTGCCAGCCCGGGCCGCTCCTCGGAGGTGGTGACCTCGATCTTGGCCTCGCCCGGCATCCGCTGCTCGGCCAGCGCCCGGTGCGCCACAGTGGCGTCGTACAGGTCCTGTCCGGTACGCCCGAACAGCTCCTCGTCGGGCACCAGCCGCCAGTACCGGTCCAGCAGCTCGGGCAGCCCGGGAGTGTCGGCGGCAAGCTGCTTCGCCTCCGCGACCAGGCTCTCCCGGCTCGGCACCTCCGACAGCAGCGCCTCGTCGGTGGCGGCCTCCAGGTCCGCGGCGGTGGCC
>JBOGDE010000389.1:0-4974 GCA_050701695.1 Micromonosporaceae bacterium
ACGTTCACCGGGCCCGGCCGGGCCCAGAACGACGCTGGCAACGTCGGATCTTGGCCCCGATACAACACCGGTATCGGAGCCAAGATCCCACGCTCCCAGCGCCGCCCTGGGCCTCGCCCGGACACCGGCAACGTTAGTGGCCACCGCACTACGGCAGCAGGGTGTCGATGGCGCGGTAGATCCGGGTCGCCGAGACCGGGTACGGCGTCTTCAACTGCTGGGCGTACAGGCTGACCCGCAGCTCCTCGACCATCCAGCGGATCTCGCGTACGTCGTCGCGGTCGCCGCCCAGCTCGTCGACCAGCTCCTGGTACGCCTGCCACACCTCGGCCACGTCGGCGGAGAGCTGCCGGTCGCGCCGCGGGTTGCCGGGCAGCTTGTCGAGCCGTACCTGGGCGGCTTTGAGGTAGCGCACCAGGTCGGGCAGTCGTTCGGCACCGGTGTCGGAGACGAAGCCCGGGTAGATCAGCAGGGACAGCTGCTGCCGCAGGTCGGTCAGGGTGGGCAGCATGGCGGGGTTGGGGCTGGCCAGCCGGGACTCGACGGCGTACCCGGCGGTGAGGATCCGCTCGACGGTGCGCACCACGTCGAGCACGGCGTCGACCAGCTCGGGCCGGACCGCCTCGCGCAGCCGCCCGAATCCGACCTCGTCCCAGGCGGGTCCGCCGGCCTCGGCGACCAGCTCGTCGACGGCGGCGCCGGCGCAGTCGTCGAGCAGCGCGGCGACGCCGCGGTACGGGCTGCGGGGCAGCGCCAGCTTCTGCCGGTTGTCCAGCCGGCCCTGGGTGAACGTGACTGGGGACGGCAGGTTGAGCAGCAGCAGCCGGCGGGTGCCGCGGCGCATCGCGGCGTGCTGGTCGGGCTCGGTCTCGTACACCCGGATCGCGACGCTGTCGCCCTCGTCGGCGAGCGCGGGGTACGCGGTGACCTGGTAGCCCGCCCGGTCCTGGGTGACGGCGCGGGGCAGCGTACCGAGGTCCCAGCTGGCGATGCCGCGCCGCTCGATGGAGGTGGCCGCTTCGGAGACCACCTCGGACAGCTGTGGGCGCAGCTTCGCCCGCAGGGCGGCGAGGTCCTTGCTCTCACCGAGCGTGGTGCCGTCGGCGTCGACCACCCGGAACGTCATCCGCAGGTGGTCGGCCAGCTCCGAGGGGCGCCACGCGTCACGGGGCACGTCGACGCCGGTCAGGTCGTACAGCTCGTGTTCCAGGGCGGGCAGCAGGGGGCCGTCAGGGCGGGAGGGCAGTGCGTCGAGCAGGTCGGCGGCGTGGTCCGGGACCGGTACGAAGTGCCGCCGCAGCGGCTTCGGCAGCGACCGCAGCAGCCCGGTGACGACCTGTTCCCGCAGCCCCGGCACCTGCCACTCGAACGGCTCGGCCGGCACCCGCTCCAGCAGCGCGAGCGGTACGTGCACGGTCACCCCGTCGGCCTCGGTACCGGGCTCGAACTGGTACGTCAGCCGCAGCGCCATCCCGTCCACGTCCCAGGTGTCCGGGTAGTCGGCGTGGGAGACCGCGGCGGCCGCTTGGTTGACCAGCAGTGACCGATCGAAGTGCAGCAGCCGGGGCTGCTCCCGCCGGGTCTGCTTCCACCAGCTGTCGAAGTGCCGCGCCGAGACCACGTGCTCGGGGATCCGGGCGTCGTAGAAGGCGTACAGGGTCTCGTCGTCGACCACGATGTCGCGGCGCCGGGCGCGGTGTTCGAGCTCCTCGACGTCGTCGAGCAGCTCCCGGTTGTGGTCGAAGAACTCGTGGTGGGTACGCCAGTCGCCCTCCACCAGTGCGTGCCGGATGAACAGGTCCCGGGCCAGCGGCGGGTCGACCTTCGCAAAGTTGACCTTGCGCCGGGCGACGATCGGGACGCCGTACAGGCTGACGCGTTCGTACCCCATCACGGCGCCCTGTTTCGCCTCCCAGTGCGGCTCGCTGTAGTGGCGTTTCAGCAGGTGGCCGGCGAGCGGTTCGATCCAGCCGGGCTCGATCTTCGCGTTCACCCGCGCCCACAGCCGGGAGGTCTCCACCAGCTCGGCCGCCATCACCCACTGCGGTTGCTTGCGCGCCAGCCCCGAGCCGGGGAAGATCGCGAACCGGGCATTGCGGGCACCCAGATAGTCGCGCTTCTCCGCGTCGCGTACCCCGATATGGGAGAGCAGCCCGGCGAGCAGCGCGGTGTGGATCCGCGTGGGGTCGGCGGGTTCGTCGTTCACCGGGAGCTTCAGCTCACGTACCACCTGGCGGAGCTGGCTGTGTACGTCCTGCCACTCCCGGATCCGCAGGAAATGCAGGAACTCCGCCTTGCACCGCTTCCGGAACTGGTTGCCCGACAGCTCCCGCTGCTGCTCCTCCAGGTAGTTCCAGAGATTCAGGTACGCCAGGAAGTCCGACTCCTTGTCGGCGAACCGGCGGTGCTTGTCGTCGGCGGCCTGCTGCTGATCGGACGGGCGCTCGCGCGGGTCCTGGATCGCCAGGCCGGCCACGATCACCAGCACCTCGCGCAGGCAGTGCTGCTCGGCGGCCTCGATCACCATCCGGGCCAGCCGCGGGTCGACCGGGAGCCGGGCCAGCTGGCGGCCCAGCGGCGTCAGGCCTTTCCGGAGCGCGCCCAGCTCTTCCAGCAGGCGTACGCCGTCGGCGATCGCGCGCCGGTCCGGGGCGTCGATGAACGGAAACGTCTCGATCCTGCCCAGCTTCGCCGCGGTCATCTGCAGGATCACCGACGCCAGGTTGGTACGCAGGATCTCCGGGTCGGTGAACTCGGGCCGGGAGTCGAAGTCGTCCTCGGCGTACAGCCGGATGCAGACGCCGTCCGAAAGCCGGCCGCAGCGGCCCTTGCGCTGGTTGGCCGACGCCTGGGAGATCGGCTCGATCGGCAGCCGCTGCACCTTGGTGCGGGCGCTGTACCGGGAGATCCGTGCCGTACCGGGGTCGATCACGTACTTGATGCCGGGGACCGTCAGCGAGGTTTCGGCGACGTTGGTGGCGATCACGATCCGCCGCCCACGGTGTGGCTGGAAGACGCGATGCTGCTCGGCGGTCGACAGCCGGGCGAACAGCGGCAGGATCTCGGTCTCGGGCAGGTTGAGCGCGCGTAGTGCGTCGGCGGCGTCCCGGATCTCGCGTTCCCCGCTGGCGAAGACCAGGATGTCGCCGGGCGCCTCCCGGCGGAGCTCGGAGACCGCGTCGCAGATCGCCTGCGCCTGGTCGGCGTCGGTCTCGGCGAGCGGCCGGTACCGCACCTCCACCGGGTACGTCCGCCCCGACACCTCGATGATCGGCGCTCCGCCGCTGAGCTGCCCGTTCGGCGTGCGCAGCCCGCCGCTGAGCTGCCCGTTCGACGTGCGCAGCCCGCCGCTGAGCTGCCCTTTCGGCGTGCGCAGCCCGCCGCTGAGCTGCCCTTTCGGCGTGCGCGGCCCGCCGAAGTGTTTCGAGAACCGCTCCGGGTCGATCGTCGCGGAGGTGATGATCAGCTTGAGGTCAGGGCGGCCGGGGAGCAGCTGCTTGAGGTGGCCGAGGATGAAGTCGATGTTGAGGCTGCGTTCGTGCGCCTCGTCGATGATCAGGGTGTCGTAGCGGCGGAGTTGGCGGTCCTTCTGGATCTCGTTGAGCAGGATCCCGTCGGTCATCACCTTGACCATCGTCTGCGGCCCTACCTTGTCGGTGAACCGCACCTGGTATCCGATGGTGCTGCCCAGCGGCACCGAAAGCTCCTCGGCGATCCGGTCGGCGACGGTACGGGCCGCGAGCCGCCGGGGCTGGGTGTGGCCGATCAGTTTCTCGGCGCCGCGCCCCAGCTCCAGGCAGATCTTCGACAGCTGGGTGGTCTTCCCGGAGCCGGTCTCACCCGCGACGATCACCACCTGGTGGTCGCGGATCGCCGCGCCGATCTCCTCGGCGCGCTGACTGATCGGCAGCTGCGGCGGGTACGCGACCGGCGGTGCCGTACGGGGCGTGGACATACGGCGCCAAGGATAAGCGGCCCGCCCCCCACCGGCACGTGACTATCCGATCAGCCACCCGGGCTTCTCAACTACCCGGGCTCCTCAGCCACCCGGGCTCCTCAGCCACCGGGGCTCCTCAGCCACCGGGGCTCCTCAGCCACCGGGGCAGGTAGCCAACCCGCCGCTGCGCTCGATGCACTGGCCTGACGGCACCGGCTCCGTTGGCGGCGGCGGGAACAGCCGCTGGTACTCAGTCGGGGCCGGGGCAACTACTCAGGCTGGTCCAGGCCGGACTCGATGGCGTACCGGACCAGCTCGGTGCGGTTGTGCAGCTGCAGCTTGCCGAGGGTGTTCTGGACGTGGTTCTGCACGGTGCGGATCGACAGCGTCAACCGGGTGGCGATCTGCTGGTACGTCAACCCCTTCGCCACCAGCCGCAGCACCTCGGTCTCGCGGTCGGAGAGCCGGGGCGTGTCGGGACTTGCCGGCGGTACGGTGGCGAGCCGGCGGTACTCGCCGAGCACCAGCCCCGCCAGCCCCGGAGTGAAGACCGCGTCGCCGTCGGCGGTCCTGCGTACCGCCTCCAGGAACTCGTCCCGGCCGGCGGACTTCACCAGATAGCCGGCGGCTCCCGCCTTCACCGCGTCCAGTACGTCCTGCTGCTCCGCGCTCGCCGAGAGCACCAGCACCCGCGGGCCGTCGGCGGGCAGCCGCTGGATCACCTCCACCCCGGACAGGTCGGGCAGCTGCAGGTCGAGCACCAGCACGTCGGGGCGGGCGGCCGGCAGGATCCGCAGCGCCTGGCCACCGTCGCCGGCGACCGCGACCACCTGGTGGCCGGCTTCGGTCAGGTCGCGTGAGACGCCCTCACGCCACATCGGGTGGTCGTCGACCACCATCACCCGTATCGGTTCCTGCTCCACGGCGCCAGCTTAGTGCGGTGGCCACTAACGTTCACCGGGCCCGGCCGGGCCCAGAACGACGCTGGCAACGTCGGATCTTGGCCCCGATACAACACCGGTATCGGAGCCAAGATC
>JBOGDE010000390.1:0-4969 GCA_050701695.1 Micromonosporaceae bacterium
CGGGTACGCCACCGCCACCGTCGCCCGGCTGACCGGTCCACCCCGGCCCGCCGCCGACGTGCTCGGCGCCGAGGACCGGCCGACCGCCGCCGCCATCCTGGCCGACGGTGAGGACGCCGCGCTGGTACGCGCCCTGGAGGACTGGCTGGAACGGCTCGACCCGAGGCCGGACCCCACCGCCCGCCAGGTCACCGCACTGGTCGCCGAAGCCGAGGCCCGGCCGGAGATCGTACGTGCCGAACAGCTCGCCCGGCACGCCGCGGTCAGCCTGCGTACCCTGCAGCGACTCTTCACCGAGTACCTCGGGATCGGCCCCAAGTGGGTGATCCAGCGGTTCCGGATCCTCGACGCCACCGCGGCCGCGCACCGCGGCGAGGTCGACTGGGCGGGGCTGGCGCACCAGCTCGGCTTCTCCGACCAGGCGCACCTGACCCGGGTGTTCACCCAGGTGGTCGGCACCCCACCCGCTACCTACCAGCGCGATCCCGGCACCTGACGACGTGCCCGGCGGCTCCGGTCACCGCGGCTTCGGTCACCGCGTCCTCAGGTCGGGGCCGGTCGCGCCCTCGGGGCGGCGGGTGGTCGCGCCTTCGGGGTGGCGGGCGGTCCAGAGCAGCATGCCGGTGAGCATCAGCACCGCGCCGGGGTAGAGCCAGCCCCGCACCGGTAGCAGCACCGGGATCAGGGTGGCGGCGAATCCGGTGCCCATGGCGAGCAGCAGGGTCGGGGCGCAGCAGGCGATCCCGACCCCGAATCCGGGGAGCACCGCGAGCAGCCGCCCGAACGCGGTACGCCGGCACTGCCGCGCCGCGTACACCTGGTACGCGGTGACCGACACGTGTAGCGCCACCAACGCCGCCAGCACCCCACCGAGCAGCAGGTTTCCGGGGCTGACGAAGACCGTGAGCCACGAGCCCGGCCGTACCGCCGCCACCGGCTCGAACAGCCATGACGCCCGGGTCGCGGTGAGCCGGCCCGCCCAGCCGGGGGCGATGCTCAGCACCGGCCCGGCGCCGCGCCGGCCGGTGCCGGCGGCGACGTCACCGATCGAAACCAGGTAGAGCAGCAGCATCACCAGACCCGTGCCCACCCCGGCGTACCGGTAGCGCGGCACCGCCCAGGCAGCGCGTACCAGGGAACCGGCACGGCGTACCAGGGAAGGGGTGTGGCGGGTCGCCACGGCCACCGCGTCCACGCCGTCGCCGATCCGGCCCAGCCAGCTGAGCAGCCTCATCCGACCACCTCGGTCTCCCGGCCGACGCTACCGCCGGCAGCCGTCGCGCCTCGGTAACCGGGTTCACACTTCCCGGCCGGCCCTGGCCACCAGCATCGTGCGGGCCAACCGCGGCGGTCGCGTCAGCCGAAGGCGAGGCCAGTGGTGTGCGGCAGCCAGTAGCCGGCGAAGACGCCCGCGGTGACCTGGTAGCTGAACCGGCCGTTCACCCATGCGGTGGCTCCGAGCGGAGCGGTGGAGTAGCGGGTGAGCGTGAACACCTTGCTGGCGATCACCCTGCCCGCGCTGTCGTAGCGGTAGCCGGTGTAGGTACGCGGCTGGAACTTGAGCACCCGCTGCGGGGTGTACGTGTGCTCGGCGACCTTGCCGAGCAGGTACCGCCTGGGGTACTCCTCGAGCACCAGGTAGCCGGCGAAAGCACCGTTGACGATCCGGTAGTAGTAGCTGCGGCCGTACACCCGGATGCGCTGGTCGGCGCTGGCGCCGGAGGACCGGCTCAGGTAGATGGTCTTCGAGCCGACGACCCTGCCGGAACTGTCGAACTTGTACCCGGTATGGCTACCTGACCGGAAACGGATGGAGCCCTTTACCCACGGATTCGGATAATCCGACCGGAGCAGATATGCGTTGGTGGCGAATTGCCGCGCGTACGTCAATTCGTACAGTTTAAGGTTCTGATCGGTGTGAATGACGTGATACCGGGTGTGGGGGTGCGGGCACTCGATCGAGTACCTGCTCGCCCAGCGCTTGAATCGGAAATGGGTCGGCAGGTACCGGCGCACCGTGGTCTCCGCGCCGTCCAGGATCTCGACCGTACGGGTGTCCTTGGTGAGCCGCCAGTAGTCGTACACGCCGTAGATGGCGAAGATGTGCCCGTTGAGCACCCGCTCACCCCTGACCGACGAGCTCTCCGGGTACTCCTCGAGCCAGAGGTGACCCTCCGCGTCGACCCGGCTGCCCCAGGGCGCCGACGCGTCCGGCGGCAGCGTCAGGCTGAGGAAGGTGTTGTCGGCGGCGGTACGCCACTTCTCGTCGTTGGTGATCTCGTACAGCCGGACGAAGAGGCTGAGCAGCTGCCCCTGCGCCATCCCGCTGTACCAGGGGGCCTGCAGCACCGGGCGCCCGGTGCACCGCTGCAGGTCGAAGTCGTACGGGTACCACCAGGCACCCCTGGACTCGACCTTGCGGTCCAGGTTGCGCTGCGCGTTGGCGATCGCCCGGTTGAGGTACAGGGAGTTCTTCGTGAGCTGGTAGCTCGAAACGTTCTTGAGGCCCCACTGGGCCTGCCCCACCGGGTGGTCCCAGATCTTGCCGCCGAAGCTGAACATGCGCACGCCCTGCGCGTCGTGCAGCCCGCGGTCTTCCACGGCGGCGTAGTCGGTGACGTACGGCAGGGCCGCGGCCGACACCACGCGCGGTGCGTACCCGTCCCTGTCGTACGCGAGCGTGGCAGTGGTTTCGAGGGCCTGCAGCCCGCGCTGCCGGTCCTTGACCTTGACCACGTCTCTCGACGGTACGCGCGGCTTTCCCTCGGCGATCGGGTCCGGCTCGAAGTCCGACGGGACCGAGACGTTAGCCTCGGTCTTTCACTAAGCCGATGATCATGGTTGCTGGCTCCGTTGTTGATGTTTATCGGGCGGTGCCGGGGGTTCAGCGCAGGGGTGTGCGCCCGGCGTGTGGCCGGGTGGTGTTTGCGGGTGTTTGCTGCTCGAGGGGTCGAGGGGTCGAGGGGTCGAGGGGTCGAGGGGTCGAGGGGTCGACGGGGGCGGTGAGGGTGTCAGGTCGCTGGGCGGGGTAGTGCCTGGAGCCGGGTGAACGCGTCGGTCAGTTGTTGCGCCCAGGGCCATCGGGAGGCGATGCGTAGTCGGGTGCGTCGTCCGCCGCGGGCGATCCTTGCGGCGACGTGGAGCAGCCGGTAGCGCAGTTTCTTCGGCTCGGCGCGGGCGAGGTCGCCGTCGAGGAGCAGGGTCTGGGTCCAGGCGATGAGGTCGATGCCGGTCAGCGCCAGTTCCAGCCAGGCGGCGTTGATGGCGAAGGTGCGGGAGGGGAAGCGGCCAAAGCCGGTGTCTTTGCCGCAGCGGATGCGGTCTTCGACGCGGGCGTGGGCGCGGTGGCGGGCCTCCAGGTGTTGGATGGATCCGCCGCCGGCGTAGGGCGTGTCGGTGGCCAGGACCTGGTGGCGGAAGCCTTTGATGGTGTCGAACAGGGACAGCTGCGCGCCGGGGTGGGGGCGTTCGCGGCGCACGATCAACCGGGTCCCTTCGGGGTAGCCGGCCAGGTTGGTCAGGTCGGTGATCTCAGCGACCCAGGCGCCGTCACGGACATCGCCGTCGGCGTCGACCGCCGGGACCCAGACCTGGTCGGGCAGCGCGGTGATCGCGGCCCGGATCGCCTCGTCGACCGCGACCCCGACCGAGAAGCACGTGTTCACGCCGTGCTGGCGCAGTCCGCGGATGTGCTCCAAGAACCCGTGGGTACAGCCGGCGGAATCGCTGCGGATCAGGACCGGGGTGCCGTACCGGTGCGCATCCGGGACCTGCATCAACGCCGCATCGAGGACTTCGATGTGGTCGGCGGTGGTGTTCGACCCGGCGTTACCCGGCCGCAGCATCGCCGATAGGGCCTCCCTGGTGTTGTCCAGGAAACAGAACAGCGGGTGGTAGCCGAAGCTGCGTTTCCAGGTCGCCGCCGCGGACTCCTTCTCCGAGTGACACACCACGATGGATGCGTCCACATCCAGCACCAGGCCCTCGACCTCGACCCCCGCCGCGGTCGAGGCCGGCAGCCCATCGCGGGTCTCGCCGGCCTGCGCCCACGCCACCTCACGAGCGGCAGCCCGCGCCAGACGCAGCGCGGCGAGGGCCCGCTCATCAAGCGCGGCGAGCACCCGCCACGCCGTGGCATCCGAGGCCACCGACCCGAACAACTCAGGCTGATCGCGCAGCACCGCCAGATCCGCGATCGCCTCACCCCCGTCAGCGAGCATCACCGCCACGTCCACAGCGACCCGCCCCGCGTCATGCCCCGAAGCGCGGCGCCGCATCGGCGCAAGGGCCTCAGCGAACGCCCCCAGCAACCCAGTGGCCTCGGCGACATCAGCCAGCAACCTGGCCCCGGCGTGGCCGACCACACCCCGCCCATCCGCCGTGACAGTGATCTTCGGACGCAAACCGGTAGCCTTCACCTAGAAAGTGCCTTCCGAGACGGACTGACGGGACCTTCGACAAGCCCCATCGTTCCAGATCAGAAGGCACTTTCCCGTTCCCGGGCCACAGACCCTTCCGCCCTTACTGAACGGCCCAGGTTAGGCGCGCGGTCCTTCCCCGGCGGCGGGTCGTCCTGCCCGAGTACCGGTGGCGCCACGACCACCACCAGCGCGACAGCCCCGAGGGCCACCACACGCCGAGCATTGAGCCAGCGCGGAAGCGTCATGATTCTCCCCGTGAAAACGGCGTGCGGAAACACCAGAACAGTCGCGACGAAAGTCGAGAAAACGATGCCCTGGACGCGAGCGACTCCAAGGTAGACGGCAAACCCGCCCACAGCAATAGCTGAATCAAAAGCCCGACAGAATGAAATCGGTAGGGCGTGAAGCTAAACTATTAATCCTGTAAATCCAGTTACGCCGGCATTTCCATTATGGTGGAAAAGGCTGGATACAGCGCTTTGTCACCCTCTACCTCCCGGAGCACGCGGTCGTCAGAGAAGTGGGGCTCTGATCGCTCGATCAGAGCC
>JBOGDE010000391.1:0-4956 GCA_050701695.1 Micromonosporaceae bacterium
GGTCCTTTCGCTGGCTCGACACGGATGAGTTGCTTTGTCGCTACACATCCTTGCCGCGGAGGGCCTGCCCTTCCCGCTACCTCAACCCAGTCGGCCTGTCGTCAACGTCCTGCCCCGCAACAACTAGAGGGTCTCGAGCAGATCTGGGTGCTTCACCGGCACCAGCTGTTCGAGAACGGCGAGCTCGGGCGCTGCTGGCTTGCTGAGGATGTCGTCCAGCACGTCGAGGTCAGCAACGAGGGCGTCAGGCGTCTTGCCGAGCGGGAGGCTAGGCCTCGATCCGTGGATGGGTGACTGATCGCTCGGTGAGGCTCGGCGGGTCACGACATGGAAGTGCCTTCTGGGCAAGGAGAATCGGGAGTGTCGAGGTACTGATTCAGCCGAGCCGAGAAGGCACTGAAAGTGAAACTACCGCATGGGTGGTCCAAGGCCGCGCTATTGTTCGATGGCGACAGTCTGGTGTCATGCGCGGGGCTGGTGCCGGTGATGGCGCTGGCCGAGCAGACCGGGCTCTCGGGGCTGATCGAGGAGCGGGTCAGCCTGGCCTCGAGGCGGGTCGCGTCGGCGGGGGTGAACCCGGCGGGGAAGCTGACCTCGATCATCGCCGGGATGGCCGCGGACGCGGACTGTATCGACGATCTTCAGGTGATCCGGTCCGGTGGGATGCCCCGGTTGTTCACCGGTGTGTATGCCCCGGCCACGCTGGGTCAGTTCCTGCGCGAGTTCACCCACGGTCACACGCTGCAACTGGCGTCGGTGTTACGGGCGCATCTGGTCAACCTCGCGGGGCGTAGCGGGCTGCTGGCCGGGATCGAGCAGCAGGCGTTCATCGACATCGACTCGCTGCTGCGCCCGGTCTACGGGCACGCCAAGCAGGGCGCCAGCTTCGGGCACACCAAGATCGCCGGCCGGCAGGTGCTGCGCAAGGGGCTGTCCCCGTTGGCGACCACGATCAGCACCGGCCGGGCGGCACCGGTGGTGGCCGGGATCCGGCTGCGGGCCGGCAAGGCCGGCTCGGGCCGGGGCGCGGACTCGATGGTCACCGAGGCGATCAAGACCGCCCGCGCCGCCGGCGCGTGCGGGAAGATCCTCCTCCGCGGTGACTCAGCCTTCGGGACCGGGCCGGTGGTGGTCGCCTGCGTCAAGGCGGGTGTGCAGTTCTCGCTGGCGCTGGCCAAGAACCGGGCCGTGGCCCGGGCGATCGCCGCCATCGACGCCGACGCCTGGGTCCCGGTGCACTACCCCGGCGCCGTGGTCGACCCCGACACCGGGGAGCTGATCTCCGACGCCGAGGTCGCCGAGACCACCTTCACCGCGTTCGCCTCCACCCAGCACCCGGTCACCGCCCGGCTGGTGGTGCGCCGGGTCCGGGACCGGGCCAAGCTCGAGGAGCTGTTCCCCGTCTGGCGGCACCACCCGTTCTGCACCAACAGCGACGAGCCGACCGCGGCCGCCGACATCACCCACCGGCGGCACGCGATCATCGAGACCACGTTCGCCGACCTGATCGACGGACCCCTGGCTCACCTACCCTCGGGTCGGTTCGCCGCCAACAGCGCCTGGGCGATCTGCGCGGCAATCACCCACAACCTGCTGCGCGCCGCGGGCACCCTCGGCGGCGATCACCTGGCCGTGGCCCGCGGCGCCACACTGCGCCGGCGGATCGTCAACGCGCCCGCCCGGATCGCCGGCCCCCAACGCCGCCGGGTGCTGCACCTGCCCGCTCACTGGCCCAGGGCCGATCCCTGGATGGCGCTGTGGAACCACCTGTTCGCCAGGTCAACCGGAGCACCCGCGATCGCCTGACCCATCCAGCCGCCGCGCAGGCACGACCGGAGATCCGAGTGGAAGAGCTGGGCAGACCAGCAGATCCGCCGCGCCCACCCGCGCCTTGCACCAGCTCATGCCGACCAAGGGCGGATCACGCCAGTCGTTCCACGGATCGAGGCTAAGTGCGTCGGCGCCACGAATACGGAGAGGCTTCGCGCCGCCGGCAAGTTCCGGGATGGTGGCCTTCGCGACCAGCCGCGTGACGACCTCACCGAAGTCTCCGATGCCGAACCCGCGCAGGTGGTCGCCGCTTGGGATGGAGATGCGGTCAGTCATGGACCGCTGGTCGAGCGTGGTGCGCGTCAGCGAGTTCAGTTCGCGCGCGTCCGCGGTTCGCAGAGCAATGCGCTGCCCGAATCCAGGGTCGATCATGTTCTGTTCAAGAGCCTGAAACCCCATGCCGTAGCAAAGCGCCCAGGCACTGTCGTCCGGCCGCGCACGAGCAGAATGCCGACAGCAGTCTCATTTCCGAGCACGACTGGCGACCCGGTGAGACCGTGCAAGGTGGGTGCCCACGGCACAGTCGGCGTGTTGATCGTGCCGAGCACAAGAACGGCCTGCCGGCCTGCGACAGTCACGTCGCCCGCAGTGAAACCCTCGCGGTCCAGGTACTTCGACTGGACCGCCGAACGCAGGTCCACGACCTCGACAAGCCTGTACAAGCTGGTTCGCACAGCAGGTGACGGTGTTCGAGGCATGAGGCAATCGTCCCCCAGTTGCCAAGCGCGTTCTGGTCAGCACGCCGCCCGGTCGGCGGCGATGGCTCCCACCGCATCCGCTCACGATCCAGCCAACTCCGACAGCCTCTTGGCGATCTCGGTGTCACGGTCCGCCGCCACGTGCTGGAAGCGCATCGCTGCCAACTACGACTATCCGGCCCTGGGCCGGAGAGCAATCCTGGAACTTCTCGGACGCGAACTCGCCGCCCCGTCGTTGGAGATCGAGGCCCGCATCGCCGACGCGAACTGGCCCGGGCTGCCGGTTGTTGTCGAGCCTCTCCACCTCAGCGCTGCACTTCGCGACTTGCGAAGTACCGGTCGCGTCGTCGTACACCCTCCCCAGCCGACACGAGGCGGCCGCCCCGTTACCTTGATCACGGCAGTCATCGACAAGCGGAACGCAACCGCGGTCGAGAAGGCCGCACGCCGCAAGAGATTGCTTACTGCCCGGTACCTCGGGTCGGCGCAGGGCACACCGACCCCGGGAAGCAGTGATCGGCCCCGCGGCGGAGCGGGTGGTCCACGCCTCACTCACCAACCCGCCCCCGCCGTGGGTTACCGCCTTGAGAATCCCACTTCCGGCACCGCGGCCACGTTCCTCGGCATGCATGTGCCGATCGGGCCGCTGGACAACGCGGCACTACTACCCACGGTCGAGGACGGCCTGCCAGGCACAACGGTCGCCCTGCCGATCGAGGTCAAGAACGTGCGCGACTGGCTCCACCCAACAGCGCAGAGGTGTACCAGGTGCTGACGAAGGCGGCCAGGTCGCAGCATGCCCGCCCCAGTGTGCCAATCATGCCCCTGTTGGTCGCCCGGCGAATGCACGTGACGACGTTCCGGATGCTCAAGGATCTTGGCGCCTTCGCCATCGAGACCAAGCGGCAGTACATCGGCGCCGTCGAAGGAGGCGCGGAACGCCTAACAGGAAGTCCGCACAGGTCTCGGCTTCTTCGACCTCATCCAGGTCACCGCCGACGACCTGATCACCCGACGGCTCACCCGCGTGATCCCACGCAACGCAGCCCGCGTCTCGGCGGACTGGGGCCGTCACCGCGACCGACATCGAACTGGTCGAACTCTTCGCCACGATGCGCACTGAGAGCCGCATCGTCGAACGCTCCCAACTTGTCCACCGAATCCGCGAGCGAGTCAAGGCAGCTGGCCGGTACAACGGCGGCTGGTGATCGGACCACTTCACAGCCGGCGGCAGCGCCCGGATCCGGCAGAACCCGCGTCACGTATGCGGCACGAGACCGACGGACGATATCTCTACGAGACTCCGGCCGATGTTCGTGGCAGAGTGCGGCTGCACTCGTAGGGTGCCGTCATGACGGTCGTTCGATCCATAGGGCTGTTCGTGCTGGCCGTCATCGCTGAGATCGGCGGTGCGTGGCTGGTGTGGCAGGGCGTCCGCGAGCATCGTGGCCTTCTCTGGGTCGGCCTCGGGGTTCTCGCTCTGAGCCTCTACGGGTTCGTCGCCACCTTCCAGCCCGACCCCAACTTCGGCCGGATCCTGGCCGCCTACGGCGGCGTGTTCGTCGCCGGCTCGCTCGCCTGGGGCATCGCCTTCGACGGCTTCCGCCCGGACCGGTTCGATCTCGTCGGCGCCACGATCTGCCTGCTCGGCGTGGCCGTCATCATGTACGCCCCCCGACCCTCGTGACCCTGCCAGACCGGCGCGGCACGCCAGCGAGGACCGAGCAGAACAAGCAAGTCGTGCGCCGACTTGTGGCCGAGTTGCTGAACGACGACCATCTCGAGGTGCTGGACGAACTCACCACCCGCGCCTCTCCGCGGCGGCACGCCGGTGGATCGAGCCGTTCCTGGGCTCCTTCACCGACGTCAGCATGCGCATCGTCGAGCTGGTCGCCGAGGACGACACGGTCGTCGCTCGATTCGCATGTTCCGGGACGCACACCGGGTCCTGGCTCGGCCACCCACCCACCGGCCGCCGGTTCACCGCCATCGCCGATGGTCTACGTCTTCCGATTCACCGACAGCCGCATCGCCCGCGCCTGGAGCCTCGAGGACACCCACACTCGCCTTCGGCAGCTCGGCCTGGTCAACCACCAACCGACCTGACCACCCCGCCAGCGATGCCTTCTACCCGGGAACTGCGCGACGTCGGCGCGAATCGTCCAGCTCAACGATGTAACGCTTCGGTGCGGACATCCGCCACGCCTGCTCGACCAACATGGACACCTCGTCCCAGTCCGCAGCGGCCTCGGGGTCAAGATCGATGCCGACCCGGCCCTTGCTGCCCAGGTACGTAGGGACGAAGTAGGGGACTCCTCGGGTTTCTGTGGGTCCGAGGAGGGGGTTTGAGGGCCGGAAGCCCAGTCGTTGAGGGTGATCTGTCCGTCTGAGCGGTGACGTCAGGACGCGCATGTGCGTTCGTCTAGGT
>JBOGDE010000392.1:0-4951 GCA_050701695.1 Micromonosporaceae bacterium
ATCTGGCGCTGCTGGCAGAACAACACGCCCTACGATCCCACCCTGCACCGCGGAGCCCAGAAACAGGCCACCACACAACCATTCGCGGCCTGATTTCGATCTTGAGGTTGACACAAGGGGTGTCATGGCCGCCCTCGCCGTCTGCGCGGTCACCGCCGCCCGCCTCAAAGACCGGACCGACACCCAGGCACCGCCGCCGAACAGGCCGGACCAGCCACCGCCGGCCGAGCCCGGCATGATTCCGCTGACCGTCCCAGAGGTCCAGCGACTACTCGCAGACGCCCTCCGGCACCCGAAACCGCCCGGCCAGGACACACATTGGCGCAACTGGCGACGCCGTCACCAGGCCCGATCACGCTGGTTCCACCAACGCACACGGCTCAACCGGGACTACGCCCTGGTCAGCTAGCGAATGGCGGCTGCCGTATTAGGCGATGCATGGATTACGTTGCGTTAGTGGTGGCTGGCGGAATGCGTAGCTCAGCCACGGGCGTACTACAAGCCTTTACCTATGCATATTGCGGCCTCAATCTACTTCGCGCTGCTGCCGGCATATGTCGACCAGACATCGACGGCGGCCTACCATGCTCACTAAGTGCACGACGACTGCACCCAGGGGGTTTTGGGGGGAAGGACGATGTGCACGCCAATGCCTGACACCCGCCACGGCCGCTTGGCAACGCGGCATCCGCTACGACCACTAGGCCGCGTGCGCGCACTGGCGCGAGGCACAAGCGATCTTCGGGCGCCTCAGCGCGGTCCCCGAGACAGCAGCCCAGACCTGCTCACGAACGCCCACTGGTAGGTCTGGCGACATCGAACACCTGATCGAGTCAATCACAATGTGTGAACTGGCGGATCACATGTTGCGTTCCTGCACCACGCTCCGTGTGAGTCAGATGACCTGTGCGCAACTCCGAGACCTAGATCGAATACTACTGTGGGCCTTCCAGTCGACCGAGGCATTGATGTCCATTTACGCTCTTCACACGACCACCGGCACGAGGGTCACGAAAGGGCGGTCAGACATGTGCAGCACCTGCTCGCCAACGCTCGAAAGTGGCGTCGTTCGCGCAGCTCACGCTGTGCGAACATTGCAATGCCCCAGTACCCCAATTGCCGGCCAGCGGTGCTTTCGACAGCGTCGGACCGGCGCCTACGCGACACACACCTCTGACCTATTGCGTGCGCGCCCTACGTAGATTCCACGCACATAACATTGGCCACCGTTCCAACCACCCATGAATTTGGCGATCCCAACGAAGGAGGCTCCGATGCGCGACCAGTGGCACTGAAGTCAGCCCCCACAGCTAGAACCGCATGGAAAGGAGCACTGCGATGCGCGACCAGTGGCACTAACAACGCTTGACAGATGGTCACACAGCCGGCAAAGGAGAGCAGCCATGCGCGACCAGTGGCACTAGAACGGGACTACCAGGTTCGTTGATTCGATCTGCCGACAAGAGGGGGGGGAGCACATGTGAGGCCAGAGGCACTGACCAAGCGCTAAGCTGAGTGAGCTTACCCAACCAACACTCGGCCAGCTGTATACGACACCTCACGCACACATACGATGATCTGGATGAGGCCGTTCCCTCAAGAATGGATGGACCTCTGAGTGAGTGACGGAACCGGCGATCGACGGCATCTGCGGTCATACGTACGCATATGTGCCGGTATCGCGGTGTGCCTGCTTGCCGTGGCGGGGACTCGGCTCGCATACCACCCGAGTCTTACCCTGACGGTGCCCGCCATCGCCGGGCTCATCGTCGTCGCCGGTCTGGCCAACCTGCACATTCGTATCGGTGGAAACCGCATCACGTTCGACTGGCAAGAAGCAGCACTGCTCGTAGGCATAGTATTTCTGCCCCTCCCAATGTTGCTCTTTGTGACTGCGATCGGCCACCTGGCCGCGGAATTGGTGCAACGTGTTGAACGCATCAAGGTGCTATTCAATGTCAGCAAGCAAGTCATCACCACCGCCGTGGCCGCGAGCATCGCGCTGGCGATCGCCGGTGGCCAGGTGGATCCGTACAGCCTCCGAGGTGCTACCGCTCTGGTTGCCAGCGGCCTCACTTCGGCGGTTCTCAGCAGCCTGATGGTGGCCGTCGCCGTCAGCCTTGCCAGCGGTGGTTCCGTAACAAAGATTCTGATCTCAGGATGGCCGGTTCGAACGGCCGTCATCGGGGGCAACGTAGTTGTCGGGTGTTTCACCGTCATCGTCGTACGCGCTGACGCTCGCCTACTGGTCGCGGTGCCGTTGCTGGCCCTTTGCCTGCATCTGTTCAACTCGGGCCGCTTACGTGCGCAAAAGGAGCGGGAGGCGTGGCAGAGGCTGGCGGAGGCTACGGACCGGTTCAACGATGTGGACTTCAACGCCGTACTCAGGGCTGCGGTGAACACCTCGGCGGAGCTGTTCTCGGCGGACATCACCGAGGTCGAGGTCAGCTTCCCTGGGCACCCGGCTCGGCTGATCCGGGGGAGCGGCAAGGAGATCTTCTGGGACGGGCCCGCGGACCGGGCGCCGAAGAGCGACAGCGAATCGATCGATGCGCCGCTGGCCAGTCACGACGGGGACATCGTGGTGGGCCACCTGCGGCTGCGGTTCCACGGCAAGGTGAAGCTGACCGAGCGGGAGCGGTACGCGTTGCGTACGTTTGCCGCCTCGCTCTGTACGGCGTTGCGGAACGCGCAGACGCATGCCGAGACGCAGTCGATGGCGCAGCGGTACGCCCATGCTGCCCGTCACGATCAGCTGACCGGGCTGGCCAACCGGCGGCGGCTGATCGAGATTGGAGAGACGACCGTCAGCACCCGGCCGATCCGTGGCATCCACGCGCTGCTGCTGATCGACCTGGACCACTTCAAGGAGATCAACGACACGCTGGGGCATGCCATCGGGGACGGCGTACTGGAGCGGGTCGGGCAACGACTCGCCGCCGCGGCCGGGCCGGACGACCTGGTGGCCCGGCTCGGCGGTGACGAGTTCGCCGTACTGTTCGTGGGGTTGCCCGCGCCGGCTCTGGCGAGCCACCGGGCGCGGAAGATGCTCGCCGCGCTCGACCCGCCGCTGGAGATCGACGGGGTACGGCTGCAGATCGAGGCCAGCGGCGGGGTCGCCACCGCGCCGATCGAGGGCGGCATGACCGAGCTGCTGCGGCGCGCCGACGTGGCGATGTACCAGGCCAAACGCGCCGGGCACACGATCTCGGTGTACAGCCAGGCCCGCGACACCGCCGACCTCGGCCAGCTCTCCCTCACCGGGGACCTGCGCCGGGCGCTGGACGAGCGGCAGTTCGCGCTCGGGTTCCAGCCGATCGTCGACCTGGCCAGCGGCATCGTCACCGGCGCCGAGGCGCTGGCCCGGTGGCGGCACCCGAAGCGGGGCGACCTGGGGCCGCCGCGGTTCCTCGACGCCATCGTCCGCTCCGGGCTGCTCACCCCGTTCACGGAGATCGTGCTCGACGACGCGCTCGACGCCGCCGCCGCGTGGCAGGACGCCAAGCACCCGATCTCGATCTCGGTCAACGTGTCGGTACGTAGCCTGCTGGATTCACGTTTCCCGGAGCTGGTCGCACGACGAATCGCCGCGCATGACGTACCCCCGGAAATGGTCACTCTGGAACTGACCGAAACGTTGACGCTGAGCCGGCTCGACGTGGTGGACGAGGTGTTGGCGGCGCTGCGCGAGACCGGGGTGCGGCTCGCCCTGGACGACTTCGGCACAGGGTACGGTTCACTCTCCACGCTCGCCGAGGTGCCGATCCAGCAGCTCAAGGTCGACCGCAAGTTCATCGCCGCGATGGACACCTCCGACGAGTCGGCCGCGGTCGTACGGTCCACCATCGAGCTGGGCCGCAGCCTCGACCTCGACGTGGTCGCGGTCGGGGTGGAGAGCGAGACCCAGCGGCAGACCCTGTTCGAGCTGGGCTGCCCCGCCGGGCAGGGCCACCTGTTCAGCCGTCCGATGACCGCCGAACGGCTCACCGGCGTGCTCAAGCGGGGTGGCGACCTGGCGCCGCCGCTCAGCCGCGAAGCCGCCGTGATCCGGATGCCGGTGCACCGCCTCCGTCGCCGCCACGCCCCGTAGCAGACGGCTCCGCGGGACCCGCTCTGGTTTAGTGGCGGGGTGATCGAGTGGTTGCGCAGGCTGCACCGGGCCCGGGGCGGGCTCGCGCTCGACCTCACCCTCTACCTCACCGGTACGGCGTTCGCCGCGTTCACCGCCGTCGCCTCCACCCTCCCCGCTCACCGTGCCTGGGGGGTGATCGCCCTCGGCGCCTACCTCTTCGCCGCGTCCCTCACCCTCGCCCAGCTCCTGGCACCCGCGGGTGTGAGCACGCGCGGGCGGGCGTGGGTGGTGCTCGCCGCGTGGGGGGCGACGGCGATCGCGCCGTTGGTGGTGCAGGCATGGCAGCGGGCCACGGGGTGGCCGTGGCGGGCGCAGGAGGAGGTGCCGGTGATCGAGGACGGCGGCGCGCGGCTGCTCGGCACCGGGACGCCGTACCTGTCGCGGGACGAGATCGGGCTGCTGCCCGACCCGCTGCTGGGCTACCTGCCGTACCAGCCGGGGATGACGGTTTTCGGGCTGCCCCGCGCGCTCCTCGGCGTCGGCTGGTACACCGACGCGCGGGTGTGGTTCGCGCTGGTCACCGCGGCCGCGCTGCTCGCCGCGCTGAAGCTGCTGCGCGACGCCGGGGTCGCCGGCACGCTGCTGGTGCGGGCGGCGCAGGTGGCCGTACTCCCGATCTCGGCGCTCACCCTGGCGACCGGCGGCGACGATCTCCCGGTGCTGGCGCTGTGCCTGCTCGCGCTGGCCGGTGCGGCCCGCGGCCGCTGGTGGCTCACCGGTCTTTCGGTGGGTGCGGCAGCTGCCTGCAAGCTGTTCGCCTGGCCGATCGTGATCGTCCTGTTGGTCTACGCGGCGACCCGGGGACGGGGCCCCTTCGCC
>JBOGDE010000393.1:0-4947 GCA_050701695.1 Micromonosporaceae bacterium
AGCCAGGACGCCTGGACCCCCTCGTGCACCGCTGCGGTGCGCTGGCCGGCGCCGTACCACCGGGCGGCGCGGCCAGTGGTCCCGTACGCCAGGAAGTTGCCGAGGATCGTGGCGACCGACAGCGCTGCGCCACCGAGCGCGACGGCGCCGAGCGGCACCCGCCCGAGGTGCCCCACCACCGCGGTGTCCACCAGCACGTACAGCGGTTCGGCGGCGAGTACGGCGAGCGCCGGCACCGCGAGCGCCCCGATCTGCCGCAGCGTCGGCGGCGCGCCGGAGCGGCTGGCGGCGGCGCTGTCGGTGGGGTGGCTGGCGGCGGGCACCCGCCCATCCTGTCACAGGTAAGTCCCGAGAGCTATCCAGCTCCTTACCTGGTGCGGCCGCTCACGCGACAGAAGCCGTTTCGCGACCAGCCACTACGACTGGTCGGGAAACGGCTTCTGGTACGAGAACGGCGGCTCAGCCGCGGGTGTCCAGCGAGCGCTGCAGTGCCCGCATCGCCTCCCGGCGCTGTTCGTCGCGGACGGCCTTACGCCGCTGTTCGTCCTGCTTGGTCTCCATGGCTGTTCTCCTGCACTCTGTCGGACTTGGGTTGGCGACCAGACGCCGGTGGCGGTCACCCGGAGGGGTCTCCCAACGGTGGGAGTCGACGAGCACAGGACCGATGAAGGTAATCGATCCCGACGAAGCGTGGCCGGGTCGCGGCTCAACGCTGTGCGTCTCGTTCCTCGGCTCCCTCGCCGCCGGCGGCCAGCCAGCACCACACTCCGCGACGGGAAGCCGGCCTGTTAGGCCCCGTCGCGGCGACGAAGGATAAGTACGAAACGCATCACGACTAACCGTAGCCGGGTCTCCACGATCCGGTGTGGCATTCTCGTATGCTGGGATACTGTCCCAACATTCAGTCAGAGGTGCCTCACGCCCGGCGGCGCTAGCCCGGAGCGGCGTGGCGCTGGCCCGGAGCGGCGCGGGCTCTAGCCGGAGTGGCCCGGGGTCAGCCCAGGGCGGCGCGGATGGAAGCCATCAACGCGGTGACGTCACCGCGCCCGGTGAAGCCGGCTGCGTAGCGGTGGCCGCCGCCGCCGAGGGCACCCGCCACCGCGGCGACGTCGACGGCGCCACGGCTGCGCAGCGAGACCGCCCACTCCTCAGCACCGACCTGCTTGGCCACGCACGCCACGTCGGCTTCCTCGGCGCTGCGCACCACGTCGATCAGGCTCTCCAGGACGTACCCGGGCTGCTGGTGCCGCGCCAGGTCGTCGAGCGTGGCGTACGTCCAGACGAAGCCCGCCCCGGCGGCCACCTCGGGCTCCAGCCGGATCCTGCCGAGCGCCTCACCGAAGACCCGCAGCGCACCGAACGGCCGCGCGTCGAACAGCCGCCGGCTGATCTCGTACTGGTCGACGCCGGCCTGCAGCAGCCGCGCCGCGAAGGCGTGCACCTGCGGCGTGGTCGCCTGGTACTTGAACGAACCGGTGTCGGTGGACAGCGCGACGTACAGGCATTCGGCGATCTGCCGGTCCAGCGGTACGCCGAGGCGCCGCAGCAGCTCGTCGACCACCATCGCGGTCGCCGCCGCCGACGGGTCGATCAGATTGACCGTGCCGAACCCCGGGTTGGAGGCGTGGTGGTCGAGCACCACCACGTCGTCGGCGCCCGGCATCCGGTCGGTGAACTCCCCCAGCCGTTCGGCACTGGCGGCGTCGAAGGTGAGCAGCAGATCCGGATCCGGGTACGTGGCCTGCGGCTCAGTCAGCAGCTCCATCCCGGGCAGTGTGCTGGTGAACACCTCCGGCAGCTCCTGCGGGCCGGGGAACGTCGCCTGCACCGGGCGCCCCAGCGCACGCAGCCCGAGCGCGCAGCCGAGCATGCTGCCCAGCGCATCGCCGTCGGGGTTGATGTGGCAGACCAGCAGCGGCCGGCGGGCAGCCGCGATCGCGGCCAGGGCCCGCTGCCAGGCCGCTTCGGGGACCACCGCAGACGGCGCGGTATCACGACGGCGCTGCGCCGGCGGGGCGCCGTCCAGCCGCGCCGCGGGAAGCGGTGCGGGCAGCCGCGCGCGCCCGGTCACGACTCGTCCCCGGCGTCGGCCTCATCGGTCCGGTACGGGTGCGGGTCACCCGCCGGGCGGGCGCCGGCGGCGGTCCGCTGCACCTCCGCATCGGCGTCGCGGGCGCGGGCGAGCAGCTCGTCGATGTGCTGCACCTGCTCCGGGACCCGGTCGGAGACGAAGTCGATCGACGGCGAGAACCGCAGCCCCAGCCGCTTGCCGACGATGCTGCGCAACAACCCCTTGGCGCTGTCCAGCGCCGCCGCCGACGCGTCGTGTGCCGCGGCGTCGCCGTACACGGTGTAGAAGACGGTCGCCTCACGCAGATCCGCGGTGAGTTTCACGTCCGTGATGGTGACCATGCCGACCCGGGGGTCCTTCACCTGGGTACGCAGCGCCGAGGCCACCAATTCCTTGATCCGCTCCGCGTGACGGCGTACCCGCGCAGGATCGGTCATGGGTTTCTCCTTGCGTCGATCTCGTGTTGACAGTACCCACCGCGTCCAGCCCTATCCGCCCCCTGGCGGGTCGGGCAGGCGGTCACGCTAGTCGTCGTCGCCGTACAGCCGGCGCCGTACGCTCAGCAGCTCCAGCTCGGGTCGGGCCATGATCACCCGCTCGCAGGAATCCAGCACCCGGCCGACGTGCTCGGCGTCGGCGGCCACCGCGGCCACCCCGAGCTCGGCGCGGCCGTACCGGTCCAGTGCCCCGACCTCGGCCACCGAGATCTCCAGCTTGCGCAGCGCCGCCAGCGCCGGCCGTACGTACGACCGCTTGATCTTCAGTGTCCGCGAATCCGACGGCAGCAGCACGTCGAACACCGCCGTACCGGTGTACATACCCCCACCTCCCCGGGGCCGGCACGCAGACGCGCCGGACCCGATGGGCCCGGCGCGTCGTACGTGCGTCAGTCGCGCGGCTTCTCTTTCATCTCGAAGCACTCGATGACGTCGTCGACCTTGATGTCGTTGAAGTTGCCCAAGGTCAGACCGCATTCGAAGCCCTCGCGGACCTCTGTGGCGTCGTCGGTGAACCGGCGCAGCGACGCGATCGTCACGTTGTCGGCCACCACGTTGCCGTCCCGGACCAGCCGGCCCTTGGCGTTGCGCCGGATCAGACCGGAGGTGACCATACAGCCGGCGATGTTGCCGAACTTGCTGGACCGGAACACCTCGCGGATCTGCGCCGAGCCGAGCGCGACCTCCTCGTAGATCGGCTTGAGCAGGCCCTTCAGCGCCGCCTCGATCTCCTCGATGGCCTGGTAGATCACGCCGTAGTAGCGGATCTCCACGCCCTCGCGCTCGGCCAGCTCCCGCGCCTTGGGGTCAGGCCGGACGTTGAAGCCGATGATGATCGAGTCGTCGGTGGTGGCGAGGTTGACGTCGCTCTCGGAGATCGCACCGACGCCGCGGTGGATGATCTTGAGCTGCACCTCGTCGGACACGTCGAGCTTGACCAGCGCGTCCTCCAGGGCCTCCACCGAACCGGAGACGTCACCCTTGATGACCAGCGAGAGCGTGGTCTTCTCGCCCTCTTTGATCTTCTCCAGGATCGACTCCAGCGTGGCCCGGCTGCGACTCGCCGCCTGCTGCGCGGCCCGCTCGCGAGCCTGCCGTTGCTCGGCGATCTGCCGTGCCACTCGGTCTTCGCGTACCGCGATCACCGTGTCGCCGGCGCCCGGCACCTGGGTCAGGCCCAGCACCAGCACCGGGCGGGACGGACCCGCCTCCTTGAGCTGCTTGCCGAACTCGTCGAGCATCGCCCGGACCCGGCCGTGCGCGTCGCCGACCACGATCGAGTCACCGACCCGCAGCGTGCCCTTCTCGACCAGCACGGTCGCCACCGGGCCACGGCCCTTGTCCAGATGCGCCTCGATCGCCTTGCCCTGGGCGGGCCCGTCGATCGGGGCGGTCATCTCCAGCGCGGCGTCCGCGGTCAGCAGCACCGCCTCCAGCAGATCCCCGATGTGCAGCCGCTGCTTGGCGGAGATGTCGACGAACATGGTGTCGCCGCCGTACTCCTCGGCGACCAGGCCGTACTCGGTGAGCTGCTGGCGGATTTTCGCCGGGTTGGCGCCCTCGACGTCGATCTTGTTGACCGCCACCACGATCGGTACGTTCGCCGCCTTCGCGTGGTTGAGCGCCTCCACCGTCTGCGGCATCACGCCGTCGTCGGCGGCGACCACCAGGATCACGATGTCGGTCACCTGGGCACCACGGGCACGCATGGCGGTGAACGCCTCGTGGCCCGGGGTGTCGATGAAGGTGATCGCCCGGTCGATCGACTCGTGCTGTACGTGCACCTGGTACGCGCCGATGTGCTGGGTGATGCCGCCGGTCTCGCCCTCGACCACGTTGGTGCTGCGGATGGCGTCCAGCAGCTTGGTCTTACCGTGGTCGACGTGACCCATCACGGTCACCACCGGCGGCCGGTCGACCAGCCGCTCCTCGGCGATGTCGGCCTCGAGGTCGATGTTGAACTGCGCCAGCAGCTCGCGGTCCTCGTCCTCGGGGCTGACGATCTGTACGTCATAGCCCAGGTGCTCGCCCAGCAGCAGCAACGTGTCGTCGGTGCACGACTGGGTCGCGGTCACCATCTCGCCCAGGTTGAACATCTCCTGGACCAGCGAGCCCGGGTTGGCGTTGATCCGGTCGGCGAAGTCCGACAGCGAGGCGCCGCGCGGCAGGCGTACTACCTGACCGCTGCCCTTCGGGGCACCCGACCCCATGGTCGGCGCGGACAGGTTGTCGAACTCTTGCCTGCGCTGCTTCTTCGACTTGCGACCCCGCGCGGGACGGCCGCCGGGACGCCCGAAGGCACCGCCGGTGCTGCCGCGACCGCGGCCGCCGCCGCCCGGACGACCACCACCGCCGCCGACCCGAGGGCCGGCACCGGGC
>JBOGDE010000394.1:0-4905 GCA_050701695.1 Micromonosporaceae bacterium
TCGGAGACCGCCGCGCGCAGTGTCGTACGGACCTGTTCGTCGTCGGTGCCCGCCGCCGACCCGGTGAGCGTGGTACGCAGGCCGGCCGCGGCCAGCAGCGACCGTGCGGTGTCGAACTCGGCGCCGACCGAGCCGCGGGACAGCTCGGCGATCACGCGGCGCGCCTCGGCGAGCGTGGCGCGGGACTCCCCGGCCAGCCGTTCGACGGTGCCGGGCACCAGCGCCGGCTCCTCCCGCAGCTGTACGGCCGCCTGTTCACCGCGGGCGCCGACCGACGCCAGCGCGCCGCCGAGCGTACGGCGCAGCTGCTGCTCGGTGCGCACGCGCTCCTGCGCCACGGCGTTGTCGGCCAGCGTGGCGCGCGCCAGCGCCAGCCGGCGCATCACCCCGACCAGCCACACCACGGAGTACACCGCCGCCACCGACCACACCAGCGAGAACCCGCGCCAGATCGCCGGCCCCGGCCCCGGCCCGTACGCCAGCACCCAGCTGGTCTGGGCGGCGATCCCGGCCGCGGCCAGCAGCAGTGACCAGGGCAGCCGGAGCACCAGCAGCGCCGCGACACCGAGCGCCACCACCGCGAACCAGGTGCCGGTCAGTGGTGGGGACAGCGCGGCGGCGATGGCGATCACCGCCAGCGCCGCGAGGGGCCCGTACCGGTACCGCATCCGGGTGCCACGCGCCGCGTGGTGCACCAGGGCGAGGTATCCGGGCAGGTAGCAGGCGGTGAGCGCGACCGCCCACAGCTGCGGGACGAGCCCGATCCGGTGGCCGATCACGACCACCTCCATCACCGGGATCACCGCGCTGAACACCACCGCACCGGCCGGGGCCCGGTGCCCCAGCTCGTTCCACTCGGAGAGGTCCCCGGCCACGACGGCAGTATTCCAGCCACGTACGCGATCCGGTCATGACTGTGGGGACCGGCCCTACCCGGCCTGCGCCTCCGGTACGGCGTACCGCGCCAGCACCACGCCCTGACCGTCCCAGGTACGGGTGTCGAGCAGCCGCAGGTTCGCCGGTTTCCCGCTGCCGAAGGCCGGGGTGCCGCCGCCGACCACGCCGGCGCCGATCATCAGGTGCAGCTCGTCGACCAGGCCGGCGACCAGCAGGTCGTTCCACAGGTGGTGGCTGCCGAGCACCAGGATGTCCCGGCCCGGGCCCCGCCGGAGCGCGGCGACCTCGGCGTGCGCGTCGGCGCGGGGCACGATCCGGGTGTTGTCCTGCCAGGGCGCGGTGTCGGCCAGGGTGAGACTGTCGGAGACGACCAGCCGGTCTGTGGCGCGGTGCAGCCGGGAGATCTCACGGTCGACGTCCCGGGCGTTAGGGTCGTCGGCCACCGACGGCCAGTAACCCCTGAAATTCTCGAAAGTGGTACGCCCCAGCAGCAGCGTGTCGGCTTCGCGCATCCGCTCGGCGTTGTAGTCACTGAACGCCGCGTCGAACGGCAGCGCCATCACGTTGTTGCCGGGGCCTTCGAAGTACCCGTCGAGCGAGACGAAGTTGGCGACGACGACCTTGCGCATGGCTGTTCTCCTCTAGGTACGTGTGCCCGCGTCTTCCCGTCAGCCTGGCATCCGGGCACCGCTCAGAGGCAGATACCGACGTCACCGAGTACACCATGACGTTTGTCATCGGTCCACCGGCGGTACGTCACCGCATCATGCCCGGGAGACATCGCTGGGCTCAGGCGCCTGAGCTGGTCGACGCCTCCCATAGGGCGCTGATGGGTATCGCCCGAAGTCTCGGGCCGAAGGGCAAGGTCTGCTGGCCGGTGTACAGCAAGACCCCCGTGATCAGACTGTCGCCGAGGCGCCCGGCGAGGTGTCGCAGCCCCCGAAAGTCATCGCCTCGCACGGTAGAACCAGCCTTGACGTCGATGGCGACAACCTGACCACGGCGGTTCTCCAGGACGATATCGACCTCGGCCTGATCCTTCGTGCGGTAGTGGTAGAGATCCACGCGCTGTTCCGACCAAGTGAGTTGACGGGCGATCTCCATCGCCACGAATCCTTCGAGAAGCGGACCCAGCGGGCTGCTTGGCTCACGCAAACTAGCCGCGTCCAGTCCGAGGAGGTTCGCAGCGATCCCGGAGTCGACCATCGCGACCTTGGGTGTCGCGACCGCGCGGGTGCCCAGATTCCTCGACCAGGCCGGGATGCGCTTGAGCAGGAAGACCTCCTCGAGCAGACCGAGGTAACGCCCGACGGTGGGTTGCGGCAGACCGAGTTCGCTGGCGAGGGCCCCCGGAACGAGTAGCTGCCCCGAGCGCGCGGCGACGAGCTTGGTGAGGGCGCGCATCTCGGGACCACGCTCGATTTCCGACAGTTGCATGACATCGCGGTTGATCAGGTCGGCCACGTACGAATCGAGAAAGCGCTCCCGCCTGCGTGGCGGTCGCGCGACGGCTTCGGGAAAGCCGCCCCGGGTGATCCGCTCGATGTAGCCTCCACGCACCTCCTTCGAGGTGTGCTGGTACTCCGGGCCCTGCGTAAAGATGGCGTCGACGAACCCGTCGGGCTTTTCCTCGATCTCCCCCTGTGACAGGGGCCAGAGCTCAATCGTCTCCATACGTCCTGGCAGGGCGTCCGGCAACCCACGCAGCCCGAGCACTCGAGCCGACCCCGTGAGCAGGAACCGGCCGGGGCGAGGGTCGGCGTCAACCTGTTCCTTGATCGCCAGCAACAGCTCGGGTACCCGCTGAACCTCATCGATGACCATGCCGTCGGAGGTCGCGACGAACTCGCTTGGATCAAACTGCGCCGCCTGGCGGGTGGCGGCGTGATCCAGGCTGCGCCACTCCGCTGCGCGCTCGTTGCCGATCCTCATGACCAGAGTGCTCTTCCCGCATTGGCGCGCGCCGTTGACCAGGACGACGCGTGTGTCGGCCAACGCCTCTTCCACGGCGATCGCCGCCTTGCGCGGAAGGATGCGGCCGATGGGCGACTGCGGGATCGATGCCACGTGTGGCATCCTGCCACAGTCGTGTTGATCCGGCCGCTGCTGACGCGTTAATCTAGCCGCAAGTGTGATGTTAATCTAGCCGCTGTCGCCGTGTTAGTTTAGCCGCTGGCCAGACGTTAGCCTGGCCGCTCCGTTGCTGCGGTCGCCAGGCGCTGCAGGGACTGCCGCAACGCGCCTTCGATGGGCGTCGGGCGGCGGGTGGTGCGGTCGACGAAGACGTGAGTGAAGCTGCCCTCGGCCAGAATCGTCTCCCGGTCGGACTGGTAGAGCCCCACCTGGTACGTGACGCTGGAGGTGCCGAGCCTGCCGACCCGCAGCCCCACGTGAACCGGCTCCGGGAACGCCGCCGAGGCTTTGAACTCGCACCGCGACTGCACGCAGAGCCCGATCACACCGCCATCGTGGATGTCCAGCCCACCCTCCCGGATCAACCAGGTGTTGATCACGGTGTCCATCAACGAGTAGTGCACGGCGTTGTTGAGGTGGCCGTAGACGTCCAACACCGTCTCTTAAGGGGCAACAAGAGTCCCGCGGTTCGGCGAGGTGATGACGAACGTGGTCGGTTGCGGGGCAGTCGCTGGTCACCGTCGATCTCTACCCAGTGCACGATGGTGCCACGCCAGCCTTCGACGATGCCGATCCCCGAGGCCGGGCCACGGGGAGGCCGACCGCGCACCGCGGTCGGCCTCGAGTGGACCGGTTGTCTCAGGCGGGATCGACCTGCCAGTGACAGTCCAGTGTGTACTTCCCGCCGTGGCCGACCCAGGTGAAGCGACCGCTCGGCGCGCGGTAGTCGTTCCAGCCGTTCGACTTGATGTACCCCGCCGCGAACCTGGTGTGCAGGCCGGCGATGGTGTACCCGGGCTTGAAGACGTCGTCGGCGAACATGCCGATTATCCAGCCGACGAAGGCGCCAACCACCCACGCCACCACCTTCCCGATGATCTCACCGAACGCCTCGCCGACGTACTCGGCCGCGAAGTCGCCCACGTACTTCTCCACCTCTTTCTTGATCGTCGGTGCGGCGATCGCCCAGGCGCTGTACAAGCCGGTCTGGAAGCCGCCGAAGTCCTCCTCGGCCATCACCACGATCGCGGTGTAGTAACGCGGCCAGTCGCCCGAACCGGGTACGGAGAAGCTGGCGAATGCCCGCCCGGGGTCGGCCCAGTGCTTCTTGTCGTTGTCGTCGAAGCCGTCCTTGGGCTGGTTGTCGGGACGGACCAGGAACGGCTTGATCACCGTCGTGTTGCCGTGTTCGTCGACGGCCATGCCGCCGAGCAGGATCTCGTCCGAGCCTGGCCATTCTCCGTCGGTCTCGTCGACGCAGTGCAGCCGGTCGAACCGCAGCC
The DNA here is from genome assembly GCA_050701695.1 of Micromonosporaceae bacterium. Taxonomy (GTDB): domain Bacteria; phylum Actinomycetota; class Actinomycetes; order Mycobacteriales; family Micromonosporaceae; genus WHSM01. The sequence continues at coordinate 4,314 of JBOGDE010000394.1, forward strand.
GCACCGCCTTGATCCGGGGCAGGTTGAGCATGGCGGGCTTCGCGGCGCTGTGTGCTGTAGCCTCGGCCTGCTTTACCAGCAGACGCCGCCGCTCCAGGCCCGCCTTCAGCGAGGCCTCCAGGGTGGACCTGTCGGGCTTGGGTGCGGCGCCGGCGAGCGCCTTGGCGAATCCGGTCGCCCGGTACGCCGCCGCGTCCTGCTGGCCGTATGGGCCGAACTCCTTGGCGCGGGTCGCGGCGGTGCCGCCGGTCAGCGCGGTCGCTTTGTCGCGGTACTTCTGGGCCACGTCCGGTTTGCGGGACTTCAGCGCCGCCTGGAAGTGTGCCTCGACGCTGCCGGCCGGCACTGCCTTATCGGGATCGGCCGCCACCGAGGCGAATGAGTACTTCATCGCCTGCAGCGCGCTCTGTGCGAGCTTCTGCAACTCCGGGTCAAGTCGCGGTGCGTCGCCGATCGTGACGTCGTCGGGAGGTTGTCCCGGATCTCGTGGAAGTTGAGGTGGCGGTCCCCCACCTGAAGCCTGCCTGGTGGTAGGTCTCGGGTGAACCGCCAAGAACACCACGAGAGATAGGGGACCGCCGTGACCAAGGAC
>JBOGDE010000395.1:0-4884 GCA_050701695.1 Micromonosporaceae bacterium
GACTGCGTCGATGGCTGGCCGTGTCCGACGCCACTCCTCGGCCCAAGCAACGCTGCGCGGATTCATGCCGTCATGGTGGCCCACGACGCATCCCGTGCGCATCCAGGCTGATCTGACGGAAGCAAACTGAGGTTCCCCCGGTTCTCCGGAGACTTGATCATCTGTCTTCGGTGGGGGCTTGTGGGATGTTAGCCTGCGCTTGTTGATCTTGCTTTATGTGCCAGGCTTCCTCGTACTCGTCGGGTGCCAGGCCGCCGAGTCCTTTCTGGATGCGGCGTGGGTTGTACCAGCTGAGGTTCCCCCGCTTTCCCGGAGACTTCCGAACCAGGTTTGATCTTGTGGTCAAGCCGAGAGAGGAAGTTTCGTGGCAGCACCCCAGGAAGTACCCCGACGAGTTGCGTGAGCGCGCGGTGCGGCTGTATCGGGAGTCTGATCCCAGGCCGGTGATCCGGCGGCTGGCCGAGCAGCTGAACGTGCACCCCGAGGCGTTGCGGAACTGGATCCGCCAGGCCGAGGCCGACGCGGGCGAGCGGGCCGATCGGCCGAGCACGGACATGGTCGAGGAGAACCGCAGGCTCAAGCGGGAGAACGCCGAGCTGCGGCGGGTCAACGAGGTGTTGCGGGCGGCCAGCGCCTATTTCGCCTCGGAGATCGGCCCGACCCGGAGGCAGTCATGAGCTTCATCGACTCCCATGACTTCCCGGTCGATCTCGTGCTGCGGGTCTTGGACATCGCCCCGTCCACCTACTACGAGTGGCGCAAGCGCGCGACCTGCCCGTCGCGGCGGCAGCTCGAGGACGCGCGGCTGCTGGAGCAGATCGACAAGATCCGCGCCTGTCACGAGTACGCCGCCACCTACGGCTCACCCCGGGTGTGGCTTGAGTTGAAGCGTCAGGGCGTCAACCTGGGCCGCAAGCGGGTCGAGCGCGTCATGCGGGCAGGCGGCCGGCAGGGCGCGTTCCTGCGCAAGGGCTGGAAGACCGGCTCGACGCGGCAGAACCCCAAGCACACCGCCGCGCCCGACCTGGTCAACCGCGACTTCACCGCCCAGGCGCCTAACCGGCTGTGGGTCGCCGACCTGACTCGGATCATGACCGGCGAGGGCGTGCTGTGGCTGGCCACCGTCCGCGACGCGTTCTCCAACAAGATCGTGGGCTGGCAGGCCGACGCCCGCGCCACCACCGACCTGGTCCTCGCCGCGCTCAACTACGCCCTGCTGGCCCGCCACGTCCGCCCCGGACAGCTCACGCACCACTCGGATAAGGGCTGCCAGTACACCGCGATCCGGTTCACCCAGCGGCTCACCGACGCCGGGATCGCACCCTCCACCGGCAGCGTCGGGGACAGCTACGACAACGCCCTCGCCGAGAACCTGTGGTCCACCCTCAAGATCGAGCTCATCTACTGGCCCGGCGCCGTCTTCGACACCCGAGCCGAGGCCGAAGCGGTGATCTTCCGCTACATCGACGGCTGGTACAACCCACGCCCGCATCCAGCAAGGACTCGGCGGCCTGGCACCCGACGAGTACGAGGAAGCCCGGCACACACAGCAAGATCAACAAGCGCAGGCTAACATCCCACAAGCCCCCATCGAAGACAGATGATCAAGTCTCCGGAGAACCGGGGGAACCTCATGCGACGGGTCGCCGCCCCACCGTTAAGCCAAGGTCGAATCATCGAAGCCAGGGCTGGGCCGCCGGCGTGGACAGACTGGACGGCGGATCGAAAGGTAGGCAGTCCGCGGACCGACCGGTCCGACCGGGACCCACCAGACTCACCGGCCCGGCCACGAGCCGGCCGCGGCTGGCGCGAAGGCGTACCACCAGGAGTGTCTCTGACAGGTCACACCGGCTCAGCTATTCGATCCGCTTGGTGAGGTGTGCGGTATGCCGGGCGCACCGCACCTCACACACCAACGCCTCCCGGTCGGCGTCGTACAGCGGCCACACACCAGGGTCTGCCGGGCGGCGTTGGACTCCGGTGTGCAGTACTCCTCGTGGCGCGGCACCGCCGGGGGGACCGAAGATCGACTGCACCCGCTCGTGCAGCATAACCGCAGGTCACGTGCCTACGGCTCGTGCGTCAAGATCCCGGAGGCTGGCACACCCGCGGTGACCCCCGCGGGACTACCAACCAGCGAAGGCATTCCCATGCCTTGAACCCGCCGCATCCTGACCACTAGGACGATCCATGGGCCCCGCCTACCCTTCGGTCTTCCGGACCTGCTTCCGGCGGTAGTGGCGTCGCTGCCGGGAGCGGTTGCCGCAGTCGGCGGGGTCGCACCACCGCCGGCGGTGGTTGCGGGTGGTGTCGAGGAAGACCCATCGGCACTCGCCGCACGCCGAGACCTTGCGCAGCGTTTCGGCGGAGATCAGGATCGCGGCGGCGTCGAGCACCACCTCGTCCAACAGTGAGAGCTCCGCGTCGGTCCAGCTGGCGGCGTCGGCTCCCGGAGGGAAGCACAGACGGCGACGAGCCGAGGCAGCCGCGGCCAGCGACCCGATCCGGTCGACATCGCGCACGGCCGGATCGCCGCCGTCAGCCACAGCGAGGAAGACCCGGGTCAGCAGCTCCCGCAGGTCACGGAGTGCCTCGATGTCGGAGCCGGGGGTTGCCCGGATGCCGGCCCCCTCGGCCCACCGGCCGAGGTTGGCGACCGGGTCGAGCCAGTCGTGGGCGCGGTCCGTGCCGCGGTAGCTCACCAGGTTGGCGAAGTCCATCGCGGGCCGGCCACCGATCAGCTTGTAGGTCCCGGAGTAGTCGCCGGGGTCCAGGTCCAGCGCATCCACCATCCGCCCTTACCTAACGATCGTAGCTCACTTGACACGTTAGCACAGGCCGTGCTCTGATGCCTGTAACGATCGAATGAGACTTAGGGCGTTATGGTTTCTCTGGCTCTGCGCAGGACACCGCCGTTGAGGCGGCGGGTGCGACCAGAGCTGTTCTTTGTCGGCTCCGCGATCTTCCACTACCTGGGGCCGGCCTTCGCGGTCCTGCTGTTCGTCCGGATCGAACCGCTCGGGATGGCGTGGCTGCGGATCCTGTCAGCGGCAGTTGTCTTCGCGCTCTGGCGCCGCCCCTGGAGAGCCTGGACGGCCGCGAACCGCGCCGAACGGCGTACCATCATCGCCTGGGGCTTCCTGCTCGCTGCGATGAATGCCAGCTTCTACGTCGCGATCGACCGGCTACCACTGGGCACTGTGGCCGCGATCGAGTTCGCCGGGCCGGTCCTGCTCGCCGCGATCGGGGTACGCAGTCTCCGCAACCTCGCGGCCCTGGTGCTCGCGATCGGCGGCGTGGCGGCGCTCGCCGAGGTCACGCTCAGCGGATCGCCGATCGGGTTCGGCTTCGCCCTGGTCAACATGGTGCTGTTCAGCGGCTACATCGTCGTCGCCCACCGCGTCTCCCGTCACAAACGCCTCACCGGCATCGATGGTCTCGCCATGGCGATGCTCGTCGCCGCGGTGGTCGCCGTACCGTTCGGCGTCGTCGACGGCGTGCCGGCCCTCACCGACCCGGTCAGCGTCGGAGCGGCGGTGGGGGTCGGCGTCGCGTCATCGGTCGTCCCGTACGTGTTCGACCAGCTCGCCATGCGACGGCTGCCCCGAGCCACCTACTCCCTCATGGTCGCGCTGCTGCCAGCGACCGCCACGGTCATCGGTGTCCTCGTCCTGACCCAGATTCCCACGCCGGCCGACCTGCTCGGTGTGGCACTGATCATCACCGCCGTCGCCGTCCACCGGGACAGCGAAGCCACGCGTACTGACCAGGACGGCCCAACCCGACACCCGCGCAAGAAAGGTGGAGACGCATGAGGTACGAGCGACTGGGTTCATCGGGACTGACAGTGTCCCGGATCTGCCTGGGGATGATGAGCTACGGCGATCCGGGTTCCCCGGGTTCCCGGCCGTGGATGCTGCGGGAGGAGGACGCCGAGCCACTCGTGCGCCAGGCGGTCGAGGCCGGCGTGACGTTCTTTGACACCGCCGACATGTACTCCGACGGTGTCAGCGAGCAGGTGACCGGCCGGCTGCTCAGCAAGCTGTTCACCCGCCGTGACGACTACGTCCTGGCGACCAAGGTGTTCTTCCCGATGGGGCCGGGCGCCAACGACCGTGGCCTGTCCCGCAAACACATCCTGGCCGGCATCGACGCCTCGCTGCGACGGCTGGGCACCGACTACGTCGATCTCTATCAGATCCATCGCTGGGACAACGAGACACCGATCGAGGAGACGATGGCGGCCCTGCACGAGGTGGTGCAGGCGGGCAAGGCCCGCTACCTCGGCGCGTCCAGCATGTACGCCTGGCAGTTCGCGAAGGCGCAACACGTGGCTCAAACGGCCGGCTGGACCCGGTTCGTGTCGATGCAGAACCACTACAACCTGGTGTACCGGGAGGAGGAACGCGAGATGATTCCACTGTGCTTAGATCAGGGAGTCGGTGTGATCCCATGGAGCCCGCTGGCCAGAGGGCTGCTCGCGGGCAACCGAGCTCGGGGCGGCCAGCGGCACACCGTCCGCGCGGACACCGACAAGCTCGCCGACAGGCTCTATGACGACAACGACTTCGAAGTGGTCGACGTGGTGCGGGACCTCGCCGCCGACCGAAACCTGCCGCCGGCCCAGATCGCGCTAGCCTGGCTGCTCCAGCAACCGGCGGTGGCGGCACCGATCGTGGGAGCGACCAAGCCGCATCACCTCAACGACGCCATCACCGCGCTCGACGTCCCGCTCAGCGAACCGGAGCGAGCCCGGCTCGAGTCGCCATACCGGCCGCATCCGATCCTCGGACACTCATGAGTGCGGAGTGCATGGACGCCAACACCCGACGCACATACGCCGGACACATCCGCAACCACCTCGTCCTACACCTCGGCCACATC
>JBOGDE010000396.1:0-4858 GCA_050701695.1 Micromonosporaceae bacterium
TCCCCACCCGGCACCACCGGCAGTGCCGCCTCGCCCGGCCGGCTACCCGCCGGCTCCGGCACCGCCGGTGCCTGTCCCGGCGCCGGGCGGCGCGCCGTCGGCGACGTACCGGGCCACCGAGCGGACCCGGATCGGGCGGGCGCCGGACAACGACATCGTGCTCGACGACCTGCAGGTCTCCCGCTACCACGCCGAGCTGCGGACCACCCCGCAGGGACTGCGGCTGGTCGACCTCGGCACCCGCAACGGAAGCTTCGTCAACGGGCAGCGGGTCGGCCAGGCCGAGCTGCGGCCCGGCGACATGGTCAGCTTCGGGCGGCACCGGCTGGTCTTCGACGGCACCGTACTCGCCGAGTACGTCGACACCGGCCGGGTCTCGCTGCGCGCCGCCCAGCTGACGGTCACCGTGAAGGGCGGCAAGAAGCTGCTCCACGAGGTGAGCTTCGACCTCGACGCGTGCAGCCTGCTCGCCGTGGTCGGGCCCAGTGGCGCCGGCAAGTCCACTCTGCTCGGCGCGCTCACCGGCTACCGGCCCGCCAACCAGGGCACCGTGGTCTACCAGGGCCGCGACCTGTACGCCGAGTACGACGAGCTGCGGCAGCGGGTCGGCCTGGTGCCGCAGGACGACATCCTGCACCCGACGCTCACGGTCCGGCGCGCCCTGCGGTACGCCGCCGCGCTGCGCTTCGGCCCCGACGTGACGCCGGCCGAGCGCGCGCAGCGGATCGACGACGTGATCGACCAGCTCGGCCTCGCCGCGCACGCGGAGCAGCGTATCGACACCCTCTCCGGCGGCCAGCGGAAACGTACGAGTGTCGCGCTGGAGCTGCTCACCGAGCCGTCGCTGCTGTTCCTCGACGAGCCGACCAGCGGCCTGGACCCGGCGCTGGACCGTGACGTGATGGTCAGCCTGCGGGACCTGGCCGACCGGGGCCGTACCGTCGTGGTGGTCACCCACAGCCCGCTGCACCTGAATGTCTGCGACCGGGTGCTGGTGCTGGGCCGCGGCGGCAAGGTGGCCTACTTCGGGCCGCCCGACCGGCTGCTCGGCTACTTCGGCGCCTCCGAGTACGCCGACGTCTTCAAATGGGTGTACGACGACCCCGACACCTGGGCCGCCCGCTACGCCGCACATGTCACGCCCCGCCCGGCAGCTCCCGCCACCACCGAGAGCGCACCGAGCGCCGCGCCGCCGAAGCAGGGCTGGTGGCGGCAGCTGGCGATCCTGACCCGCCGGATGGCCGCGGTCACCCTGGCCGACAGGATGTACGCCCTGCTGCTGCTCGGGCTGCCGCTGGGGCTGGCCGCGCTGCTGCACGTGATCCCCGGCGACAACGGCTTCTCCCCGCCGGACAACCCGCTCGACCGCAGCCCCGAGGCGGCGCAGCTGCTGGTCGTACTCATCATTGGAGCGGTGTTCTTCGGGCTCGCCGGCGGGATCCGGGAGCTGGTCCGGGAACGCGCCATCTACCGGCGGGAACGCGCCGTCGGGCTCTCGCCGGGGGCGTACCTGGGATCGAAGTTGTTGATCTTTTCTGTGGTCAACCTGGTACAGGCGGCGCTGTTCGTCACCGTCGGCCTGATCGGCCGGCCCCAGGCGCGGGAGGCGGTGGTGCTGGGCTGGCCGCTGCTGGAGCTGATCGTGGTGGTGTGGCTGACCGCGCTGGTCTCCACCGTGCTCGGGCTGCTGGTCAGCGGGTACGTCTCCACCGGCGAGCAGACGATGCCGATCCTGGTGGGGCTGGTGATGGCGCAGCTGGTGCTCTGCGGCGGGCTGTTCGAGGTGGTGGGGCGCGGTGGCGTGGAGCAGCTGTCGTGGCTCGCTCCGTCCCGCTGGGGGTACGCCGCCGCCGCGTCCACCGTGGAGCTTCGCGAGCTGCAGCTCGAGCCCAGCCCGGACCAGCTGTGGGACCACACGGTGGGCCAGTGGGCGTGGGCGATGGCGGTGCTCTGGCTGCAGGCCGCACTGCTGACCGGGGCGGCGCGGTGGGCGCTGCGCCGGCACGAGCCAGGGAGGTGACATGGGGAAGAAGCAGGACGCCGCCGTGGAGCAGGCGCTGCGGGAGGGCTGGGAGAGCGCCTGCCAGCTGTACGAGCACCTGGCCGCCGGCGGTGAGCTGGCCGTGCTCCCGCCGTCGGCGGTGCGGCTGAACCAGAACGAGGTGCCCTACGCCGACGCGATGATCGGGTACGCCCGCTACTACGGTCAGCAGGTCACGTACCAGCAGAGCAGCATGCTGTTGCTCGGGTCGGCGACGTTCGTGGCGGCCGGGTTGGCGGCCAACGCGATCGGCAACGCCTCGGCGCGGCGCAGGGCCGAGGCGCAGGCGGCCACCCAGTGGCGGGACCACGCGCAGGTACGCGCGATGGTCAGCAACGAGCGGATCCTCGCCGACTACAACGGCCAGTGGCTGAGCTTCTGGCACAACGGCGTCGTCGAGCTGCAGGGCGATCTGTCGCAGTGGGTGTTCGTGCTGCGTTACGAGGTCGGCGACCCGCTGATGGTGCACGGCCCCGCGGCGCCCTGGTTCGCCACGGTGATCGCCCGCCTGGTGTACGGGCAGCGCGGGCTGCAACTACCCGCGCTCGCTCCGCTCGCCCAGTCGGTGCAGGCGGCACGTGCCCAGCGCCCGGCCATAGGCCCCGGCGGCAACGTGATCAGCGGCGAGATCGTCACCGACTCCGACGGCGGCGCCAATCCGGGCGGACAGCACCCGCCGGGCACCAGTATTGGCTGATCTTGGTGCTCAGGCGCAAGGAATCTTGGTGTAGCGATTACCGCTGGAGTCGCATACTATTTGGGTCATGACGCGCATCACTGTGGATGTCAACGAGGAGTGGCTCGACGCCGCTCGCGAGGAGCTCGGCACCGACACCAAGGTCGCCACCATCAACGCTGCGCTCCAGGCGTTCGCGCAGCGTCGAAAGGCGGCCGAGATGCTCGCGGCGCTCGACAGTGTGGAGATGGACTTCACCGACTCCGACCAGGGTTGGCGCTATGGCGGGGGTCGCGATCTGACACGCCTCGTCGAGCGGGCGCGCACCGCGGAAGCCGGTTGATGGCGGCACCGGTCTACCTGGCGGACACCTCGGTGTATGTCCTGCAGTCCAGGTACCCCGATGTGCGTCGTCGCTTCGAAGAGCTCCTTCTCGAGGGAAGACTTGCCGCGTGTCAGATGGCGGCGCTGGAGTATCTCAACAACGCGCCCAGCCCGAACGCGTACGAGACGCTCTGGGGTTTCGTTCACGGCCAGCGCTGGATCGACGTGACGACGTCGGCCATGGACCGCGCCTTGGAAACCCACCGGACGCTTGCCCGCGCCAGTCAACATCGCCACTTCGCACTTCCCGATCTGATCATCGCGGCCACCGCGGAGCAGGCGGGTGCGGTCGTCCTCCATTACGACGTGGACTACGACCGGATCGCGGCGGTGACCGGCCAACCGACGGAGTGGGTGGTGCCGCGCGGATCTCTTTAGAGGTCGCGCGACCTCCTGGGGCTGGGGATCGGGCGGGCGATGCGGGTGACGCTACTCAGACGCGAGGATGTCGAGGATCAGGACCGTGACGTTGTCGGGGGCGCCGGCGACCAGGGCGAGGTCGACCAGTGCCCGCGTGCACTGTGCGGGGTCGGTCTCGGTGTCCAGCGCGTGCCGTACCTCGTCCAGCTCGACGTAGTCGGTCAGGCCGTCGCTGCACAGCAGGTAGCGTTCCCCGGGCTCGGTGGCGCAGCGGGTGTAGCTGGCGGTGGCGGCGTCCGGCGGGTCGCCCTGCAGCACGTTGGTCACGACCGAGCGCTGCGGGTGGACGTGCGCTTCCTCCGCGGTGAGCCGGCCGGCGTCCACCAGGTGCTGCACGTACGTGTCGTCGCGGGTGAGCTGGGTCAGCTCGCCGCCGGCGTACCGGTACCCGCGGGAGTCCCCGACGTGCGCCAGCCCGAACTCCGACCGGTCCTCCCCGAACAGCACCGCGGTGACGGTGGTCGCCATCCCGGTCAGCGACTCGTCGTTGGCGATGGTCTTCGCGATCTCGTCGTTGCCAGACTTCATCGCGCCCCGCAGCTCCGCCACCAGGTCGTCGGCGTCGGCCGCGGCGTCGAGCGGGCGCAGCGCCTCGATCGCCAGCCGGCTCGCCACCTCACCCGCCACGGCGCCGCCGACCCCGTCCGCCACGGCGAACAGCCGTTCGCCGGCGTACCCGGTGTCTTCGTTGTTGCCGCGGACCAGTCCTCTATGGCTGAGCAGCGCGTGCCGTACCCGACTCATGATCACAGCGTGCCCCACGTACACAAGAAATGTCTGTACGCACTTCTACGTAAGCTGGTTTCGTGAGTGGATCGCCCCTGGTCGGCCGGCAGGAGGAGCTGGTGGCGATCACCCGTGCGTGGAGCAGGGTGACCGACCGCGCACTGTCGGTGGTGGTGACCGGGGAGGCCGGGGTCGGCAAGAGCCGGCTGATCGCCGAGGCGGTGGCCCGGCTGGCGCCGGCGCCGGCCCGGGTGCTGACCGGCCAGGCCCGCGCACACGCCCCCGCGCCGTACGACTGGACCGGGTCCGCGCTGTCGGGCCTGGCGCTCGACGCGGTGCCGGTGCCGCCCGAGGTGCTGGACTGGATCTGTCAGCGCGCCGCGATCTCCGCCCGCCGGTACGCCCCGGGGATGCTGCTGCGGGCCGCGGTCGACACGGTACGCGCGGTGCTCGGCGACCGGCCCGGCGTGCTGGTCGTGGAGGACCTGCACGACCTGGACCCGGCGAGCCTGGAGCTGATCTCGGAGCTGGCCGCCGCGCCCCGGCTGCCGGCGCTGCTGCTGGTCACCAGCCGGGACCCCAGCGAGGCGGCGTTCCCGGAGCTGGCCGGC
>JBOGDE010000397.1:0-4858 GCA_050701695.1 Micromonosporaceae bacterium
GAGCTGCTGGTCGCGGCGCTGCTCGCGGCGCTCGGCGGACTGACGATCGTCGACGCGGTACGGATGCCGACCGACTTCGCCCAACGCGGCCCGGTCGGGCCGAAGGCGCTGCCGGTGGTGATCGGCGTGGCGCTGCTCGGCATCGCGGTGCTGCTCGCCGCCGACGTGCTGCGCGGCGGGCACGGCGAGGCGGAGGCCGGCGAGGACATCGACCTGGCATCGCGCGCCGACTGGCGTACGTTGGCGCTGCTCGCCGCCGCGCTGCTGGCCAACGCCGCGCTGATCGACGTCGCCGGCTGGCCGGTCTCCGGCGCGGTGCTGTTCTGGGGAGCCGCGTACGCCCTCGGCTCCCGCTACTACCTGCGGGACCCGCTGATCGCACTGACCCTCTCGGTGGGCAGCTACCTCGGGCTCTACCAGCTCGGCGTGATCCTCCCGGGCGGACCGCTGGAGGGGGTGCTGATGTGGACAGCCTGATGCACCTGCTCGACGGCTTCGCCACCGCGACCGTCCCGATCTACCTGCTGTACGCGCTGATCGGGGTGCTGCTCGGCACCGCGGTCGGGGTGCTGCCCGGGATCGGGCCGGCGATGGCGGTGGCGCTGCTGCTGCCGCTCACCTTCGGGCTGGACCCGATCGGCTCGTTCATCATGTTCGCCGGCATCTACTACGGCGGCATGTACGGCGGCTCCACCACCTCGATCCTGCTGAACACCCCGGGCGAGAGCGCGTCGGTGATCACCGCGCTCGAGGGGAACAAGATGGCGAAGGCGGGCCGCGCCGCGCAGGCACTCGCCACCTCGGCGATCGGCTCGTTCGTCGCCGGCACCCTCGCCACCCTGGGACTGGTGTTCGCCGCGCCGCTGGTGGCCGGGTTCGCGCTGAAGCTGACCCCGGCGGACTACTTCGTGATCATGCTGCTCGCGTTCGTCGCGTGCTCGGCGGTGCTCGGCAGTTCCCGGATCCGGGGATTCGCCGCGCTGCTGCTCGGACTCACCATCGGCCTGATCGGGCTGGACCCGATCACCGGCCAGCAGCGGCTCACCTTCGGCGTACCGCAGCTGGTCGACGGGATCGACATCATCATCGTCGCGGTCGGCATCTTCGCCGTCGGCGAAGCGCTGTGGGTGGCCGCGCATCTGCGGCGCCGCCCACCCGAGGTGATCCCGGTAGGCCAGCCGTGGCTGGGTCGCCGGGACTGGCGACGCTCCTGGAAACCGTGGCTGCGCGGCACCGCGCTCGGCTTCCCGTTCGGCGCGCTGCCGGCCGGCGGGGCGGAGATCCCGACCTTCCTCTCGTACGCGATGGAGAAGCGGCTCTCCAAGCACCCCGAGGAGTTCGGCAACGGCGCGATCGAAGGTGTCGCCGGCCCCGAGGCGACCAACAACGCCTCGGCCGCCGGCACCCTGGTGCCGCTGCTCACCCTCGGCCTGCCGACCAGCGCGATCGCCGCGGTGATGCTCGCGGCGTTCCGGCAGTACGGCATCCAGCCCGGTCCGCAGCTGTTCAGCCACGAGCCGGAGCTGGTGTGGGGGCTGATCGCGAGCCTGTTCATCGGCAACACCCTGCTGCTGGTGCTGAACCTGCCGCTGGCCCCGGTGTGGGCGAAGCTGCTGCGGATCCCCCGGCCGTACCTCTATGCCGGGATCCTGTTCTTCGCCAGCATGGGCGTCTACGTGGTCAACGGCTCCGCGGTGGACCTGGTGATCCTGCTCGGGCTCGGCGCGCTCGGCCTGCTGCTACGCCGGTACGGCCTGCCCATCGCCCCGGTGGTGATCGGCGTGATCCTCGGCCCACTCGCCGAGCAGCAGATGCGCCGGGCGTTCCAGCTCGCCGACGGCTCGGTGCTGGGCCTGGTCGACAACACGTTCGCGATCGCCGGGTACGCCGTGATCACCGCGATCCTGCTCTGGCCCCTGGCCCGGCGGCTGCCCATCCGGCGCCGTGTGGCAGCCCGGGCCTGAGCGTTGACCCGTTCAGCGGCGTTTCTGGCGTTCGTTGTAGTCGCGCATCCGCTGGGGGTAGCCGACCAGGTTGACGTCGTACACCGGGATGTTGAGTCGTTTGCCGAAGGCGTACGCCTCCTCCGGGCTGCCGATCCGGCGGCGGGTCCACTCGCCGTCGTGTGCGATCAACAACACTGTCGGCTCGGTCACGGTGGTACGCGGCTCGACGTACGCCTCCACGCCGTGCCGGCTGGCGACGAACTCCTCCAGGTGGGCGAGCGCGACCTTCAGGTCGGCGCGCCCCCGCGCCGGCGCCCCCGGGGTCTTGTCGCGGGAGCCGCGAAGCCGTCGAAACCACCCCACCTGGTGCACCTCCACCGATGCCGTACCCGCGGGCCAGAAGCGGTACGCCGTCGACCGGCGTACCGCCTGAGGCACCTTATCCGTTGGGAACAACCGGCGTCGCCCGACTATGCCGCGACGAACCGGTAGGTTTCGAGGGGGACGTCCCCACGATCACCACTGGTGGGTCACGTCGCACGCCGCACCAACCGGATGCCAAGATGACGAACGGCACTATCGCATCACCCTGGGAGAATCCGTGAATCAGCCGAACGCCGAATACGACGTCGTAATCCTCGGTGGTGGCAGTGGCGGCTACGCGTGCGCCCTGCGCGCCGTACAGCTCGGCCTGACCGTCGCGCTCATCGAGAAGGACAAGCTCGGGGGCACCTGCCTGCATCGGGGCTGCATCCCCACCAAGGCGTTGCTGCACGCCGGGGAGATCGCGGACCAGGCCCGGGAGGCCGAGCAGTTCGGGGTGAAGGCGACCCTCGACGGCGTCGACATGGCCGGCGTCAACGCGTACAAGGACGGCGTGGTGGGTCGGCTCTACAAGGGCCTCACCGGCATGATCAAGTCTGCCAAGATCGACACGATCGAGGGCGAGGGCCGGCTGGTCGGTCCGACCACTGTGGAGGTCGGCGGGCGCCAGATCACCGGCAAGCACCTGGTGCTAGCCACCGGGTCGTACTCCAAGACCATCCCGGGGCTGGACTTCGACGGCGAGCGGGTGATCGACAGCGAGACGGCGCTGACCCTGGACCGGGTGCCCGAGTCGGCGATCGTGCTCGGCGGCGGCGTGATCGGCGTCGAGTTCGCCAGCGCCTGGAAGTCTTTCGGCACCGACGTCACGATCGTCGAGGCGCTCCCCCGGCTGGTCGCCGCCGAGGACGAGGACTGCTCCAAGCAGGTGGAGCGCACGTTCCGCAAACGGAAGATCAACTTCCTGGTCAACAAGCCCTTCGAGAAGCTGGAGAAGACCGACTCGGGGGTACGGGTCACCGTCGCCGGCGGGGAGACCATCGAGGCTGAGCTGCTGCTGGTCGCCGTCGGGCGCGGCCCCACCACCCAGGGCCTCGGGTACGAGGAGCAGGGCATCGCGATGGAGCGCGGTTTCGTGCTCACCGACGAGCGGCTGCGTACCAACGTCCCCCAGGTGTACGCCGTCGGCGACATCGTGCCGGGGATGCAGCTGGCGCACCGGGGCTTCCAGCAGGGGATCTTCGTCGCCGAGGAGATCGGCGGGCTCAAGCCGAGCGTGATCGACGAGAACGGCATCCCCCGGGTGACGTACTGCGAGCCCGAGGTGGCCTCGATGGGGCTGACAGAGGCCAGGGCCAAGGAGCAGTATGGCGCCGACAAGGTCAAGATCTACAACTACAACCTCGGCGGCAACGGCAAGAGCCAGATCCTCAAGACCCAGGGCTTCGTGAAGCTGGTGGGCGTCGTCGACGGTCCGGTGGTCGGCATCCACATGGTGGGCAGCCGGGTCGGCGAGCTGATCGGTGAGGCACAGTTGATCTACAACTGGGAGGCGTACCCCTCCGACGTCGCGCAGCTGGTGCACATGCACCCGACCCAGACCGAGGCGCTCGGCGAGGCGCACCTGGCATTGGCCGGCAAGCCGCTGCACGCCCACAGCTGACCCCACTCACACGCGGATACAAGGAGTCGTACGACATGGCGGTCTCGGTCACGATGCCCCAGCTCGGCGAGAGCGTCACCGAGGGCACGATCACCCGGTGGCTCAAGCAGGAAGGTGACCGGGTGGAGGCCGACGAGCCGCTGCTCGAGGTCTCCACCGACAAGGTCGACACCGAGATCCCGTCACCGGCGGCGGGTGTGTTGTCCCGGATCGTGGTGCCGGAGGACGAGACCGCCGACGTCGGCGCCGAGCTCGCGGTGATCTCCTCCGACGGCGAGGCTCCGGCTGACCAGGCGCCCGCCGGTGAGGCACCCGCCGGCGAGGCACCCGCCGGTGAGGCCACGGCTCCGAACGCCGAGGCGGAGTCGGCTCCCGCACCCGCTCCGGAGCAGACCGCGCCACCGCAGGCGGCGCCACAGCAGGCGGCGCCGGAGCAGGCCGCGCCGCCGCCCGCTCCCGTACCGCAGCAGAGCCCACCCCCGCAGGCCGCCCAGCCGGAGGCGGCGCCTCAGGAGTCCGGGGGCCAGGGCACCGCGGTGACGATGCCGGCGCTGGGTGAGAGCGTCACCGAGGGCACCATCACCCGGTGGCTGAAGCAGGTGGGCGACCAGGTGGCGGTCGACGAGCCGCTGCTGGAGGTCTCCACCGACAAGGTCGACACCGAGATCCCGTCCCCGGTGGCCGGCACGCTGGTGGAGATCAAGGTCAACGAGGACGAGACCGCCGACGTCGGCGCCGAACTGGCCGTGATCGGCGGTGCCGGCGCCGCCCCCGCCGCACCAGCACAGCAGCCCGCGGCGGCCGAGCAGCCCGCACAGGCGGAGCAGCCCGCTCCGGCGCCGGCCGCTCCCGCTCCGCCGGCGCAGGCCCCGCCTGCTCCGGCCCAGCCCGAGCCGACCCAGGCCGTGGCACGGGCGCCCGAGAC
>JBOGDE010000398.1:0-4828 GCA_050701695.1 Micromonosporaceae bacterium
TCGCCACGGTGGTCGGCCAACTCGACCAGGCCGCCAGCGGTGTGGAGACCGCGACCGGCAGCATTCACCAGGCGTACAACTACGCCCAACAGGCCGAGGTCAACAGCGTGACCGCAGTGGTCGGCGCTGTGTTCGACGGCATCGGCGGCGCCAAGCAGTCCATCGAAAACGCCACGGGCAAGACCGAGGCGTACCGGCAACAGATCGAGGCCGTCGCGGCGGGAAACGCCTGACGGGTGGTGGTGGCACGACATCGCCACCGCCCGTTACGAGCACACTGCCGCACCTTCGATGGCCCGGCTACCCGGAGCAGCAGACCCTGTCGTGGTCGGATCTCAGACACATCGTGTACGGCGACGAGGACGACGAAACCAGCGGCGGACACCTGCATGGTCTGGGTCGCCCAGACAAGACCGAGTTTCCGCCAGACTGGGACGAGGACAAGATCGCGCACAAGGTGAAGAGCGTGGCCGACAATCCAGACAGTGCAGATGAGCGGTTCGACGGCACATGGCGAGTAGAGGCCATCAGGGAAGGCGTGACCATCAGGGCTTACCTGCGGGGTGACGGAAGCATCTCGGGTGGCCATCCGACCAAGGGGCCAGGCGTCAGACGTAACCCATCGAGAGGTGCGTGATGGAGTACTGGGAGTTCAGTGAGCTGACTCAGGCGACGATCCGTGGTACGTACGACCGGATCCACGCCAGGTATCACGACGGGTTCGAAGGGCTGTTCGTTGGCGGAGAGCTGAGACTCGCGGTTGAGGAGTTGCTCGGTGGCCTGGTGAGGTTCAACACCCCGATAACTCCGGCCGAGCGGGACGACCTTGCCCGCATCCTGGCCTACCTGAAGGAGCCGGCGAGCAAGCTCGACCGGCTCAACGTGACCACGCCACGCTGACGCGTCCGGGCGGCGGTGGCGCTGCCTTGCCACCGCCCACGGACTTCGACCCAGCGACGTACTTGGCGAAACGTCACGCCCGCAACGTCAGCGGAAGTGTTCCGGTGCGGGCAGTTCCTCGAAATCGAAGAACGGCTCGAACTGCGCCCACGGCACCCGCAGCGTCACCGGGGTGTCGGGGCGCAGGGTGTTGAGGTCCAGCCCGCCCGGGTCGACCATCTCCTGGCCGGCCAGCAGCTCCAGGGCGCCGGGAACCGTCCCGGCGGTGACCCGGGCGTGCTCGGCGATGCCGTGCGTGGTCACGGGCACCTCGATCCACTCCGCCTCGGGGTCGGGCGCGTGCTCGGCGAGGATCAGCCGGCGCAGCCCGGCGGCCACCAGCAGGGCCCGCTCGTGGTGCTGGTTGGCGGCCTCCGCGCCCGCCTCCTCGGCGGTGAACGCCAGTACGTCGATCGGGTTGCGCCACAGCCGGGGCGCCAACCACTCCTCGCCCTCGAGCTCGTGCCGTTCGTACCCGCCGAGGGTTATCAGGCACTCCAACAGCCGGTCCACAGTGGCCGGTGGGGCGGCGGCGGCCCGTACGCACATCTGGTTGAACTGCTCGATGCGCTCGGCGCGCAGCGTGACCGCCTGTTCGTAGTGTTCGCGCGCGTGCTCGGCGACGTGGTCGGCGTCGTCGGGGTCCGAGGTGTCGCGGCGCTTCAGGCTGTTGGCGACCCAGTCGTCCGGGTCGCCGGGGTCGCACCAGGCGGGCGCGTCCCACTCGATCTCGGGGATCTCGTCCCAGGCGGTACGCGGGAAGCGGTCCGGGTGCGGCACGATCCGCAGCCAGTGGACGCTGCACGGGAGCCATCTCGCCCAGGCGGGGTGCATTTCAGCGTGGTGCCATTCCGGCGTGAAGGTCACGACCAGGGACCTTATCGCGACAGCGCGCAACCGTGGGGGCGTCAGAGGTCGATCAGCTCGACGGTCAGGGTGGCGGTGTCACCCGCGTCGAGGGACTCGGCCTTGCGTACGGCGCGCTTGACCGGCAGCACGTACCTGCCGCGCGCGCTGTCCGGGAAGATCGAGGTGGTCCAGGTGCTGCCGCCGACCGTGACCCGTACCCGCAGCGAACCGAACCCACGGGCCGGTGCGTCGGTCAGCGCACGGATCTCCTCGGACGCCTCGGCGGGCAGACTGACGAAGGTCCAGCTGTCGGCGCGCCTGGCTTCCCAGATCCACAGCTCGGCATCGAAGACGACGACCATGAGTGCAGCGTCACATGGGGGTCTGACAGTTCTGGGCGGGCGGGTCCCCTGACGGGCCCGCCCGCCGTACACCAGGGAAGGGTTTCCCATTCCGCCCGGCGTGCCGTGATCGAAGACTGGGGCCATGAGCAGCATCGCGGCGCTGGAGGCCAGGGTCGACGCCCTGCGTACCAGGGTCGACGCCCTGGACGCCAAGGTCACCAGGTACGCCGGGTACGTGACCGCCTGCCGTGCCGCGGTCAGCCAGCTGGACGGACCGATGGAGGCGTTGTCGGGGATCTCCGTCGACGTGGAAGGCAGGTCCCGTTCACCCAAGATCGAGCGCGCTCGGCAGCAGGCCCGGTCCGCCGAGCGCGTCGTCATGTCGGTGCGCGGCAAGGTCTCCCGGGTGGTCGGTGAGCTGCGCCAGATTGCCGGACGGTACGAGCGGAAGGCAGAAGCCGCCCGCGGCGAGCTCACCACGGCGAAGGCGGAGCTGGCGGGCGCGGTGGCGGCGCTGGGGGCGGCGCGGGTCGCGAAAGTGCTCGGGGGCTGAGCGATGGTCTTCCCACTGCTGACGTTCGTGTTCGCCGAGCTGTTCGGCGCCGACGAGTCGCTGCGTGGCCAGGCCCGTCAACTCGACGCGGTGGGCGCCGACCTGAAGGTCACCACCGGTGGGCTGCCACCCGAGGCACAGGCCGCGCTCGACTCGCTGCGGGGGCTGTCCGGCCAGCTGGAACGCGCGCAGCGGTGGCTGACGTCCGCCGGCCGGGCGCTCGGTGAAACCGCCGCCGACGCCCGGGCGATCGATCTCAACGGGCTCGATGTCGCCAAGGCGCTGGTGCTGCTGGCCGCCGGGGAGGTACCCCAGGTGCTGCTGCGGGCGCAAGGAAAGCGACTCCTTGCCCGGCACCGCGCGGACGTCCGCCACCACCTGAAGATCCTGCGGCAGATGGAACACAACGGCGCCTCGGTGCGGCAGATCCGGGCTCGGCGCAAGCTGTTGGAGAAGTCGCAGAAGGCATTGCGGCTCACCAAGCACGACATCAGGAAACTGCGGCTCGCCGGGATCAGCCAGACCGCCAGCTCCCGTACGCTGCGCGCGCTCAAGCAGATCTCCAGCGCGCTGGGCCTCAAGCTGCCGGCCGCCGCGCTGTCGGCCCGGGAGTGGCACCGGGCGGCCCGTAACGCGGGCAGCCTGCGCAAGGCGATCGGCGAGCGGGCGTACGCCCGGATCCTGGAACGCCGCCAGAGCCTGTCGGAACTGCGCCACCTCAGCCCGGACCGGACGCGGGCCGCGGACGGGCTCGGCGACAGCGCGAAGCGGCTGCTGGGCCGGCGGGCCGGCGGCGCGATCCCGCTGATCGGGGGAGGTGCCGACGCCGCGGTGACCGGGCTGGACGCGAAGAAGTTCTGGGACGACCCGAGCCTGGGCAACGGCGCGAACCTCGCCGCCGACCTGCTCTACGACGTCGGCAACATCCCGCTGCCACCCACGCTGATCATCGGCAACGGCGGCGGTGCCCTCGTCGACGGTACGAAGCTCGTGGTCGACAATGCCGGTGAGATCAAGGACTTCGCCG
This sequence comes from Micromonosporaceae bacterium, assembly GCA_050701695.1. Classification (GTDB taxonomy): domain Bacteria; phylum Actinomycetota; class Actinomycetes; order Mycobacteriales; family Micromonosporaceae; genus WHSM01. Next base: position 3,713 of record JBOGDE010000398.1, read on the forward strand.
ACGACCACGTACCGGACGTGACCCCGTGGGACGGGCTGAGCCCGGTGAACATCGGACCGCTCAAGTGACCGCCACCGTCGGGACCCCCGCGCTGGCGCTCACCGGCGAGGAGCTGGTCGCGCTCGCCCGCTGCTTCGGCGCGCCGCGGTTTCCCGGCGTACTGGCGACGTTGTACGACATCGCCGGCGAGCAGTTGCATCCGGCGCTGGACCGGCGGTTCCTGGCCACCCTGCTGGCGCGCGGGCTGCTGGTGCTCGACACCGCCGGGCAGCTGTGGCCGGCCGAGCCGCTGGCCGCGATGATGTCGGCCGCCGTCCTCAGCCCGGTGTACGTCGCGGTGGAGCGGCGCGACGCCGCGGGGGAGTCGCTGTGTTCGCTGCTGGCCGGCGAACGGGGTCTGCTGCACAACCGGGTCGGGCCGCTGCTGCACCGCCTGGAGCTGGTTCCGGACCCCGATCCGGGGGTACGCCTGGCCACGGAGCTGCGGCAGCTGGTCGACTGCTCCCCCGGCGATGGTCGTCCGGGCCGGCGCCGGTACACCGGGCGGCGCTCGGCACTGGGCCGGGTGGTGCCGGCCCCGGCGGGCGGCTGGCGGCGGGTCAGCGTGCTGGTGAGGACCGACGACGTCGGTGACCAGGCACATGCCGAGGGGTTCCTGGCGGTCTTCGACGGCGGCCCCGGCGAGGTGTGGCTGGCCACCGAGGACGACACCGACCCCGACCGCGAGGTGGGCGCGGTCCCCGCGTCGGCGGCCCAGGTCGCGGCGGCACTCGAAGAGCTGGCGGCGTACCGGAGGGGGGCGGGACCATGGTGAGCCAGGCAACGTTCGGCACGGCCAGCAGCGCCACGGCCGACGAGCTGGAACGGTTGGCGCGGCTGCTGCGGCGGCAGGCCGACCTGCTCGACGACGAGTACGGCGACACCGGGGTACGGCAGCGGCTGCGCCGCGACTCCGACGCCACCGAGGAGCACTGGCGGAGCCGGGTCGCCGACGCGTTCCGCCGCCACACCGACGCCACGCACCGGCAACACCACCTGTACGTGGCCGCCTACCGCCTCCGGCTCGCCGCCGACGCCGCGGACCGCGCCGCCGAGGAAGCGCGCCAGGCCCGGCAC
>JBOGDE010000399.1:0-4826 GCA_050701695.1 Micromonosporaceae bacterium
GCGCCGGCGCCTCCTCCTCGACCACCGCGGTGCCGCTGCCGGCCTCGCCGTCGATCGTGGGTGCCGAGTACTGCAGCCGCTCGGGCTCCCGGTGCTCGAGCCCCTTGACCAGCAGCGCCGGGCGTGCCACCGAGGAGCGCAGCTTCGCGATCTCCTCGGGGGCCGGCTCGATCCGGATCTGGGCATTGAAGACGAACTTGACCGTCTCCTCCTTGATGCCTTCCAGCATCGTGGCGAACATGTCGAAGCCCTCGCGCTGGTACTCCACCAGGGGGTCGCGCTGGGCGTGTGCCCGCAGCCCGATGCCCTCCCGCAGGTAGTCCATCTCGTAGAGGTGCTCGCGCCACTTCTGGTCGATCACCTCGAGCAGCACCTGCCGCTCCATCTCGCGCAGGGTCTCCTCGCCCAGCTCCTCCTCACGCCGGTCGTACGCGGCGCGGGCGTCCTCCTTGACCTGTTCGATCAGGAACTCGCCGTCCAGCGCCTCCAGGCCGCCGGCCTCGTCTTCCAGCTCCTCGACGGTGAGCGAGATCGGGTAGAGCTTGCCCAGCGCGTCCCACAGCACGTCGAGGTCCCAGTCCTCGGCGTACCCGGTGCTGGTGGCGCCGCCGACGTACGCGGCGACCACGTCGTCGATCATGTGGACGATCTGCTCGTGGACGTCCTCGCCGTCGAGCACCCGGTCGCGCTCGGTGTAGATCACCTGGCGCTGCTTGTTCATCACGTCGTCGTACTTGAGGACGTCCTTGCGGATCTCGGCGTTCTGACCCTCGATCTGGGTCTGCGCGCTCTTGATCTGCCTGGTGACCAGCTTCGACTCGATCGGTACGTCGTCGGGGATGTTCAGCCGGTCCATCACCGCCTGCACGGCCGCCGCGTTGAACCGCTTCATCAGGTCGTCGCCCAGCGAGAGGTAGAACCGGGACTCCCCCGGGTCGCCCTGCCGGCCGGAACGGCCACGCAGCTGGTCGTCGATCCGGCGGGACTCGTGCCGCTCGGTGCCCAGCACGTACTGGCCGCCGGAGTCGATGACCTCCTCGGCCTCGTCCTCACAGGCGACCTTCGCCTTCTTCAAGGCGGCTTCCCAGACCTCGGCGTACGCCTCCGGGTCCTCCTCGGGGCTGTACCCCTGCTGCCGCAGCTCCGCGGCCGCCGCGAACTCGGGGTTCCCGCCGAGGATGATGTCCGTACCACGGCCGGCCATGTTGGTGGCGACGGTGACGGAGCCCTTGCGACCGGCCTGGGCGATGATCTCCGCCTCACGGGCGTGGTACTTCGCGTTCAGCACCTCGGCCCTGACACCGCGCCGCTTGAGCATCTCGGCGAGGACTTCACTCTTCTCCACGCTGGTGGTGCCGACCAGGATCGGCTGGCCCTCCTCGTGCCGCTCCACGATGTCCTCGACCACGGCCTCGAACTTCGCCCGCTCGGTCTTGTAGACCACGTCCGGATGGTCCTGCCGGATCATCGGCCGGTGGGTCGGGATCGTCACCACGCCGACCTTGTAGACCTTGTTGAACTCGGCCTCTTCGGTCTTGGCGGTACCGGTCATGCCGGAGAGCTTGTCGTACATCCGGAAGTAGTTCTGCAGGGTGATCGTGGCGAGGGTCTGGTTCTCCTGCTTGATCTCCACGCCCTCTTTGGCCTCGATCGCCTGGTGCATGCCCTCGCTGTAGCGCCGGCCGTGCAGAATACGACCGGTGAACTCGTCGACGATCAGCACCTCGCCGTCGGAGCTGACGACGTAGTCCTTGTCCTTGGCGAAGAGCTCCTTGGCCTTCAACGCGTTGTTCAGGTAGCCCACCAGGTGGGTGTTCACCGGGTCGTACAGGTTCTCGATGCCCAGCTCGTCCTCGACCCGGCGTACCCCGCGCTCGGTGATGGCGATGGTCCGCTTGGCCTGGTCGACCTCGTAGTCGTACTTGGCGTTGATGGTCTGCATCTGGTCCTGCCGCTCCCGGTGAAGCAGCTTGGTGGTGTCGAAGCCGGCCAGCTTCCGGCTGATCCTGGACAACTCGCCGTACCAGCGCTGCGAGTGGGCCGCCGGGCCGGAGATGATCAACGGGGTACGCGCCTCGTCCACCAGGATCGAGTCGACCTCGTCGACGATCGCGAAGTGGTGACCGCGCTGCACCAGATCCTTCTCCGAAGCGGTCATGTTGTCGCGCAGGTAGTCGAAGCCGAACTCGTTGTTGGTGCCGTACGTGATGTCGCAGAGGTACGCCTCGCGGTGCTTTGCCGACGGCTCGTTCGGCAGGATCACGCCGACCGAGAGCCCCAGGAAGCGGTGCACCTGGCCCATCCACTCCGCGTCGCGCTGGGCCAGGTAGTCGTTGACCGTGACCACGTGTACGCCGTCGCCGGAGAGCGCGTTGAGGTAGGCCGGGAGCACACAGGTGAGAGTCTTGCCCTCACCGGTCTTCATCTCGGCGATGTTGCCGTAGTGCAGCGCCGCGCCACCCATCAGCTGCACGTCGTACGGCCGCTGGCCGAGCACCCGGTGCGCCGCCTCCCGCGCCACCGCGAACGCCTCGGGCAGCAGGTCGTCCAGGCTGGCGCCGTCCTCGATCCGCTCCTTGAACTCGTCGGTCAGCTCGCGCAACTCGGCATCGGTGAGGTCGGTGTAGTCGTCCTCGATCGAGTTGACGGCGTCAGCGACGCTCTTGAGCTTGCGCAGCATCCGACCTTCGCCTGCGCGCAGGATCTTTTCGAAAAATGACACGGGTCTCCGGCTCCCCACTGCGACGTCTTCGCCAGCCATCGTATGCGGCGAACCCACCATTCTGTCAGGGCGGGCACCAAGAAGGCCGGTAGGCAACCTTACGGGCGTACCAGCCGTACCAACACCCCGCCGACTATCAGGTAGGCCACGGCGGCCAGCCCCCAGTTGACGAGCACCTGCTGCACCTGGTCGGAGAAGGTGAACACGTCGGCGAACGGCCCGTCCAGAAATTCCGCGGTCCGCACCATCGCGGCGACCAGCACGTTGTCGGAGTTGGCCCGCAACGCCACCAGCAGCGCGGCGACCCCGAGCGCCAGCGCGGCGAGCATCGCGGCCACGCCGATCAGCCGGGCGAGCGCGGACCGCAGCTTGGGCGTGCCCTGACGCACCCAGCCGGCGGCCGCCTTCCCGGCCCCGTCCCGGCGGTGGGCGCCACGGTTCCCCCTCACCGCTCCAGCCTCACGCTCTGTCACCAAGGTCCCCTCCAAATACCCCACTATCCGTAGTGTGCACGCGTCCAGGCCGCGGCGCGAGAAGCCGATCCGGTGGTACGTGGCACCCGTACCAGCGGAAACTGCTTTTCCGGCACGCCGCCGCGCGGCACGCTTGTCGGATGGAACCCGTGGAACTGGTCGACGACGACCTGCTGATCCGCCCCTGGCGCCCCTCCGACGCCGCCGCCGTACACCGCGCCTGCCAGGACCCGCTGATCCAGCGCTGGACCACGGTGCCGCGGCCGTACCTGGCCGAGCACGCCGAGGACTTCGTCGGGCCACACAGCGCGGCGGGCTGGGAGGACGGCACCTCGGCCACGTTCGGCATCTTCGACGCCGGGAGCGGCGAGCTGCTCGGCTCGGTCGCGCTGGTCAGCATCGACGCCCGGCTCGGCAGCGCCGAGTTGGGGTACTGGATCGCCCCCTGGGCGCGGGGCCGCGGCGTCACCGTGCGGGCCAGCCGGGCGGTGGCCCGGTGGGCGTTCGACACCCTGGGGGTACGCCGGCTGGTCTGGCTGGCGATGCTGGGCAACTGGGCGTCGCGGCTGGTGGCGCTGCGCGCCGGCTTCCGCATGGAGGGCCGGCTGCGGCTGACCGACCCGGTGCGACCCGGCACGGTGGAAGGCTGGATCGCCTCGCTGCTGCCCACCGACCTCGGTGACGTGCCACCGGACAGCTTCGGTCCCGACTCGCTCGTGGTACGGCGGGCCAAGGTGTTCGGGGGACCACACCCGGTGCTGCGGGTAGACAGCCCGGGCGGGCCGATCACGTTGCGCCGCCCCACCGAGAAGGACCTGGACGCGATGGTGGCCAGCTGCCGGGACCCGGAGTCCGTCAGGTGGACCACGGTGCCGGACCCGTACCAGGCCTCGAACGCGGAGTGGTACCTGGCGCACATCGCCGACCAGTGGGGCGACGGCGCCGGCCTGCACTGCGGCCTGTACGACGACGCCGACAACTACTGCGGATCGTTCAGCCTGCGGCTGATGAGCGACCCGCAGATCGCCGACATCGGCTTCCTGGTCTCCCCGTGGGCGCGCGGCAAGGGGTACGCCACCGCCGCGGTACGGGCACTGTGCGACTGGGGCTTCGAACACCTCGACCTGGCCCGTATCGAGTGGCGGGCGCACGTCGGCAACGACGCGTCACGGCGGGTCGCCGAGAAGGCGGGGTTCGTACCGGAGGGCGTGGAGCGGTCCGGGGTGCCGCAGCGCGGCGAGCGTCGCGACAACTGGCTGGCCGCACTGCTACCCACCGACGGCTACCCGCGCCCATGATCATGAGCCCTTTCAGGCCACTATCCCGAAACCGTGATTAGGCCGAAGTTGCTGCCGCTATGACGGGCGAATCCCCAGCTGAGCTGGGGATTCGCTGCTTTCTGTTGTGGTTGTTCTGGCTACTTGAGTGTTTGCGGGATGGCGGCGCCGATCAGTTCGAAGGCCCGGCGTTGGTCGGCGGTGGGTTCGGTGAGGAGGGGCACGGTTGCGTGTGTCGCGCGTCAGACTCTGTGGCAGGACAGTTGAGTCAGTCCTGAAGGAGAGTCAGACACATGGGAAGACCCCCAAGCATCCCGGCCGAGAAGAAGACCCGGATCGTGCTCAGCGTGATCG
>JBOGDE010000400.1:0-4805 GCA_050701695.1 Micromonosporaceae bacterium
GTCCTCCGGCAGGTCCAGCGCCCCCGCCACACCCAGCCGCCGGCCGCGATCGATCGCGAACGCCAGCCCCATCGCCCGCGGCAGGTGCGCCGCGCCGTTGCCACTGGCCGGCACCACCGCCAGGGCACGGGACCCGTACGGGGTGTGCCGACCGCCCGCCATCGGCTCGGTGGCCGCGCCCACCACCGCGCCCAGCACGTCGAGCACCGGATCGCTGGCCGGCACCTGAGCGGCCCGCGCGCAGTAGAAGCCACCGGAACGCGGATACAGCAGCACCGGGTCGGTGGGGCGCAGCGCGGCGGCCACCGCGGCGGTCGCCTCGTGGCCCGCGGAGCTGACGGAGTGGTAGCCCTCGTTCCACGACCGCAGCCAGTGGCCGGCGAGGTCCAGCTGACGGCTGGTCAGCATCGCGTCGTACCACTCGCGCAGCTGATCGCCGCTCAGCTCGCCGTTCTGTTCGTCCGCCTGCTCATCGGCCCGCTCGTCGGCCGGTTCATCGGCCTGCGCGTCGGCGGTGTCGGTATCGGGGGTCAGTGCGGCGACCGCTTCCCGCAGACTGCTGTCAAGATCCCATGCGGAGCTCACCGCAACAGGATCGCTGATAGACCCGCTCCTGTCTTCCCCAGATCCGCCGCGCGTGTGGTCAGCCGCGCAGCAGCGAGAGGCGTACCTGGCGGGTCGGGTTGTCGCCGTTGGTGTCGACCAGGCACACCGACTGCCAGGTGCCGAGCGCCAGCCGCCCGTCGATCACCGGCAGCGTGGCGTACGGGGCGACGAACGCCGGCAGTACGTGGTCGCGCCCGTGTCCGGGGCTGCCGTGCCGGTGCCGCCACCGCCCGTCCGCGGGCAGTACGTCGCCCAGCGCGGTGATCAGGTCCTCGTCGCTCCCGGCGCCGGTCTCGATGATCGCCACCCCGGCGGTGGCGTGGGGCACGAACACATGCAGCAGCCCGTCGGCGGAGTCCCGGTCCCGCAGGAATCCCTCGACGTCGGCGGTGAGGTCCACCACGGTCGGCGCCGGCCCGGTGCGTACGGTGATCACATCGGTATCCATGCTCCGAGCCTGCCAGTGGTCGGCGCCTGGTACGGACACGAATCACCGGTGAACAGCCGGCCACGTCCGGGTACTGGGCGGTAACCGCGTCCGAGGTGACGTGGCGGACGACGAGCAGGCAGGATGGACAGGTACCGCCCCTGCACGACGAGGTGAAGGACCGCATCCGTGGCAACCGAACGCAAGCGCCCCATCATCAGCGACGGCCTGCCCAGCCAGATGCCGGACATCGATCCCGAGGAGACCACCGAGTGGATCGAGTCCCTTGACGGCGTGATCGAGGGACGTGGCCGGCAGCGGGCGCGCTATCTGATGCTGCGCCTGCTGGAGCGCGCCCGCGAGCACCAGGTCGGGGTGCCGGCGCTGCGCAGCACCGACTACATCAACACCATCCCGCCGGAGCGTGAGCCGTGGTTCCCCGGCGATGAGTACGTTGAGCGCCGGATCCGGGCGTACATCCGGTGGAACGCCGCGATGATGGTGCACCGGGCGCAGCGTCCCGGCGTCGAGGTGGGCGGCCACATCTCCACGTACGCGTCCGCGGCGAGCCTGTACGAGGTCGGCTTCAACCACTTCTTCCGCGGCCGTGACCACGAAGGCGGCGGCGACCAGATCTACTACCAGGGCCACGCCTCCCCCGGCATCTACGCCCGGGCGCATCTGGAGGGCCGGCTCAGCGACGACCAGATGGACGGGTTCCGGCAGGAGCTGACCCGCGCCGACGGCGGACTCCCCTCGTACCCGCACCCGCGGCTGATGCCGGACTTCTGGGAGTTCCCGACGGTGTCGATGGGGCTCGGCCCGCTGAACGCGATCTACCAGGCCCGGTTCAACCGCTACCTGCAGCATCGCGGCATCTCCGACACCTCGCAGCAGCGGGTGTGGGCGTTCCTCGGCGACGGCGAGATGGACGAGCCGGAGTCGCTGGGCGCCATCGGTGCCGCCGCGCGCGAGGAGCTGGACAACCTCACCTTCGTGATCAACTGCAACCTGCAGCGCCTCGACGGCCCGGTACGCGGCAACGGCAAGATCATCCAGGAGCTGGAGAGCATCTTCCGGGGCGCCGGCTGGAACGTGATCAAGGTGATCTGGGGACGCGAGTGGGACCCGCTGCTCGCCGCCGACACCGACGGCGCGCTGGTCAACCTGATGAACACCACCCCCGACGGCGACTACCAGACGTACAAGGCGGAGTCGGGCGCGTTCGTACGGGAGCACTTCTTCGGGCGTGACCCGCGGACCCGCCGGATGGTCGCGCACCTCGGCGACGACGAGATCTGGAACCTCAAGCGCGGCGGCCACGACTACCACAAGCTGTACGCGGCGTACCAGTCGGCGATCGAGCACACCGGGCAGCCGACGGTGATCCTGGCCAAGACGATCAAGGGGTGGACGCTCGGCAGCCACTTCGAGGCGCGCAACGCCACGCACCAGATGAAGAAGCTGAAGACCGACGACCTCAAGCAGTTCCGGGACCGGCTCTACCTGGACATCCCCGACGAGGCGCTCGACCCGGTGCTGCCGCCGTACGTGAAGCCGAAGCCCGAGGAGTACGAGTACCTGATGGAGCGCCGCAAGGCGCTCGGCGGCCCGGTGCCCTCCCGCAACCGCACCGTGATCCCGCTCAACCTGCCGCCGAAGGAGACCTACGCCGACCTCAAGAAGGGCTCCGGCAAGCAGAAGGTCGCCACCACGATGGCGTTCGTCCGGCTCGTCAAGGACCTGATCAAGGACAAGGAGACCGGCCACCGCTGGGTGCCGATCATCCCGGACGAGGCGCGTACGTTCGGCATGGACTCGCTGTTCCCCACCGCGAAGATCTACTCCCCGCACGGGCAGAACTACCTCGCCGTCGACCGGCAGCTGCTGCTGACCTACAAGGAGGCGACCACGGGGCAGATCCTGCACGAGGGGATCAACGAGGCCGGTTCGGTGGCATCGTTCACCGCCGCGGGGACCAGCTACGCCACGCACGGCGAGCCGATGATCCCGCTGTACATCTTCTACTCGATGTTCGGCTTCCAGCGCACCGGCGACGGTTTCTGGGCCGCGGCCGACCAGATGACCCGCGGCTTCGTGATGGGGGCGACGGCGGGGCGTACCACGCTGAACGGCGAGGGGCTGCAGCACCAGGACGGCCACTCGCTGCTGTTGGCGGCGACCAACCCGGCGGCGGTGGCCTACGACGCGGCGTGGGCGTACGAGCTGGCGTACCTGGTCGAGGACGGGCTGCGCCGGATGTACGGCGAAAAGCCCGAGGACATCTTCTACTACCTGACCGTCTACAACGAGCCGATCGCCCAACCGGCACAGCCCGACGATCTGGATGTGGAAGGGCTGCTGCGCGGCATCTACCGGTACGCCCGCGCCGAGGAGCGCTTCGGCGCGGTCGCCGACACCGCGCCCCGGGCACAGCTGCTCTCCTCCGGCACCGGCATGCAGTGGGCGCTGCGGGCGCAGGAGCTGCTCGCCGAGGACTGGGGGGTGGCCGCCGACGTCTGGTCGGTCACCTCGTGGACCGAGCTGCGGCGCGACGCGGTGCAGGCCGAAGAGCACAACCTGCTGCACCCCGAGGCGGAGCCGCGGCTGCCGTACGTGACCCACAAGCTGAACGGCGCTCCGGGGCCGGTGGTCGCCTCCAGCGACTGGATGCGCGCGGTGCCCGACCTGATCTCGCGCTGGGTGCCGGGTGACTACACCTCTCTGGGTACGGACGGCTTCGGCGCCTCGGACACCCGGGGCGCGCTGCGGCGGCACTTCCACGTCGACGCCGAGTCGATCACGGTGGCGACGCTGCGGGAGCTGGCGCGGCGGGGCGAGGTGCCGCCGGAGCTGGCCGTACAGGCGGCGAAGAAGTACGACCTCGCCGACGTCACCGCCGCGGCGCCGGGCGAGACCGGAGGCGACAGCTGACAGCCGACCCGGCCGGGCCCCGGCGCGAACCGGAGCCGCTTGCCGCGACGATCCGCAACGTCGAGCGTGCCGCCGGCGCGCTGGCCACCGCGAGCGTGTCCCGGATGGACGAGACGCTGCCGTGGTTCCGGGAGCTGCCGGCCGACCAGCGTTCCTGGGTGATGCTGGTGGCGCAGGCCGGGGTGCGCTCGTTCGTGGAGTGGATCCGCAACCACGCCCAGCCGGCCGAGGTCTCCGACGAGGTGTTCGACTCCGCGCCGCGCGAGCTGGCCCGCTCGATCACGCTGCAGCACACCGTACAGATGGTGAAGGTGACCATCGACGTGGTGGAGGAGCAGGTGCCGCGGCTCGCCGCACCCGGCGAGGAGACCGTACTGCGGGAGGCGGTGCTGCGGTTCTCCCGGGAGATCGCCTTCGCCGCCGCCCGGGTGTACGCCCGTGCCGCGGAGACCCGGGGCGCCTGGGACGCGAGGCTGCAGGCGCTGCTGGTCGACGCACTGCTGCGGGGAGACACCGGTGACGTACTGGCCAGCCGGGCGGCGGCGCTGGGCTGGATCAACGCCACGCCGGTGGCGGTGGCGGTGGGCCGCTCCCCCGGTGGCGAGACCCAGGTGGTGCTGCACGGGCTGCACCGGGCCGCGCGCCGGATCGGCGTGGAGGTGCTGGGCGGGGTGCACGGCGACCGGCTGATCGCCGTACTCGGCGGTGCGGCCGATCCGCTGGGGGCCACCGAGAAGCTGCTGTCGGGGTTCGGGCAGGGTCCGGTGGTGGTCGGCCCCGCGGTCAGCGCACTCGACGACGCCGCCGACTCCGCGCGCGCCGCGCTCGCCGGCTACCG